>NZ_LLYU01000004.1:0-258002 GCF_002049515.1 Marinobacter sp. tcs-11 | reverse complement strand
GGAATATCGTTTATCGACAACTTCGGCGGTTACAGAAACTACCCCGGTTATTGAAGTCTTTTTTCGGTCATCCGGACCTGGCGTATATCGCCGGGTGATGTTCGCTTACTTTGTTTCTGATTAGTAGTCAACCACGACCGTGTGAACGATGCCTCCAGATTTGCGGTAGGTTACCTGCACACCGTTCAGGGTTTCTTTCGCTGCAAGGACTTCCGCGTGAAGAACCAGATCAAATTCGGACTGGAAAGTATCCGCAGCAATCTTCCGGATTTCGGAGTCGGCAATTCCACCGATCGATTCGTTGCGCGACAGCATCGTAACCTTGACGTTGAGCCGGCTTAGAGCCTGCCCCAGTTCCAGACCGATGACACCTGTCCCGACAACCAGTACGGATGACGGAAGGTGCTCCAGTTCGAATACATCGTCATTAACAAGCAGGCGGTTACCCGCGCCCTCCAGTACTTCGGGGATAAATGGTCTGGAACCTGTTGCAATAACAATCCGGTCGGCAGTGATTTCGAGACCGTTATCAATCTGCAAACGATGGGCGTCCAGGAAGCGTGCGTAACCACGGACCTTATGGCTATCATCAAAGTCGTCGACATCTTCAACAACAAACCCGACGAACCGGTCGCGTTCTCTTCTTACGCGATCCATGACCGACGCACCGTCGGTTTCAACTGTCGGGACATTTAGCCCGAAAACACTCGCATGTTTTGCGCCATGGGCGGCTTCTGCGGCGGCTATCAAAAGCTTGCTGGGCATGCAGCCGACACGCGCGCAAGTGGTGCCATAGTGGCTCCCCTCAATCAACGCGATGCTGTCGGTATGCTTGCGAGCTTCCCGGTAGGCACCCATACCCGCTGTGCCCGTGCCAATGATGGCAACATCAACTTTTCGTTTGAGCATGCTTGCTCTCCTTTATGTCTCTGGGATCTTTCACACGGTTTGTGCGTGATCAGCTGCCTGGGCAGCATGGCGCTGAAGGAAGCGGACGATGTCCTGGGATTCGTAAAGCCAACGCACCTCTTCGTTCGATTCGATTCTTAGGCAGGGAACCTGCGCTCTGCCGCCGCCTTTGATCAGCTCAGCCCGATAGGCCGGGTTTCGGGCGATATCTCGTTCTTCCACTTTGATGTCGATGTGCTTCATCGCGGAGCGGGTGTATGCGCAAAAAGGGCATGAGCGATAGTGATACAGAGAGAAAGATGTGGTTTGCGAACTGACGGACATGGACTGTCTCCTTCCTAGTGAATGTGCCTGCCATTCTCTGTTCATTGGCCAGAGCGGAGGCGGCAGGACGGTTGGAATAGTTGTCCATCTGTTTGAGCGACCGTTGCTGGTGAACCACATGTGCAAGAAATGAACAATTTTACTTGCATTGCATTTAAAGGTGTATATACACTTTAAATAAGCTGATTCGATATGGGAAGAGGTTGCCCGGAATCAGAGCCTTTTTTTCAGGTTGAGGAAAACGGAAATGAATCTTTCTTTGAATCTATTCCAGGCTGCGTTTGGTGTTTACAGCCGATTGCTGCCATCGCGGGCCGCGTCTAAAGCTGTGGAGCTTATGACCAGCCCACGAATCAAGGCTGAACGGCGCGCTTCATCCCGAGAGCTTTTCCAGACGGTCGTGCCCCTTCGTAACAACGGCTTTCTGTCAATCTATGGAAGTGGCCCGAAGAAAATTCTGCTCCTGCATGGGTGGTCGGGCTGGATAGGACAATTCAAGAATCTATTGAGTGTGATAGATGCTGATGAATACACCGTTTATGCCGTCCATCCGGCCGGGCATGGCGAATCGCAAGCCACCGAATCACATCCGGGTCGCTTTATTGAGGCGGTTCTGGAAGCCCATGAATACGTGGGTGGTTCGTTTGATGTTGGGGTCGGTCACTCTCTGGGTGCCGCGGCGCTTGTTTATGCCCAATCCAGCAAGGGGTGCTTTGATCGTCTGGTATTGGTCTCAGGCCCGGCAACGATTAAGGGTGTACTCAGCCGGTTCGCCCGGTTTGTGAACCTTGGCAAGCGGAGTGAACGTGTTTTCGTGCGCGGTATGGAAGAAACGGTGGGGCTGAGTGTTGATCGCCTGGATTTGCTTGCGCTTGCGCCTGCGATCAAGACACCTGTGTTGCTCATCCACGATGATCTGGATTCAGAAGTCCCTGTTGTCGAATCCCGTGCCCTGCACGAGGCTTTTCCGAGGAGCCGTATGATCCATACAACGGGATATGGCCATAGCCGACTGTTGCAGAATCCAGAAGTGGCTCGCGAAATCGTCGAGTTTACCAATTCGCCGTTCCGGCCCTAATTCGGGATTAAAAACGCACCGTCCCTGGTGCCAAGACGCAAAAAAAAACAGCTCAAACTCAACCGTGGCTTTCGGGCTGCACCTGGCCACGGATAACAATCTGACCGCTGTAAGGAGCCGGTTTGGCCGTATGGTTCTCAGCGTCGCGATCCTGAATTTCACCGCGAATCACAATCTGGCCGCTGTAGGGAGCGGGCTGAGCCTGCTCGGAGCGGGGCTCATCGGATTTACGGTCTGCCAGGGTAGCGTTAGCGGGCAGGGCGGCGGCTGCAAAAAGTGAAGCCAGAGTGATCAGTACAAATTTATGCATAACATGTTCTCCAAAGTTCGATGGGTTGATGCTCATACCGGAGTCGCCAATGGACTCGATATCAGATGGAGCGAAGTATGGAGTTGAAGAGTCGTAACGAATAATTCCCAAACGGTATGCAATACATCATTTGGAGTGATGGCCGTTGGCCGGGGGAGTTCAAAAAGTGCACGTAGAACTACTTACCCATAAGCATGAGTGATGTTTTGAATACCGACGCTTGATTAGTCCTGAGCGCCAGTCAATCGAAGAATAGCGCCAACTTTACCGACACACTTTTCGGAGTTGGCTATGAATTCGCGTTTTCTGGTACCTATGTTTGCGGTCTCCCTGTTGGCCTTTACCGCGCAGGCCGAGTCCTCAGACTCGGTGATGGCTCTGTCTACGGATAACGATCTCTTTGCTCCAACGCAGACAGATCGGGATTACACCGCCGGGGCGGCCATTACGTATTCCTCGAATTCAGAGGAATTCATCAAGAACCCGGTTTCGAGCATCAGTCAGGGACTGGATGGTTATGTGCTGCCATTCCTGGGAGGAAAGGTTGCGAAGCCAAAGAGCGCGGCGCTCGAGTTTGGGGTGTATGGCTTCACGCCCGAGGAGATCAAAGAGTCGGCCATTGACCGGAACGATCGTCCATACAGCAGCCTGGTATACCTGTCGTCGAGCCAGAGCTATCAGGCCCTGCGCGCGAAATCGGGCTGGACGACATCAATGACTGTGGGCGTGCTGGGGCTGGATGTTTTCAAATCCGGCCAGAATGCGGTTCACAAGGTCGTCGGTAGCGACCGGGCAAATGGCTGGGGCCACCAGATTTCCAATGGCGGAGAGCTGACCTTCCGGTATTCCGCTGCATACCATCAATACCTGGATGCCAGTCAGCCGAATCAGCAGTTCAAAGTGACCTATTTCGGTTCCGCCGGGTACCTGACTGAGTTCGGTGCGGCCCTGGTTTTCAGGGATGGTCTGATCTCATCACCCGATAACCGCTTTAACCCCGAATTGATGGCTTACGGTGAACGCGCCCCCGGTGTGTCAGCCCCGGGTGGACGGGAAAACTACTTCTGGGGCGGAATGTCAGTCAAAGCTCGTGCCTACAATGCTTTCTTGCAGGGCCAATTCCGCGATTCGGACCACGAACTGGATGCCAACGAGCTGAACATTCTCCTGGCCGAGGTCTGGGCTGGTTACACCCACAGCTTCCTGGCGGGCACCGAACTGAGTTATGTGCTGCGTGTTCAGAGTTCCGAAATCAAATCCGGCACAGGGAACCGTACGCTTGCGTGGGGTGGGCTGGTATTCAGCAAACGACTGTGATGGCCAGGTACGGAATCATCATTGCAGGAAATAGAACTTATACAGTCCTGCAATTGGTTTTCACTGGCAGAAGGCTTCAATGTTGGAAACAGATTCATACGTAGAGGAGGTTTGCCGATGAGCAACATGATAGAAGTAACAGATATAAATTTTGAGCAGGAGGTTGTGAAGAGCGATCGCCCCGTGCTGGTGGACTTTTGGGCGCCCTGGTGCGGCCCCTGCAAGACGGTTGCTCCCATGCTTGAGGAACTTGCAGATGAGTTTGGTGAGCGACTGACCATTGCCAAAGTAAACGTGGACGACAGCCCGGACATTACTGCAAAAATGCGCATCCGGGGCATTCCGACACTGTCCCTGTTCCAGGACGGCGGCGTGATTGCCCAGAAGACAGGAGCTGGCAGCCTGGGCGAGTTGAGGGCATTTGTGAAAGGCCACCTGTAACGCCTGTTCAGAGCCTCCCGAAAGGGGGGCTTCTTCGTATAAACGTTGTCAACCCCGCCTTTAACGCGATTGCGGTGGAACCATTTGCCAGCCAGACTTGTCCGGTTGTCATGACCAGGATCGTTGAATGAAAACTCAAGAACTCCAGCTGCTGTACATCTTTGATGCCATTATGACTGAGCGCTCAGTGACCCGTGCAGCAGACCGGCTCGCCATGACTCAGCCCGCCGTGTCCAATGCGATTTCAAGGATGCGCCAGATCTGGAACGACCCGCTGTTCGTGCGTAAAGGCCGAAACATCGAACCGACATCCTATGCGCTCAGCCTGTGGGATCAGGTTGGCGATCATATGTATGCGCTGACCAATGCGGTTAGTGCAACTCAATTCGATCCAGCCACGTCAAAGCGAAAGTTTCGCATCGCAGTAACGGATGTGACGGTCGAAATGATCTGGCGCCAGTTAATCGAACTGCTGGAGGATCAGGCGCCTGGCGTTGATATTCACGCCGTGCCATACACACCGGAAGGGACATACGACGATTTGCGCGAGGCCCATGTGGATCTGGCAGTCGGCATGCTTACCCAGCACGATCACAGCTTGCGAAGCACCTGGTTATTCGAAGGCGGGTACGTTCTGGCGATGCGTGCCGACCATCCGCTGGCTGGCCGGCAGATAACCATGGATGAATTCCTTGAGGCCCGTCACCTGCTTGTGACGATGTCAGGGGATGCCCATGGTTTCGTAGATAGCTTCCTGGATCAGAAGGGCCAGAGCAGGCGTATTGCAGCCACCGTTAACCATTTTTCGATTGTTCCCCAGGTTCTCAGGGATTCCAACCTCATCGCTTCGGTTCCCGAGTTGATCAGCCAGGACTGCGGGTTCGTAGACGGGCTCTGGATGGGGCAGCTGCCTTTCGAAGTAGATCCGACCAGCCTGTACCTCATCTGGCACACGCGCCACGACCGCGACCCCGGTATCGTCTGGTTGCGAAACCATGTTGAACGGCTCCTTCGTGAGCGCTGGCATGACATCATGACCAACTCGCCTTGTGGCCATTCGACGGTAAAAGCCATCGCCTGAAGTACTGGAAAATCCAGTCATCATTTCCAGTGATGACAAAGATACCGCAACGGAATTATTCAGCGTCCCGAAAACTTCCAATAATCCTCTGCAGATGTCGCCATTCGCGGCATCGGCAAGGGGCTGGTTAAACCACGATTGAACCGGCCGGCTTGCCCAATAATCTGCATGTCCTGGAGTTGGGAGGGGAAATGAAAGGCCAAACGAACTGCCCGTCGATGGGTTCCAGCTGGCAGCCTGCTGCAGTCACTGATACTGCTGACCAGAAATGGTACAAGCCAATCATTTCGGTAAACGCAGACAGCAGCGGCAACAGGCACGTATACAAGGCTTTCAGATTCTCCCGGGGCCTGCTCGGGAATTACTTCAGGTTTCTCGCGTCTCACGAATTCAGGATGCTGAAAAAAGTCGAGCACCTGGATTTCACGCCTGATCAAGTCAGTCGGCCATCAGACGCTTCGCCTACCATTCATTATCGTTTGATCGAGGGTAGGCCGGTAAAGGATATTGCGGCCGGCAAGGGTCTCCCAGAGAACTTCTTCTCACAGCTTTTCAGTGATGTGAAAACCCTGCACCAGCATGGCGTTGCCCACATGGACCTTGGCAATTCCGGAAACATTCTTGTGTCTGGGCAGGGCGACCCCGCAATCATCGATTTTGGCTCAGCTATTCCCCTGAGTTGGCTGCCGTCATCTGTTCAGAGCTGGGCCTGTCGAAAGGATATCCTTGGGGTACTGAAGCTGTGGTACCGTTTCGATACAGAAACCATGCCGTTGTTTTTGTTGCACTACTATCAGAGCAACTACCGCAAAAACATCTACACTCCCAAACGTTTCCTGAAAGCTGTGCGTCGGTGGATCACGGGCGACGGCGGCACTTCGGACGTTTCGGGTGTTACAACCGTTATCAGCGTGTTTTTCGGGCTTTTAGTACTGGTGTCTTTCACCTGAAGAGCGGCACTGTGCCGCTCCACTATTGCCTTGAGCGGCATCCAGGAAATCTGATTATGGAGCAGACAAAAAAAGGGGCGGTCATGGTGACCGCCCCTTTTCGGTGTGCTCAGCTTAGTTGCTGACACCAAGATCGACTGTTTCGGTCGCTGGATTGTTTCCACGATCGATATCTTCCTGGCTCACACCTTCAGCCTGTGCGAAAGCGGAGAAAGCGATTACAGAGAAAACGAGAAAGAACTTGTTGATTGCGTTCATGTGATATTCCACCTTTTAAGAAAGTTGAGTTAAACAGCATCGCCGTATTGGCTTGATGGTTATTCTCTTGCTTTCCCGTCTTCAGAAAAAATTGCTTTGCGGTATACAACACATCAGGTCAGGTGATGGATTACCTCAACTTCAACAACCTCTCTGATCTTGCCCCGGCCACCTGCGAACAGGTTTTCGATTCTGTTGTCGGTTCCAATGGTCAGCCTTACGTTGATGACACTTGGTGAAGGTGTGGCCATCCAGCGGCCCTGTTCGATAGTGAATTCCTGCCTCTGTATACCGAGTTGCTCACGCAGATAGCAGGCCAGCGGGCCAGCTGCCATTCCCGTCGCAGACTCCTCCAGGATGCCGTAGCGGGGAGCAAACATGCGGGCGCCTGCGTCTCTGCCGGCGCCAACGCCATCGAGGGAGAACACGTAGAAACCGATCAGATCCAGTGCTTCGCTGAGTTTCTCGATGAGGCTGAAATCCGGCTCAAGACTTTTAATTGTTTCGCTGTCGCGAATGCCCAGCACCACAAAGCTGTTCCCGGTATTAACCAGCATCGGCTCGGTACCCTCGATCAGATCCTCGGCAATTATTCCAAGTGAGAGCAGGGCGGTCTGTAGATCATTCTCGTTCAGCGGCTCGAAGCGAGGACCTTTCTGTTCCATATAGGCGGCTTCGCCCTCCATGTTGACTGTTCGCAGGCCATCTATGGTCTCCTTCGACGACCGATTATTCGCTAGCAGACCTTTTTGCCTCAGAAAGCTGAAGGTTGCGATGGTCGCGTGCCCGCAATGTGCGATTTGCTGGGTTGGTGTGAAGAATTCCAGCTTTATGTCTGCTGAGTCAGAGGGGGAGACAAAAGCCGTTTCCGAAAGCCCGACAGCAGCGGCGATCTTCTGTTTTTCCGCAGAGCTGAACCGTTCGGCGTGCAGCACAACACCTGCAGGGTTGCCGCCTGAATCGCCGTCGACAAAGGCACTGATGATTGGGACTTCAATTTTCATGATGCGTGTTCCTTCAGTGGGTTTAGTCACTGAATGTTTTCAATGAACGGTTCGGATAACAAACGGGTAAAACTGATATATGCTTAATTAAAAATTAACTGTAAGTAGAGTGGAGCCCATGCAGAAACTACCTCCGCTAAGGGCATTGCAGGCATTTCGGTACGCTGCCAGAGAGCTGAGCTTCAAATCGGCGGCAGAGGCTCTGAACATTTCCCAGGCGGCCGTGAGCACCCATATCCGCGGTCTTGAGGAATTTCTTGGTTTAAAGCTTTTTGTCCGGCTGACCCGCGAAGTGAAATTAACCCATGAGGGCCGGGCACTCTCGGGCTATGTGGAAACGGGCTTTCAGGAGCTTGAGCGTGGGATAGCCCTGTTTGCACCAAACTCCGATCCCGGACGCCTGACTGTGGCAACGGTGCCATCTTTTGCCAGTCGGTGGCTTGTGCCCAGAATTGATTCGTTTCAGCGAGCTCATCCTGAGATCCAGTTGAGTCTTCAGCCCAATCTGCAGTTGGTCGATTTCCAGGGTGATGGTGTGGATCTCGCGATTCGTTTTGGCAGCGGTAATTACCCCGGGCTGGAGTCCAGGCTATTGCTCGAAGAAAAACTGCTGCCAGTGTGTCACAGCATGCTCATTGATAACGACAGCGTGACGCCTGAGACTCTGGCAAAGCTTCCATGGCTTATTGATGAATCAGGCGACCTCGAAAGCTCCTGGCGAGCGTTTCAGCAAGAACTCGGCATCGAAATACCTGACAGCTCCATAACGCTTCGGGTAACTGAGGGAACGACCCTCGTAGAGGCCGTACTGGCCGGCAGGGGGATAGCATTGATGCGGTACAGCCTCGTGGCCGATCTTCTTAAAGCCGGCTTGCTTCAGAGCCCGATTGAATTTTCGGTCCCGGCGCAATACCAGTATTACCTGGTTGCGCCAGAAGCGAAATTTCGCACGGACAAAGTTCGCGCATTTGTATCGTGGATTACTGGCGAAGTAGGCTCTGAATCGCTCTAATTCATTTGGGCCAACTGAAATGGGAGCAACTTCCTCTCGTGATCGATGGGAAGAACCTCAATATCCTGAAAGAGACTCTCGTTGAGGTACTCGTATGTCCACAGATAATTAAACCCGTGTTGTTGCACCTCGTATCGATTCGACAACACAACAACTTTTCTTTCTCAATCCCCGCCATACGAATTGCCATGTAGCAGAGGGCGCAAGGCTCTCCTGAAGCAATCAGTGTTGTCCCGCGGAGAGAAACGTCCTTTGTGCTCCTTGAAGCCTCTCTGATTGCCTGGACTTCAGCGTGTGCGGTGCAGTCGAGATGCTTGGTGACCTGATTTACCCCTTGGCCAATCAGGTCTCCATTTCGATCAAGAATAATTGCCGAAAACGGTAAGCCATTGGCTTTGACACTGCTGACAGCCAAATCAATGGCGATATCGGCAGACTCCGTCAGGCGTTCTTCTGTAATTGACTTACACATCGGCACTCTCATGATTCGACGATTGAGTCAGGTTTGAAATGCTTAGTTTGACGGCAAGGCTTTCGGCTCGCTGCCTGGCCTTGGCGACTGACATCCGATGCCTCTCGTCCCCGAATTCCTGGTATTCGGCTGCAATTTCGTAGACTGTGTCTATCCCCAGATACTTGCTCAGCGTATGCAGGTGCGGTGCAAGGTGACCAGAGTCCTCTCGTATACCGCCTTTTTCAAAGCCGAACTCTCCGCTGGAAGTGACTATGATCAGCGTTTTACCTGAGAGTAGGGGCTGCAAGGGGAAGTCTCCCCGTGAGAGATCAAAATCAAACGTCTTGTCGATGCGCACGATTTGGTCGAACCAGGCCTTCAGGTGAGCGGGCATGCCATAGTTATACATTGGTGAGGAAATCAGGATAACGTCGGCCTTGGCCACCTCCGCTATTAGCGTATCGGAAAGCGCGAGTCTTTCTCTCTGCGCCGGGGTCCTTTTTTCCTCAGGGGTAAATACCGCGCCAATCCAATCCTGTGAAATGAAATCAGGTGGGTTCATCCCAACGTCACGATAGATATAGTCATCCTCGGGCCGATTCTGTTGCCAGGTCTCAATAAATCGACGAGCGATGTTCTTCGATATGGAATCGTGATCCGGGTTCGGGTTAGTTGCGGCCCTGACGCTGGAATCGATGTGTAATAGTGTGCTCATTCTGGTTTCCTCGGTTGGTGAATAACAGGCGTCATTTTGTGGGCCTCTGGAGGCTGGGACAAACGAAAAGAACGCACTTACAGATGAGTCAGATTCATCTAGAATAGCTGTGACCTGGTGTTAACTTCGGAGATTACGCGTGCAGGTATCGTTACAGGCACTGAAAGCCTTTGAGTCGGCTGCTCGTCTGGGAAGCTTCAAGTTGGCTGCAGAGGAACTCTCGCTGACGCCAACCGCAATTTCGCACCACATCGGCAACCTGGAAAATCGGTTAAACATAAGTTTGTTTCATCGTCAGGGGAGACGGATATCCCTTACGGGAACAGGTTCAAGATTGGCAAAAGCCACCTCGGAGGGATTTCAGAGAATTGACAGTGCTCTGGAAGAGGTGATGGAGGCTGGCAGTGCGGTCAGGGTGACAACAACATCATCCTTGGCAGCCATGGTGCTGATCCCGTCCCAGCACGAATTTGAGCAAGCCAACCCGGATATTTCTATCGAAATTTCGACAGGCGAGTCTGTCGACAGCCAGCCCTACATTATTCCGATCCGTCTCGGCGATGCCTCAAAAGTTCAGGCAGCTGATGTCGTCAAATCCGAGTCGTTTAATGTGTTTGGCGCGTATGGCAAGGAGCCGCCCGCGTGGGCAAATGAGGCTATTACCGTGTTTACAACCGAGTGGAAAAACAGATCGCTACCGGATCCTCCATTCGGCGCCTGGTTGAAAAAAAATGGACTGGATGGAGCTGATATAAGACTCAAAAAGTTTGATCAAGAGATTTTCGGAATCCAGCAGGCAATGGCGGAAAACGGACTGGTGTTTTGCTCGACAACGCTGGCTGCAAGATTGTCAAAGACCAAACTTCTACACCAGTTTGAAACCCAGCCGGTAGAGTCAAACCTTTGCTATTACGTACCAAACAAGAACAGCTTTGAGACCCGCGGTGCAGTCAGGTTTCTGAAGTGGGTGGAAGATACTTTAAACCAGTAGTTCGTGAGTAAACTTCTTAATTCGGCGTCAAGATTCTTGAGGAGACCCTCCTGTAACATTCCGGCCGCCCTGATCGTCAAACCAATGACTATCGTTGATTAGGTTCGGGAGGGGCGCCATGACCGGTTTAACTCAGGTATCGCAGGGAAATTATATACCGACAGAGGGAATGAAGGAGCTTTTGCGGCGGTGGTTTTATCTGAAATTCGTTCAGAAAAAGAGCACCGTTGAATTGATGGCCACAGCTTGCGATCTTCGCAATAAAAGCGCGTTGAGCATTGTGGCGCTGTTGGACGTTGACGAGCAGATGATCTCTCAAGTGGTGGGTAAGAAAAGGCTAGTTTTTGTTCAGAATTGCCACGCGTACCTGAAGGGCTCAGTCAATCCTGCGGGCTTGGATTGAGATTTTCCAGCATGGTAGCAATGAAATGGAGATCACGGTGGTTCCTTTTCGCCACCGTGATCTCTATTGTTTTACTCCGATAGCGGCCTGAATCGACGGAAAATCGATATAAGTCGCCAAAACCCGTTAGATGTAATTGGTCAGAACGTTCAGGGCTACGTTGCTAATGATTTCGACCAGCTCGGCGTCGCTGTTTCCGGCTGAACGAACCTTCTGAACGTCGTCACTTGATACGTTTCCTCCCCCCATGGAATGTCGAGAAAGGGTGGAGTAGAGGAGTGGATACTCTGACAGAAGGAGCGTTCAAGGTGGAAATAGGCACCTTTGACACTGTTCGATAACGTCAAAGGTGCTCGTCCAGGTATTTACTTCCACTTAAACCGAGAAAATGGCACGTCCACAGGCGTGTCGGCAAAGTGATTGACGTAGTTGCTCATTACCTTTTGGGAGAGTATTAAAATAATTTCAAGGGCTTGACGCTTGGTAAAGCCCGCTTCGAAGAACGACTGAAATTCAGCAGTGTCAACGTCACCCCGCTTGCGAACCACACTAAGAGTGAAGACTCTCAGGGTTTCCAGCTTTTGTGTAGGAAGCGGGGTTTTGTTCCTTAATGCATCCGAAATGGAATCTTCTACGCCCATACCCTTTGCAATAAATGTATGGGCTGGAACGCAGTAATGGCATTCATGTTCAACATTGATCGTCTGCCAGACGACGGTTTTTTCGTCAGTTGTGAAACTACTTTCCAGCACCAGATCGTGAAGCCTTTGGTAGGCTTCGAGCAGGCCAGGTGCCTCCGCCATAACCGCATGTAGGTTGGGAATCATCCCGAAAGCCTTCTTAGATTTTTCTAAAAGTGGTAGGGAGTCCTTTGGTGCCGAGTCAGTACCGTGGAGTTCAAATTTATGCATGGCTGTGTCTCCTAGTAGGGTGGAGACGTAACTTTATCCGCTGTGTTTCGGAGAACTGTGCAGTTTGTTCGTTTTTTTGTGCCAATTGTAAACTGGTAATCCCCCCATTTTTAGCGGGGTTCAAAAGTAGACCTTAGGCCATCATGGCCAACTTCTGTTGAGGGGTAATCCCTCCGAGTCCCATATTGGGTCGTTCGTGATTGTAGTGCCAGAGCCAGCGAGTGGCATAGTCCTGGACTTCTTCAGTGCTGTCGAACAAATACTGCGCCAGCCAATCGTAACGGACTGTTCGGTTGTAGCGTTCAATATAGGCATTCTGCTGCGGTTTGCCCGGCTGGATAAACGCCAGCTTGATGTCTTGTTTGTCGGCCCAGGCTGACAGCTTGCCGCTGATGTACTCAGGACCGTTGTCACAGCGAATAGAGCGCGGTTTCCCACGCCACTCAATGATCTGCTCCAGTGATCGGATAACCCGCTCTGCCGGAAGCGAGAAGTCCACTTCGATGCCAAGGCCTTCCCGGTTAAAGTCATCAATCACATTCAGCAGTCGGTAACTGCGACCGTCGTTAAGCTGGTCGTGCATGAAGTCCATCGACCAACTGTCATTGATGATTTCCGGCACGGCCAAGGGTTCAGGCTTTTCACGAACCAGGCGCTTTTTAGGTTTGATTCGCAGATTCAGTTCCAGCTCCCGATAAATCCGGTAAACCCGTTTGTGATTCCAGGCAAAGCCTTTCACATTGCGCAAATGCAGGAAACACAGACCAAAGCCCCAGTTCCGCTGGTTATGGGTCAGTCGGATCAGCCAGTCCGCGATTTCGGCATTCTCGCTGCTGAGCTTTGCCCGGTAGCGATAGCAGGTCTCGCTGATGCTGAACATCCAGCAAGCCAGGCGAATACTGACGTGCTTCTCATTGACGGCTTTCTGCGCCATCTCACGGCGACGAGACGGCTTTACCACTTTTTTTCGATAGCTTCCTTGAGGATGTCAGCCTTCAATCGTTCCTCGGCATACATCTTCTTGAGCCGGCGGTTTTCATCCTCCAGCTCTTTCAAGCGAGCCATCATGGACGCGTCCATGCCACCGAACTTGGCCCGCCATTTATAAAAACTGGCGTTGCTCATGCCGTGCTCTCGGCACAGCTCCGGGACCGGCACGCCGTTCTCGGCTTGCTTGAGGATCGACAGGATCTGGCTGTCGGAAAAACGTGACTTCTTCATGCAGAATCTCCCTGCGTCTAGCTTACGGAAAATTCTACTTTTGATCACCGCTGTTTTTCGGGGGGATTACCAACTCACCCTTTGGATTCCCACATAAAGTGGTAAAAAATACCCTCCCCACTCTTTCTGCATATTCCGGCCCATCGTGACCGCCCATTCCGTTTGAACGTGACCGATTTCGGGTAGTTTTCCGGAATCGCCGGTCACGATGCCGGAATTGAGCCGCGCTGACCTGCAAATTCCTTTATCTGCACCCCTGCTCTCTGGCTGGCCCCCGATACAGTAGACACGCTGAAAGCGTTACATGGACTTACCCCGGTCCACTAGACGCTCCTGGCCTATGATTGGACTTAAGGCAAATCTTCAGGTGTTGGTAATTGTAATAGCCCCCATTTAAACCGGACACCTTGGTAGAAGCAAAGGCCTAGGCATAGACCTAGTGCAAAGGAGTGTCCAAGGTGGAGAGAATCGAAGTCATAACCGGAGTGCAGCGCCGTCGCCGGTATTCCGCACAGGAGAAGGCATTCATGGTTGCGGAGTGTGAGCAGCCAGGCATGTCAGTATCGCTTGTAGCCCGGCGTCATGGTATATCAGCAAGTCTGTTGTTCCGTTGGAAGAAGCTGATGAAAGACGGTGGCATGTCCGCGATTGAGTCCGGTGATGAGGTTGTCAGTGCATCCGAGGTGAAGGCTCTGAACAAAAAGGTTCGGGAGCTGGAGCGGATGTTGGGCCGCAAGACGATGGAAGCTGAAATACTCCGGGAAGCCCTGGAGGTGGCTCAGTCAAAAAAGTTGATCTCGCGCATGCCGTTGCTGCCACCGGACGATACCCTCTGAAGCGGGTTGCTGAAGTGCTGAAGGTATCGCGCTCCAATCTGTTGGATCGCCTTCATGGTCGCCAGAAAGGCCGAAGCCCGAGATACAGCAAACAGGACGATGAACGGCATTTACCGTTTATCCGTGAGCTGTGCGAGGCCCGTGCTGCCAATGGCTATCGAAGGATCACGGCTCGACTGAATCGGTTGCTCGCAGCCAACGATGAGCGAGTAAACCACAAGCGCGTGTATCGACTGATGAAGCAGGATGGGCTGCTGTTGCCCCGGTATACGGGCCGACCTCAGGAGCGCTGTCACAACGGCCAGGTCATTACGTTGAAGCCAGACCTTCGCTGGTGCTCAGACGGCTTTGAGATCCGCTGCTGGAACAAGGAGGTTGTCCGTGTAGCCTTCAGCCTGGACTGCTGTGATCGCGAGTTGATGCGCTATGTAGCGACCACTGGTGGCATCACCGGTGAGATGGTTCAGGACCTACTACTGGAAAGCCTGGAATACCGGTTCGGCCAGTCAGAGCGAGTGCCTCATCCGCTGGAATGGCTGACGGACAATGGCAGCTGCTACATTGCCAAAGAAACGCGAGCCTTCGCGTCCTCTCTGGGCTTTGCAGTGTGTACCACACCGGTGAGAAGCCCTCAGAGCAACGGCATGGCTGAGGCCTTCGTGAAGACGTTCAAGCGGGACTATGTGTACCTGAACGATCTTCCTGATGCCGCCACGGTGATGGCCAGGTTGCCGGAATGGATCGAGGACTATAATCGCAGCCACCCGCACAAGGGGCTGAAAATGAAATCGCCCTGGGAGTACCGGGCGGAACTGGCATCAAACGAATGAGGTGGTGTCCGGTTTAGCGGGGGCAACTACAGTAATGAGTACAACGCGCACGCCTTGCTACCGAATCTGAATGTTCGCTTTGCGACCGGAGCGGCCAACTTATGATGTCATTGCCATTGATGTTTGACTTCAGTGCTCATCGCTAATAGGCAATCGTAAGGCGACGCTAGATTAGAAAAATGTTGCTGGCTGGCTAGCATTGCTCAAGCAGCAACCCTAAGAAATTTGTTGTTGCAAATATGTTGTCGACTTATTTTTCTAAGGCTACGTATATCAACTAAACTCACTCACTCAGCAACGAAAATCGCATATTTCATATTCGTATAACTGGGCCTGAACCGAAGCAAAGGGGCCAAGGGGCCGGACGAATGGCTTCCGCCATCCGGTCAGTGCGGTTACGTGGCTCGGTTTGTACGAGTCTTAAAATCGTACGATTTAAATCCCACGGAACGGGAGTCGGTCTGGTTTCAGGATTTTCTGGGAGACTGTCGCCGGTAAATCGCCTATCTGGTCAAGGCGGGTTCTGGTTTCCCGGTTTGGCCCTCTTGTGATTACGGAGTGCGTCACTTTGACACAAAACGCCCAACTGAAGAACAACTACTGAAAGGCTTGGATGCCGGGCGGCGAACGCCACAGCTGCTGCTCAAAGACTTTAGCCCGCGGGAACGCCTTAAAGGTTCGGTCAAAGCCGAGAGCGTTGATATAGAATCATGGAACTATCTTGGGTTTTTTGCGGATTGTTCACGATCCTCCGTAAAATCGTCCGTCACGCCTTCAGCGGACTTACAAAATTCATCCCAGATAGGGTCTGTTGGCCGGTCATAGCGCTTGACTGAGCCTTTAAGGCGTTCCAGTGGGGTTAGCTCGTGGGGCAGAGGCTGGGCTAGCTCGTCTGCATGGGCTGTGTGGGCATTGAGGCCTTCAAGTAGTTCCTGCTCAGTGATCTGTTTTCTGGACATGGTCCCTCCTTCGAAAGCAGCGTTATTCTTTGTTCATCTCGCGTTCTTTCAGCTCCAGGCGTCGTGACCAGAGACTCCACGCGGTCAGTAGCGCGGCACATGAAATGCCCAAAGCCATTGCGGTGAGTATGCCTGTCTCGAGATCCATGATTTATCCTAATGAGAAGGGATACGGTACCTTGCAGACTACAGCTTAGGTGATTCATCGCGCCCAATCTAGTTGCCTCCTCTAGGGGGCTATCTGGATTGTACGGGTGTTGGTTTTTCAAAAGCTACGCGATGTGTGTGCTTTCTGTAGAGCTTGTAAATTTGGAACGCACTGCGTTCCAAATTGAATCGGACGAGATGCGTGAACTCATACCCATCAGCGAGGCTGAAAAACGCCGGCAGTGACTCAAGATTTGGGGCGAAGCATGCTCCGTTGGCGAGTACGCAGATTGCGCCTCGGCCTAGTAGCAACAGTTATTAAACGGCTCACTGTAGATCTATGAAGCCAGATCCTATTCCAAGGGCCGGGTTGATAACTCGTAGCCGATAGTGCATATTTCTGATCACGACTCTCCCCTTGCAGGCGCATTAAGTTGTGATCAGCTTGGGGCGAAAAAACCGCCTTCTTTGGCGGTTTTTTCATTTCGGGGCACTGGGATGTCAGCATTACTGGAAAGAATTGAAAGCTCCTTGAGTCCAGCATTTCGGCAAGTTAGTACTGTTTATGGCTCAATCAGGGGTTTGTGAGCAAAATATCGTATCGTTCGCTAACTGAAATCGCCCCTTTCAATTTTCTTTGCTACTTCAGTTACCCACCGACGTCCCTCGAAGCAATCAAACAAGTCCAGAGGTTTCTCGCCGCCGAGAGCTGGTACTTCTGACATTAGCCACCGATCTGCGAGCTCGCATGAACTCCAGGCCATCCGGACTGCTGAAAGTGTTCGAAAGCCGTCCAGCAGTGCCTCTGACTTTTGGGTATTCAGCACTCTGGCAGCACAGTCTTTCTCTAGGCCATTTAGGTCGGTGCCGAGGGTCTTCGCGATCAGTTCCGGGCATTCAAAGTAATTCACGGCAAGCCTGACCACGCTGCCGGGTATGCCTGTCCGAACCGCAGCGATAAAGCACGTCGGATTCTGAAAGATATTTGGGTCCAGATTCAGTTCGGCAGAGATGGCCTGCATTGGGTTTGTCATGGTAGTCCTCGACAATGACTGACGGAGCTTCGGCATTTTCGGTTAGAGCCTGTGCACCGAGCTCTTCCTCCATCGCTCCAATTGCAGCTTCTCGAGCAATCATTTTATTGCAGCACTTCCTTGTCGCCCTCAGTGCTATTCTTGTTCTCGAGGGCCATGATTTGAATTTCCGCCCAGAGTTGCTTGTCAGAGCGAAGTAACAGTACCGCAATCACCATTGCAGGAATGGCCAGTATGATCGAACAGATCAGAAGCAAGACAAAAAAGTTACCCAAGTGAAACCTCCTTCTGCAGTGGTTCGATGATTCTGTATGCCTCTCGACTACCCCCTTATTCTAGCAAGGTAAGAGACGACAATTGCTCCTGCGAGTTAGATGATATTGTGCCCACAGCTGTCATTGTTTGACCAAATTTCGTTCAGAAAAAGACTGATTGAACAAAAACCCCCAGAAAACTGCCACCTTTCGGTGACTCAGGGCTGTTCCTCCTGTGGAAAATGAATGTTGACCAAAGGTCATTAGTCTTAATTCAGTTTTCATGAGGTGCAGCAGTGAGTAGAGACATTCTGAGGTATCGCCGAATACGAGTGGATCAACTAATGGTTTCGCAGGATCTGTCGTTGAATGCTCGAAACCTTTTATCTAATCCCTTATATCGTGCACGTGACCTTTCTGAGTGGCCTCAAGAAATCATAAGTGAATATATAGCGTTACACCCCCCTGTCGTCATAGCACGCCAGCGCGGCTTTCACGCTATTGGCAACTTCCGTTCAGTGGAATTGGCGGGTTATCTAGATCCTAAAACCCGTGTCTCAGTTCTGGAGCATGCTCAGGTTCCACAACATAAGCTGCTGGCTCGAGCCGGATTGCTGGAGTTTTTGACAATCAGCTTTGGTGCCCTATGTCCTGCAGTCTATGAGCAGTCTGTCTTGCCTCTCTGGGAGTTATCTAAATCCAGCGAAGGTTTTCCAGAAAGTATCCATTCGAAGCAGGGGTTGGCGAGATTCCTTTCGGGAGATCGAAAGAAGTTCTCGCGACCGAAGCCTGAGGAGCTACAACCAACATATCGTCGGACGGAGTAATGCTAATGACGGCAGTAATTCCTTTTGACGTCACGTCACGGATGCTTGAGAGGCTAATCTCGCCGCCGCAGGATCGACGGAACATCATCACAATCGCGCCGGTCATCGCGAACGTTCTTGGAGTGATGCGAGAAATGGCGCTGTCCTACTCACGATGTGAGGAGGTGTTTGCCCATCTGGATGAAATGATCGAACTCTGCCATGCGATTGAGTTAGGTGCAGATTCGGTGCCCTCTGAATGGATCCCCAAAATGGCATTTTCTCGAGGGTCTTACATCACTGAACATCCAGTTTATGCTGCACTGGACCATCTTTCTCAGCGTTCAACACGCTCGTTGCCACGCGTGGTTCTATTGGCGCATGTGATCCTGTCGGTCTATGCAGGGCGATCGCGTGGAACAGGTTCGGGTACCGTTATACCGATTCCGGACATCAATGTTCTTGCAGCGTGTCGTGAAATTCGCCTGTTGTCGGATGATTATTTGGAGCAGTTCGGGGAGGTTAATTGCAATCCGTTAGCGCTCTACCAGAGTTTGGAAGCTTTCATCCGTTCAAACCCGGCGGGGATTGCGTCTTCAGTATTGGCCCGCTTCCGTAATCTCAGAAGAATAATCGGGCTCTCGCTAGGGCGTGAGCTTCCGCAAAGCCGCACTCGGGGATCCAATGGCCCCCGAGAGTACGTCGACACCTCGTGGCGGGACGATCTAAGCGGTGTAGATCCAGACGACGGATTGGCGACCGACGGTCTATTGGCGATACCAGCACTGTCTTCGGATGATGAGCAGGCGTTGCATGAGGGTGTTTTAGGAGGACTGTCGGCTTCCGACACCATCAGCGCTAATTCAATTCAAATGCTGAACGCCCGGTACTCTGGTAGGCAAGGAAAAGCTCCTGAACATGGGCTTTATCAGCAACGGGCAGTGGCCAATCAGATAAAGCGGAGTGCCCAGTTGCTCGCGGGGCGTTGGGAGCAGTTGAATGAGCTGGATTGGGTCAGCTTTCTTGAATGGGTGGAGCGGGACATCAGCCCAGAAAGCCTGGCATTACTTTTGAGTGCTGTGACGGGTAGGCCGTTGAAACAGGTGGCTGATACCAAGCTCTACGGGAGCAGCGACTTGGTGCCACTGTCTCATTCGGACGAGCATATCTCTCTGTGTGCCGAGTCCAGAACCTGGATATCGAAACCTTTGCGGCCTGAGCGCAGGAGGCCGATGCGAGCAGCTTGGGATCGCAATCTGGCATCGGCCTCCGAGACCCTGGCTTTACCGATACCGGATTTTCTCTGGGCAATACTCATTCGATTTCTGGGAGAGCCCTCGGAGTGGGGTATTCGCAATCTATTTTCCAGAGCCCAAAAATTTACTCTTTTGCACCAGGCAAAAGAAGCATTGAGGGAAGGAGTCCGCCGGGAGGATACGGGGTTAACGGTGACTCGACTACAACGGCAACTGTTTAATCGTCTCGTCAGTGGAAATGGCGATATTGCAGATGCCGTTCTGATTACCGGAATTATGCCACCTTATGGTCAGTCAACGGCACTGTATTACTATCACACAACAGTAGAGCGCCTGCAGAATCTCTATCTGGATACGATAGCCCAAATGCCGGGTTTGCAGAACGAATGTTCGACCTTCATGCGGCAACTAGTGATGAACGAGGAGTCGATCGGCTCGCCTTTCTATCCGAAACCTGAAAGGCTGCCATTGTTGGTCTCTGATCTAAAGGCGGCTGTGGCGCAGGCGCGCACAATGCCATCGGCCGATCACGCCTTGGCAGAGTTTCACAACCACTACACCGTGTATACAGCCTTCCTGGTAGCGTTCGCCACCGGCTATCGGAGTGTCAGGTTCCCAATCTCCCGCGAGTCGGATATCGATGAGGCGAGTGGATTTCTGGTGGTTGCTGATAAGATGGGTGATGATATGAGTCACTCTCGCCTGGTTCCAATCGCCCCAATTCTCCGGGACCATTTGCGGCTATACCGCACATACCGTGAAGCACTGATCCACCGTTTATGGGCCCTTCATAAGCAGCCAGCACCCGAACATTTCCTGTTTTTTCTGGAGAAACGCAGCACCGGTGTTTCTCCGATAACTCCCAAAAAACTTATGGAACATTCTGAGTGGGCTTATGATCTACCGCTCAACACGAATCGACATTTTCTGCGCAGCGAGCTGCGTGCCCGTGGCGTAGCCGGAGAATTGGTTGACGTTTTTATGGGGCATTGGTCCCAAGGTCAAGAGCCCCACGGAAAATTTTCTAGTTTCGATTTTCGAGTCTATCGGGATCAGTTAGCTCCGGTCCTGAACAGGATTTTGGTTGATATGGGCTGGGAACCGTTGGAGGGAGGGCTATGACTCGACATATCCCCACTGACAGGGCCCTGCATGGAGATGAGTATCGCAGTCAGCACCGATTCAACGCCGCCGCCAAAGCACTCGAGAAGTCGCGCACGTTGGACATCATCCGGAGCGACTTCCCCGAAATTTTCGCGCGGACCAAAAACAAGGTGGTCAGAGACTCGGAAGTCACCACTTTGATTGAGCACGTCTGTGGTGGTCAGCCGGGGCAGGAGAAACGGGTTCGACACAACACCATAGTGGAGTTTCTTCGCGAGGGTGTTCGCACTTACAACTGGGATGTAAGTCTTCCAGCCTACGCAACGATGGCACAGGCCGAAAAAGCCCTAGCAACCCCGGAGGCGTTTTCACGCCTGCCTGACTATCGGGAGCTGGAGCAGCGCTTTAACCAGTCTCTCTCTGAGGGGATGTGCACCGAGGGGCTGAATGAACATGAGCTGATGTATTACGAGGCGGGCCAGCTCGTGTTCTCCATGATCAGTTACGGTGGGCTGCATCATCCAGCATGGATTGATGCGGCAACTGAGAAACTGAGCGCCGGCATATTTAGCATCGAGGGAGTTTACTGGTATGAGCTGATGAGCGATCACCAGTTGCGCAGGTGGTTTCCGGATTCACTGACGATTTTATTGATCCGGAGGTGGTGCCGCCGTTGGGGGCGGTGGTGGCCGAAGGAGTCCGCCGCTGAATTGCTGCAAAGGTTTGTCCAACAGGTCGCGGGAGAGTTCGATACGCCGTTAATAAGAATCGGCGCATTCGTTAGTGCAGCCGCTACGGCGAGTAGCCTGGAAAGCTGTGGGTATATCCATCATTACCAGACTAACCGCAATAGCAGTGTTTCTTTGCCTGATTCCGCGTGGTGGCGTCTCAATACCAAAAAGGTTCCCTCGAGGACGGAGACCAGTGGCGTTCAGCCTTTGCTGAACATAATGTCCCCGACAGTGGATGCACCCGAACTAAGGAGCGATATTTCTGTCGATGGACTGGACGGGCTCAGAAATGTTCGTAGAGCGTTACAGTCAAAATGGAATGGCAAGCGGCGAACACGTAAACAAATAGCTGCCAACCTGGCAGACATCGCAGCTGATAGCCGATCGGCACCCATCGTGCGGGTGTTGAGTTTATGGTGTCGGAGCCTAGTAACTCGAGAAAAGACTGGAGGTGCTGACACATTAGCGCTCAACTCCATCAGGACTTATCTTTCGAGAATTGGAGTGCACCTCACGACAGCGCTCGCGATGGTCGGGGACCTGCGGGAGTTGGAGGCGGGTGATTGGGACGAGATTTATGACGAAATTGTCCGGAGCGCGAAATCCAATGCTCACAGGCTGAATCGGGCCACCGCTGCTCGCAAATTCCACAATTTTCTGACAGACCATTTCGCGCTCCCCGAAGCGTTTATTGAGCAAAGAGGAACAGAAAGGGTCGTTGACGCTGAGATTCTCACGCCTGCGGAATTTGCGAGAGCCCTTCAATTGCTCTCCCAGCAGAGCTCCGAACCGCGCCTTGCCAGGATTCGTAGGCTGGTCTTGGTACTCGGGTTCCGCTGTGGCCTCCGGCGAGGCGAGGTCCACAAACTCCAACTGCGCGATCTGCCGGGCTTATGCCGGCCAGAGCTTAGTCGTCCTGAGCTGCTTGTGCGACCCAGCAAGCATGGTTCAGTTAAAAGCAACGCAGGCATCCGGAGAATGCCGCTTTCGGTTTTGCTGACGCACAGCGAGCTCAGAGAGCTGCGGGACTGGGTAAAACTCCGTCTGGCAGAACAAATAGCGAACCGCCCTCATGAACTGGTGTTTTGCGATCGCAATTTCTCAAACATAATGCTGTCACCCTGGCTGCTGTTCAGCCCCATTCAAGAGGCGATGGGGATCGCATCGGGCTCTAGTCTGCGGTTCCATCACCTAAGACACTCATTCGCCACGTTTACAGCGCTGCGCCTCCTGGAATCTAAACCGGGGGAACTATTTAGTGAGGCGTGGGCCAGGGATGATCAGGACAATATTGTGATGCCCCATTGGGGAAGCGATTTCCCGGCATTAGCTGAGCTTGCGTCAGCGGGCTCTGTGACAGGGAAGCGCCTTTGGATGCTCGGCCAATGGGTAGGGCACGCAACGCCCGGGGAGACTCTCAGGAGCTATGTGCATCTCACAGACTGGGCGGCTTTCAAGAGGCGTCTGTCAGTCCAACAAGAGACGCTGACAATGGAGCAGCAAGCGTATCTTCTCGGGATCGACTCGGCATCCGTTTCCGTGTTTCGTACCCGTCACCGTCTGACAGGCAGAACGGATGCGAATGATTTGATGTGTGTCTCCAGCAGTGGTTGGCCGGCCGGATATAGAACTCTGCGGTTATCGGAGTTGAAGGGTTATGTGCTTCCCACTGCTCCAGAAATGAACCTGGACGAGTTGTGTGCTCCTCGAATGACAGCCATGGGCATATACCATTTATTCCATAGAATGGCTGTACTCAAGGCCAAAGGGGTGGGTGACGAAGAGGCTGTGCTGGAATCAGCGACGCATTTTGGCGTAGCTATTGAGCAGGCTAGGCGCTGGCACCGCCGGGCCATGAAGATGATGAACGATAGCACTGACAAAAATGCCGTGAAGGGTGTCTCACGCCGTTGGTCTGCTCATCATCAGGGAGAGCTGCCAAACCCCTTCTTTGAAAGGGATCAGAAAAAGAATCCCAGTGCGACCTGGCCGGAATTAGCTCAGTGTCCCGCTCCACCGACACCTCATGCGGGGCAGGAGTTGACCAACGACATCTTCGAGAAACTTTTGAGTTGGTCCCAGTCAGAACCAGAGGAATTCGCATCGGCATTGAACGCGGTCCAGAACGCAATGCAACGCAGCCATCAACAGATTTCGTTCCGATCGGATGCTGACAAAAAGCGTTACCGTCGGTTGCTCCAGCAGGCGGGCCTTTGTCACCTCGTAACGGTGGTCGTGAAACCGGCCCCAGATAGTAAACACAACAAGGGCCAGATCAAGCGTTACTGGTCAGAAGAGTTGGATGTTCGGGAATCTCGCGTGAAGCTATCGACCGAGTGTGCGATAGGTCAACGTAATCTCTGGGGTGTCGCCCAATTGGAAGTTCGGCCAGAACCAAAATTGGGCGTAGCAGCCAGGCAGATGACGATGACGACAGTCCGGTTTGCTCTGTTTGCGGCCGCTGTTGCCTTTGCTGGCGGCTTGGCGATAGACACTAAGCGGCTCGAGTTTGTAGGTGAGCCGCCAGTGGTTGATGAGGACTAGGAGCGTTTGTGTTTACTGGCCAGTTGGTCCAGTGACCGAGGCTGATACAGCGAGAGGAGTTTCTGTTGCAGTGCCAGCAGCTCATCGAGCTTTTGCTCAATGCCTCGCAGCCGAGTGTTGACGGTGTTGTCGTTGGTTGTAGGTATCGATGCACGGCATTGAATAGCCAGCGCCTGAACATCCGATTGGCGGAGTTGGCGGCGCTGGTCGGCGCCAATCGTGTAATTCAACCTGCCATCGTTCATCCGCCGGTACAGGGTCTTGGTGCTGAGATTGGCCAGCTTGGCGGCCTCGTGGATGTAAAGGTAGCGTTCCGTCATGAGCATGTTTCGCTGGAAAGAGTGGGACATGTCACGAGACAGCGGTGGGACACATCCCTGGCAAATGTCAGGCCATGTCCCAGTTGAGTCACAATGACACCTGGTTCGGCAGCCAAAAGCTACTTGGTGGCCCAAAGCCTTGCGTTTTGGCGAAGCGTTGCCACTGCGGCCGCTCCGCAAAGGCTTGTGCCCGAACGTTTAGTGCGGAGTTCATTCTGTCGGCATAGGCGATGGCCATAACCCCGGGCAGGAGAGGGCGATATCCCGCCGTAGCGTCCTTGGCGGTTAGCAGGTAACGAATCGCCAAGGCACCATCTGACCATTGACGATCCAGCCACGACAGTGCCTTTGCTAAGACCTCCAGAGTCCAATGCTCATGTTTCAGGACAAAGCCCGGTGCAATCGTGCCGTTTTCGTCAAAGCAACGGATTTTCCCGATGTCATGCATCAAGCCTGCGATGGCACAGAGCCACGCTTCGCGCTCATTCATGTCCGGTAAGGACTGCAGCGTTAATCGTGCGACGGCAAGGCTGTGGTCGGCGAGCCCGCCGGCAAATGCGTGATGGTGATCCTGGCTCGCTCTGGCCTGGAAGAAGGGCACACCGATGCTGGACTGTCCGAGGACCTGCCACGTGAACTTTCGCAGGACAGGAACCGGACATGTACTGACCCATGTCTCGGTTTCATCGACGAGGTCTGGCTTGGACACCTGCGAGGCAGGCAGGCAATCGAGACCGTTAAGGGCATCAATCCGGCTCAGCTTGTAACCCGTAACTGGGCCCTCGGTTGGTGATTCGCTCGACGGGTATAACAACCTGACGGGGCCCCAACTGGTGTCTGGGAGTGAAGGGCTATGGCCGTCGGGCTCAAAAATGACATCCAGCACATCTTCGCGATTCTCCAGAGTCATCTCCAGGACCGCTCGACCAAAATTGGCCTCCAGAATGGCCACCCTTGTAATGGTTCCCTCAAAAGAACGGAGGTCACCCGCACGGGGTAGGGAGCTGACGTCCTTCATAGGCTAGCCTCCATACGCAGCAAATCACGCTCAAGTCGTTCGATCAGCCATGGAAGCACTAGCCGAACGCCTTCGTCATCAGGAGCGGTCAGGGTATTCCGGATCCAGGTTTCCAGTGCCTGGGTGTTGGTTTTCTCCCAGCCGAATCCCAAAACACATACCAACGAATCGTCCTGAGGAATGTGGAGGCAAAACTGCAACGCCTTTGCCAGTCGCGTCAGTACAGACTGAGGCGGCGGATAGGCCGCCTCAGTGAAGTGAATAACCGGATAGCTGTTCATGACGTCACCTCGTCTTTCGGGGCACTGCTGGTTGCTTCGAACTCATTGATCAAAAGCCGCTCAAACGCAGAACCATCCCGACGGGTCAGGTTCGGCACATATCGGCTGTACACCCGGAACAACATTTCCGTTGTGGTATGGCCCATCTGCCGGGCAATCCATTCCGGATTCTCGCCAGCAGCCAGCCACAACGTCGCGGCGGTGTGGCGAGTCTGGTACGGCCGGCGCTTTCGCAGCCCCAGATGGCTGAGCAGGGGATACCACACCCGTTTGGTGACGTTGTTGTGGTTAAGCGGGTTTCCTTCACGGTTGCAGAACACAAAGCTCTTGTTTCCGGTAGCCTTGTGCTGGTCATTGAGGGCATCGTAGACGAGTTGAGGCATTTCAATGTGGCGGTAGCTGCCATCGGTTTTGGTTTGCTCGATTTCCCCGTTCACCAATGCCTGGCGAACCAGAATCTGCCGGCGTTGAAAGTCGACGCAATCCCACTGCAAGCCATCGATCTCGCCGGTCCGAAGACCGGTAAAGAAGCGAACGGTGTAGTAGTTCCTGAAATCCGCCCGAACCGTGGCGAGAATCAGACGAACCTCCTCCAGTGAAAACGGCTCTACATCGGACCGGGGCACCTTCAGTGATTTGATCCCCTGGTAGGGTGAGGTAAACTCAAAGCGGTTGGCTGCCTCTCCCAGAATCATGCGCAAAGGCGTCATGATGCGGTTAATACGGCTGGCGGAAAGTGGCTTTTTGCTCCGGGTTTCTACTTTGGCGAGTGACGCCCGGAACGAAAGAATTTCCTGCCTGGTGATGTGGCCAACCTCCTTCTCCCCAAACTCCGGGATCAGGTAGTTCCTCAGGGTTCCTTCGATGGTGGTGATGTGTGACTTTCGCCACTGCACCCGCATCTCATCCAGCCAAGTCTCACAAAACTCACTGAACAACGGCGTGTCGTGGGCTTCGCGAGACCGCAGAAGATCTGCTTGGCGGGTGAACTCCTGAGCACGAGGGCTGTTTGGGAAATACGTGTGGTACTCGAAAGTACCCAGTGTGATTTCCGCTTCGATTCGTTTGAGAATCGCCTGGAGTTTTTTTCGATTTGTGGGCGTGTTGTCCAGAGCCGTTTGCTCTCGGCAGCGTTTGTCCCGGTAGCGGAAGTCAAAGAACAATTTGCCAGTCTCTGGCCGTTCTACAATCTTACCCACGACACACGCCTCCCCGTGCCATCGGCACGGCAAACACAGTGCTGCTGGCCTGGTCAAACATGTCTTGCTCGACTTTCTCCCAGATATAGAGAATCTTCCGGCCGCCAAAGGGGCGGAAATAATGGATGCCCTCAATCAGCACGGAATCCTTCAGCCGTTCACGGATGGTCCGAGCATCGTATTTGATGCGTTGAGCGAGCTCTTCGGTGGTCAGATACTCTTGTGACATAACAATTCACCTCTGCTATGGTTTGGTGCTGGAGAACATGGTGCGCTGTTAGCGCCTCAAAATGTCCTCCTGAAGATTATTATGCACTCATAAAGACCTTTTGCAAGTCTTTCTGATCTCCTGCGAGTTAATTTGTTCTTTGGTGGGCCAAATGATTAAGTGCCATCTGTCCAAACTGATGGGCGAGAAGAAGCTCAAAATTGTTGATGTGGCGAGGGAAACAGGGGTGAACCGGGGGACGATTACCCGGCTTTATCACGAAACAGCGAGTCGTGTGGAGCTTGAGACGATAGACGCGTTATGTCGATTCTTGGGATGCGAAGTGGGGGAGCTGTTCGAATTTGTGGAGGACTCCTAAAAGGGAGTCCTCAAACAATGAAGCATGTGAGTTCGTGATTGGGTGCTCGCCCGGCTGGCTATGCTGTAGAAAGTGTTGTTGATAGTGAATTGGTGAGCCTGAGTAGCGCATGTTCGAGCAATTCCACTGCGTTATCGACTTCCTTCTCCGTGGTCTCAAAACCAAGGCTGAATCGTATGGCAGATTCAGCCTCTTCCGTCGTTAAGCCGATGGCTTTCAGCACGTGAGACGGTTCAGGAATGCCTGAGGTACAAGCTGAGCCAGTTGAAGCAGCTAGCCTCGGTTGTAGTGCGCCCAGAACGTCTTGAGCATTCAAGCCTTCAAATCCAATTGATATGTTGCCCGGATGCCGATTTTCCAGCTCCGCTCCAAACAGTCTTGCGGAATAAGGTAGAGCCAGGAGCTTATTCAAAAATCTGTCCCGAAGGGTACGGAGTTCTTCACGTTTATGGGACGCTTCGGACGAGCTTACATAATCACTTGCTGAGGCCAGTCCAACGCATAATGGGGTTGGTAGAGTGCCAGGGCGAATACCTTTCTGTTGGCCGCCGCCGTATACTAGAGGTTCGATTTGCTCTTGAAGTTCACGGTTTATGTAGAGTGCACCTATGCCTTTTGGACCATACATTTTGTGACCAGATAGACTGAGCATGTCTACATGAGACGCGAAGTCTGCCACAGACATGGCTAGGGGAGCTTGGGCCGCGTCGCAGTGAAAAATGGAACCGTGTTTTCGCACAACCTCTGACAGCTTTTCGATGTCTTGTATCGTGCCAATCTCATTGTTAACGGCCATGATTGAGACCAACAGTACGTCGTCATCCATCAAGCGCTCTAGCTCGGAAACGACGATGTGGCCTTTGTGGTCAACCGGAATGATATCAACGACGAAGCCGTATTGATCTTGAAGCGCGCGCCCAGCCGACAAAATGCACTTGTGCTCAATTGCACTCAGCAAAATTCTTGTTTTTGATGACCCTCTCAGTGCAGCACGCCTGCCCAGCCCAAGAATGGCTAGGTTGTTCGACTCTGTAGCTCCAGAAGAAAAAATGATTTCGTCGCTGTCTGAACCGATTAGTTCAGCTACGCGCTGAGCTGCTGCTTCAACTGTAGTGGCAGAGCGCCAGCCAAGTGCATGGTCCGAGGAGTGGGGATTAGCGAAGGCTTCTGAGAAATGTGGCCGCATTTCGTTCAAAACATGATCAGCAACCGGAGTTGTTGATTGATAGTCAAAATACATAGCCTTTGCCCTAGCAATTAAGAAATTAGTTCTAAGCGAAGCTTTTCCGTGCAAATAATCATCAATGATCAGGCTTCTGGATGAAGCTTCCAGAGACTAATTGACCATAGCATAGGGGTGTATTACAGTCACCTGGACGGATCATCCAGGAGAAGAAAGTGCATGGCACGCGGATTACTGTATCAGCGGAACTATAAACCTCAATTTTCAGGGCATGAGACGTTTCCACTCCGATACGGGTGGTTAAAAAAATGCTTTGATCGTGTGGCTCAGACTGAGGGTGAGACCGCTAATAAGTCCCTGTGTTGGGGGCATGATGCTATTGCGATATTTGGAGTTGGTAAGAATATGGTTGCCTCAATTCGGCATTGGGCAACTGTCGCAGGAGTTATCAAGGAACTTTCGGGAACGAGCCAAGTTACTACAACCGCGCTCGGTAAGTTCCTTTTCGGGCAGGATGGGGTGGACCCTTATCTAGAAAATCCGAACTCACTATGGCTGATTCATTGGAACTTGGCGACAGAGTGGGAAAAGAAAACGACATGGTATTGGACGTTCAGTTATTTCTCCGCCGTCACATTTGAGCGCGACAAACTCGTCAAGAGATTGCAGGAAGAGTGGCCTGCATCAGCTCATGCAACGATTAAGAACGACGTTGCGTGTTTTTTGCGTACCTATTCTGATCAGCCCTCGTCTGCGAAAGGTAGGCGAGACGATTCTCTCGAAAGCCCTCTTACCGAGCTTGGTTTAATAAAGCACGTATCGCGACAAGATGAGTACCGGTTCGTCCGTGGTCAGAAAAACACGCTAGGCGACGGTGTCTTTGTTTTTGCCCTCATGAAATTCTGGCAGGAATTCTCTCCACAGTCTTCAACGCTTGCGTTCGAGGCGATTGCCCACGAGCCCGGGTCTCCAGGGAGAGTCTTTCTGTTGGATGAGAATGATGTTGCTGATCGTTTGTTTAAACTCGACGGCTTTACTAATAGTGCTCTTCGTTGGTCAGAAACCGCGGGCTTGAAGCAGGTTATTCGGACCTCAGATCTGGACTTCGATAATGCGCTTGATTTTGTTAAGAAAGATTTCGAAAGCTCAGATGATAGAGAGGCAGCCTAGTGGCTTTGATTGATCGCGTCAGCATTGCTCGGCGTTTCCAAAAATCTATACAAATTGACACGGATCTAGGAAGTAAAGAAGCCCTGGATGGATTTGTATGCCCTCAGTCGTCAGCTGATGTTCTTATTTCGATGGCTCGGCACAGCTCCGAAACCGGGCAGGGTGCATTTACCTGGACAGGGCCATACGGTAGTGGCAAGTCAAGCTTGGCAATTGCTCTAAGCGCTTTGCTGGATGGGAACGCTGAGTTACAAGAGCAAGCGGCGTCTGTCTTCGGAAATGAACTCACCCAAAAAATGCGAGAGGCTTTTCCGACTGGTGAACTAGGATGGCGAATCCTGCCGGTTGTTGGAAGACGAGGTGATCCGGTTAGTGTCCTGGGAGAAGCTTTAGAGAGGGGCGGTTATGCATCTCCAAGCTCGGAGCTGAACTGGACAGAAGATAGCATAGTGGAAAGTCTTGTTTCTCTGGCTATTAGCGATGCATCTGCGCATGGTGGTCTCCTCTTATTTGTCGACGAGATGGGGAAGTTCCTAGAAGCTGCTGCTCAGGACGGATCTGATGTTTATCTTTTCCAGCGAATAGCAGAAGCTGCATCGCGGAGTAACGGTCGACTTCTTTTCGTAGGCGTCCTACATCAAGCGTTTGACGAATATGCCCATCGGCTTTCACATGAACTGCGAAATGAGTGGTCGAAAATTCAAGGACGTTTCGTTGATTTGCCCGTTAATACGATGGGCGAAGAACAGATTGACCTCATTTCTCGTGCGATTGAGGTGGACGGAGGCAAGCCGAAGCCTGGAAATCAGGTGCAAACTGTTGCGAACATTGCGCGTAAGGAGCGTCCAGAGAGTGCGGGGCGATTGGCCGAGATGTTGGCTAGGTGTTGGCCTCTGCACCCTGTTGTAGCTTGCCTTTTGGGTCCCATTTCTCGCCGCAGATTTGGGCAAAACCAACGTAGCATTTTCGGCTTCCTCAACTCTTCTGAGCCAAATGGATTTCAAGATTTTCTCCGCTTGGCGGATGAAGCTGATGTCTACACGCTGGATAGGTTATGGGACTATCTGCGCGCCAATCTTGAGCCTTCGATTCTGGCGTCTCCAGATGGTCATCGATGGGCGATTGCAGCTGAAGCTTTAGACCGGTGTGAGGGTAATGGCGGGGATGATTTCTTAGTTAAGGTTCTAAAAAATATAGCACTTGTAGATCTGTTTAAGGAACGATCGGGGCTTGTGCCAAGCTTCGAGCTGCTTCAAACCTGCTTCCCTGATCATAGCGAAGGCTCATTGAAAGATGCGCTCGCGCTCCTGGGTAAATGGTCACTGACCATATTTAAGAAGTTTCAGGGCGCCCATGCCATCTTTGCCGGCAGTGATTTCAATATTGATCAGGCCCTCGGCACGGCGTTGGAGGATATTGCAGAGCTGGATTACAAAAAGCTTGAATCCTTGGCTGGTTTACAGCCTGTTCTCGCCAAGCGACATTACCATGAGACAGGCGCCATGCGATGGTTTGATATGAATATCACGCCCGCAAAGGACGTGCTGAGGGTGGCTGAGGGGTTTAAACCAAAGAATGGGGTCATTGGAGAGTTTCTGCTCGTTGTTCCCACCAAAGGCGAAGATGAAGAACAGATTCACGACCTTTGCCAACAGGCGGCCGACTTAAGTGAAGAATGGGATATCGTGGCGGGCTACTCACAGCAAGCCTGGTCGGTCGTAGTGCTGGCGAAGGAGTTGTTGGCGCTCCACAAAGTTAGCAACGATCACCCCGAGCTTGCTGGTGATCCGGTAGCGAGGCGAGAAGTATCGGCAAGAATTGCTGAGATGCAGGCGCAGTTAGAAATGGAATTGAGCAAGTTTGTTGCCAATGCTATCTGGTGCCGAAAAGGAGAGGTCGCAAAGCAATACAGTCAGACCGGCTTGAATGGTTTGGCTTCGGAGCTTGCTGGCAATCGTTATAGTCAGTGTCCGACACTTCACAACGAGCTTCTGAATCGTCAAAAGCCCTCAGGCAGCGCCATAGCGGGCCAGAATGCGCTTCTCAAACGCATGATTATGCGAGAAGCCGAGCCACGCTTAGGCATTAACGGTTTCCCCGTAGAGGGAGGCTTGTATGCTTCGCTCTTGCAAGCCACAGGTCTTCATGCTGAAACCGAAAATGGTTGGCGTTTTGTTGCGCCGTCTGAGAATGACGAGCAGCATAACCTAGCTCCAGCCTGGAATGCTGCAATTCAATATATTAAAGATCGTAAGGATCGGCCCGTAACAATTGCGGAAGTATTTGATAACTGTTGGGCGAGAAAGCCGTTCGGTATCAAGCCGGGGCTGATGCCCGTGTTATCCGTTGCGTTCATCCTCAGTCAACGAGATCACCTCGCTATATATAGGCAAGGTTTATTCCGGGCCACATTTGATGATGTGGACGTGGATTACCTGGCAAAGGATGCGGAGACGATCCAATTACGTTGGATGGATCTCGATAAGGTTTCGCGTAGCTTGCTCTCAGAAATGGTCGATCTCGTGCGGGAGCTTGACGGAAAAAATGAGCTCATCCATCTCCAGCCCATCGACGTTGCGCGGGGGTTAGTTGCTATTTATGAAAAGCTCCCAAACTGGACGAAGCGAACCATGCGACTGTCCTCTAGAGCCGTCCAGGTTCGAGATATGTTCAAGCGTGCAAACGATCCGAATAAGTTTCTATTCGATGATATTCCAGCTTTTGTCGATCCACAGAGTGCGGACATGTCAGAGCAATTTGATGTTCACAATGTCGTTTCTGTCGTGCGCGAGGGGCTTCAAGAGTTGGTGCAAGCATACCCAGCGATGGTAAATCGACTTAGGGACATGCTTCTTGCTGAGTTGCAAGTCCCCAATCTCTCACCTCAATCGCTCATTGAATTACGCGATCGCGCGGAGAACGTGAAGGAACTCGCTGGTGATTTCCGTTTGGACGCATTTGTGGGGCGGCTTGCAGAATTTGATGGCAGCGACCAAGGCTTCGAATCTATTGCCAGCCTTGCAGCAAACAAACCACCGCGAGATTGGGTTGATCCGGATATGGATCGAGCGTCAATAGAGCTCGCTTCTATGGCGCAAAAGTTCCTCAAAGCAGAAACCTTCACAAGGATAAAGGGCCGGCCTGAGAAACGGCATGCAATGGCAGTACTTGTTGGTAAAGATGGAAGGCCAACACCACTTCTGCAAGAGTTTGAAGTTACTGACTCCGACCGGGAAGAGATTGAGCATCTCGTTGATAGGGTCACGGAGACCTTGGATGGGGCTGGAACGATGAACAAAAATATTGTTCTCGCTGCGTTAGCACAATTGAGTGCACGATACATCGAAGACCCGAAGTTAAAGAAGTCCAATTCAGAAAATGGTGAGGTCGCGTAGCGATATGGCAACCAAAGAAAGGCATGTTTTAGGTTTGTCCGGGGGAAGGGATAGTGCTGCCCTGGCTGTGTACATGCGGCAACACCATCCTGAAATCGATATCGAGTATTTCTTTACCGATACTGGTAAAGAGTTGCCCGAGGTATATGAGTATCTTGGCCGCCTTGAAGGATTTCTTGGTAAGCCAATCCAACGTTTGAATCCCGATCGCGATTTCGATTTTTGGTTAAAGCAATACAATGATTTTTTGCCTTCTGCCCAAACAAGATGGTGCACGCGTCAACTGAAACTCCGACCGTTCGAGCAATGGGTTCGGCCCATGCTGGATGAGGGTATGACCATATACAGCTACGTAGCTATTCGCGGGGATGAGGAGTATCGCGAGGGATACGCGTCGAAAGACGACAACCTTATAGTAAAGCTTCCCTTCAAAGATGCCGGTATCGACAAGGCCGATGTCCTAGATATTCTAGAGGGAGCTGGCCTGGGGCTACCGAAATATTATGAGTGGCGTACTCGAAGTGGCTGTACGTTCTGCTTCTATCAGCAGAAGATTGAATGGGTTCGCTTGATGGAGCGCCACCCAGAAGCTTTCGAAGAAGCCAAAGCCTACGAAAAAAATGCTGTTGAACACGGCTCACCGTTTACTTGGAGCCAAGGCGAGTCTCTGGAAGACCTAGAAAAGCCTGCCCGAGTACAACAGATAAAAGAGGACCACGAGGCACGTTTGGCTAGGCAGAAGAGTAAATCTCAACAAAACCCTCTTCGCAGTGACAGTGAGCCTTTGGATATTGATGACCTTTATGGGAAAGCGAAGGTCTGTCTTGCTTGTCATAAATAAGATGTTATCTGTCCACATTCCCAAGAGCACGATTAGATGGAAAATTTCGTAACGGCTTTAGAAAAGTTTTTCTACGAAGTTATCGGCCAGCTCTTGCCTGGGATGTTTTTGCTTGTTGGCTTATTCTTCGTGCTTCCAGGTGATTTCGCTGAGGAATTCAGGCCTACCGGGCAATTCGAGATTTGGGTCTTCCTTGCGGTGTCATACTGCTTTGGTGCAGCGCTGGCGGCACTCGGTCAGTATTTTTTTATTCCGGTATATACAAAAAGCGCTCAGGTTATTTTTAACCGTTTTTTCAAAAAAGAAGAAATTGATGAATCCGAGATTAAAAAGCTCTTGGTTAGTAACAAAGGTCTTAATAAAAAATTAGAGAATGAGGATTCCTATAAAATAATAAGTAATCGATTCAAAGGAGTGCGGTCTCTACGGACTTTGAGGAACGTCGCAATGTCCTCGATCGATGGAGCCGATAAAGAAACGACTGTTAGATTGATGTTCATCAGCCTTTTGTCGCAGGGCGTTGCAACTAGCATCCTAATATTGACAGTGGTTTCTGTTGTTTCCATTTGGATTGATGAGATCTATCCTATTTTTGGAGCGATCCTAGCATCTGTTCTTATTTTGCTTTTGGGTGTAGCGCTCGCTCTGCCTTTTGTACTTCGAGAGCGTGAGTTTTTTGCTAGAGCTCGGAGGTTGCCTCTTGACTGCTATATCGCGACTTTAGAATCTTCCGCGGAAAGCGAGAGTATATCTCAAGATTTCCGCAAGGTTATTTATCTGTCGGGAGGGCATAGATCCGGATGGCAAGATTTTATTGTGAGAAGTGCCGGTCGATTTGAATTTATAGATCCAAGTAAAAACGGTCTTTCTGATTCTAAGGCCTACACGAGCTGGGATTTATATTCGATTGATAAATGCGATATTGTTTTCGCCTATTTTGAGTCCACTAACCCTAGTGGTTACGGTCTTGCATTGGAGGTTGGATACGCGGCCGCGAAGGGGAAACACGTTATCTTTGTCGATGAGAAATCGGAAAGTGACCAAAACCTCTCTAAGTATATAAAGATAATCAGAGAGGCTTCAGACGCTGTTTTTGAGTCGATAGATGAAGGTGTCAATTATCTAAAGTCGTTGCCATAGCTATTGAGCACGATTGAGCCAAGCATTTTTGACCAGGGTGGCGAGTTCTTCAATCTCCTCCTCAGAAGCGAACGGAACCTGTGCAAGAATCACATGGCCTTCTCCGGAAAGCTTCGCCGCTAAGTGGCCTCTACCAAGTAGTCTTTCTGCACCGGCTTCGTCGAGAACTAGTATCGAGTTTTTCTTGTCTGCCATTTTCAGCACGAGCCGGTTAGTGAGATTCGCTCTTAACTGCATTGGCAGGGCGTCTTTATCTGGTCGTTGCGTGATAAGCACGAGGTTGATACCAGCTGCTCTAGCTTTTACGCCTAGCCGGCTGGCATTCAGATCAACGGCATCTCTGTATTCATTGATCATCATCCAGTCGGCTAACTCGTCGTGGAACAGCCAAATCCTTGGAAGTTGTTCGGAGGGCGGAACCTTCCGGTTGTAATTATCCAGCTTGGTCACACCTTTCTCAGCTAGTAGCCGGTTTCTGCGTTCCATCTCTGCAACCAGCTCTTCCAGGGCTTGGGTGGCTTCGCCTTGCTCGGTTATAAGGTCGCCATCAAGGTGCGGCATGTTGCGAAGCCAAGGAAAGTCTATCCCCGCCTTAGGGTCAATCATGCGAATGCGAGCCTTCTGGGGGGAGTTGGTCGCACAAATGTCCAATAGTAGAGACTGGACTAAAACACCTTTACCACTGCCAGTCTCACCCGCGATCAAGGTATGAGGGCCATGCGGCTGGAGTCCGGCGAATTCATTGCCAACATTAAGGTACAGCAACTCACCATCGGATTCTTTTGCTCCGAGAAGCAAGCTGGTATTTGATTCAGGTGCGGTTGAGGGAAGCTGCCTTCTTCGCCAGAGATCCCTCAGCCGCAGTATCGCCCTATGTGGTCGCTTTACCATAATGATGACTTCCATCGGAGCGGCCATCACGTTAATAACATCAACGGCGTGGGAGGTTAGCAATTCTTGGCGTTTTTTCTCGACCTTGGGAATCGTAAGATCATCGGATCCTCTGAAGCGTATAAGCGCTGCGTTGGGTGTGAGCCTCGCTCCGAGAAGTTCGGCCGTCATGTCGTAACCGCGTAAAGCCCGCTGTAAAGCTTTTACAGTTGTGTCGAGCCAAGTATTTGTTTCCTCATCATCGTCTTCTGAAGCGCTGCCACCACTGACCCATTCTGCAAGTTGACGAGAAGGCCACAGATCCAACAATTGATCAGGAATATCAGAATCGGCGACTTCTGGCTCTTGAGCTTGCTGGGGCCGTTCGGGTTCCTCGTGTGAACTGGAGATAGGTGTACCGCGCTCGCCTGACACTTCCGATTCAAAGTTGCTATCGGCATCACTCCTGCCGCTTTCAGGTTCTATGGGCTGAGCAGGTGTTTCGGATTCTGAGGTGGTTGATATGGTTTCTGTCGATGCGTTTCTGGACGTTAAGGCATCATTCCAAATCTCAGAGTCAGTATCGCCTTCTGTACCGGCAGCCCTGTTGATTTCGGCGAAAGCCCGGAACATTTCCGCAACGCTGGCCTTGTCAAAGACTTGCTGAGAGCAGTGTGGCATTCCCTTCAAAGGAGTAGCACCGCCGGCATCAACATATTCGTCATTGTCGTGGACGAAAACATGAGAAAAGCCCGCGAGCTGTATCGGTACTCCATCAAGCCTCACCTCATCTGACCATCTATGCAGGTCCCAATCATTCATAGAAGCAGCGTCAAAGGGGTCCATGCCCTCAATCATGAAATCACCGATGCGATTAAGCCATATATCGCGATCTATGCGCGTGTGCTTCGGCTCAATGGCTCGCCCTAGGCGCGCGACGGTCTCTTCTAGTTGCTTTGCGGATTTCTTTGCCTGCGCTCGGTAACCGCTGGAGGTAACAAACTTTGCTTCTGATATGGCCACCTTTAGAACCGGCTTGCCATCGATGATGCGTGGTGCGATCGCCATAATATCGGCTATTTGCTCCTCACGCTGGCCAAACCAGGAAGCAAAATCATCCAGAAAATACCAACCTATTGGTTGATTCCGACCGCCAAGGCTACGTTGAATTTTTTCCATCGATAACACGATACCAAGCAGTTCATTCGCATAGTGGCCATATCGAGCTGCACGCATTACGACTTGTCCGGACAATGTATTCGCTTGGTCAATCAGCTTATCAATGACAGCCTCATTGCCTTTCGTAATTGATGGATCGATCCTATCTAGGCGCTCTTTGAGAAGCACTCGCAGAAGCTTCGGCTTCGATGTTGTCGATACAACGATGTTCCGATCCATGCGCCGATCTCGTATGTGGCGAATAACCCGAACACCGTTATTGCTGAGTAGGCGCCGATCCACGAGCTCATCGAAGTTCACTACCCATTCACCGATTTTATGGGTTTGAGTGAAGATGTTGCCGATATCGCCATCGCGGAAATTTACCTCCCGGGCAGGTATAACATCACCTGGAAGAGCGTTATCTCCGTTAAGAAATTCGTTGATGAGGTTAAGGTAATTTTGCCCGGCTCGGGGTTGAACTGGGCAGGCCAAATAGACTGAAGTTGATGTATCCGCCAAGTTAATTGGTCGACGTCGCGACCACCTCGCGGGCACATGTGTAGTCATCTCGGGGTTTCTGTCCCCCGGAGCCCTTTTCCAAACCAATTGGGCGTTTCTGGCCACGACATCTTGCAGCGCTACAAGATCTGCGGCTCGATCAGAATCGTCATCCGGAATCTTGGCCGCATCCAAGAATCCAACCCGCAATCGAGACAGGAAGTTCCTCGCCGCCTCGCTGGCCATAACGGAGCCAGATTCTTCGCTTACAGATACATTCTGTTGCTCATATATTCGTCTGATACGTTTAGGCTCTGAGTGGGTAAGCAAAAGATCACATTGGAGCTGATTCTCTTGCTCAACCTTGCTGGAGAGTTCCGAAGCGAGGGCGCTCGGCAAGGCTTTGGATTCAGCGTTGTAAAGAACCACAGAGAAGTTACTGCGTTCGTGAGGCAGCAACTTTAGATATTGTTCTCCGACATCACTAAAGGCTTTTGCGGCAACACCTGGTTCAATATCGAGTGCATCATCACTGTGTTGAGACTTTCTTAGTGGTGGCTCAGCCAGTGTGTAATCAAACGATGTATCTGCAGCAGAAAGCAGTTGCGTTTGGTCGTGATCAAACCCAATGCAAACTTCTGGATAATAGTTTGTGCGGAGTTCCGTTTGGATTTGAGAGAAGAGGAGATCCGCGCGAAAAATATCATTCTCTTCAGCATCCAAAACATCGTTCACTAGTTTGGCTGCCTGATGTGCCTTTACGCTAATCTCAGCGAGACGTAATGGATGCCAGGGGGCAATGATCGCAGCGAGGTTGCCTGCGCCTACATTGGCGACGCCCAGCCGCAGAACTTCCTTGCATAACTTTTCGCGGGCAAGATCGTTGTTTGCCCTGTATAGAAGTGAGGCAAGTAACTCATTGTAAGCTTCAGCTTGCATGATAAAGGCTTTTGATCCGATGCCAGCGCCTTCTTGCGTAACCCATGCACGGATTGCTGTCGAATATGCGGTTAAGAAACTATTGAAACGTGTCTGTATCTCCTCAACACTGACTAGCCCCAATAGGTTCGATAATTCAGTTAGCTGTTCTCGAAAATATGCACTTCGATCGCCGCTACTACTATTCGGGGCAACAAGCTTACCCGTGTTTGAGTTTGAGACATCGCGAATTGTGTTGATGTCGTTTAAATCGATCCGTTGTATGCTTCCCTTGGCGCTCACTGATTGCCTGGTGATATCCGCCGTGGGTAACAAAGCATATTGTTCCGTCTCGTTTGCGACGCTCAAAAGGTCTTCAGGCAGTGCTGTCGCAATAGCGTCGACCGGCATTTCCCAATGAAACACCAGTTTTGTATTAGCGCCTTCAGGATCAAGGACAACTTCGAATTTAATTGAGCGAGCTTCTTTAGAGCCGGAATTAGATTTGGCGAGATCTGATTCGACGCGTGGAAAGTAAAACTCCTCTAGCTTTCCGAAATCAACTTCAACTTTTTCTCCCAGGATTGCTTCCAGGCCGCGGTATCGGAATGCGAAGTAGCGTGCGACTTTGGGATTTTTCGTACGCCAAAAACTCTTCTCTCTACTGCTAGGGATACGAATGGTTAGTTTCTTCTTTTTCAGTTCCTCGTCATTAACCCGACGACGTAAGCTGTCCAATGTTTCAATTAGTCCCACTAAGAAATCTTGGTAGGTTTGTGGGTTACGATAAACATAGCGCTCCCACTTGCCAGACAGTTTTTTGTCTCTAGCCAGGTGCTCCCGATGCGTCTCGAAAAAGGCCTGTAGGTCTTCTGAGGGATCTTTCGGGAAAGAACTCGCAAGAAGCTCACGCTCCTCCTCTTCAAGCAGGTCATCGAATTCGTCGTCAAAGAATTTAATTGTTTCTTCACCGAGGGGCTGAGAGGAGCTTTTATTTACACCTTCGAAAAGCTCAGAGATCGATCTCCAATCTAAATTCACCAAGCTTTCCTGTGAGGGTGACCAGCTATCAATTCGTAAGTCAGAATCGAGGAATGCTTTAATCACCTCTTGTTCTGATGCTTCGAGGCGATCAGAAATTTCTTCAAAATTAGTGCGGAGATGCTCGCGAGGAATTGGCTCGCCTTTTTCCGTTTCTTGTACCAGCAGAGGGCGGACTTTAGTGTGGAGGCCTCTGAATATCTTGCTCCATTCACCAGTGTTGTCTCGCTTTTTCTCCGGGATGCGGTCAAAGTAGCCCGAAAACTTGGGCAGTTTCAGGCTAGGCAGCGCGTTATCAACAGCCTTTTGCAGGGGGAGGCCATCCGCGGTGATTCCGCGAGCAATCGAAAGCACGAAATCTGCAAACGTTTCAATTGTGCGAGCAGCGTGAGATTGATTCGCTGCCTTCAGGGCGGTAATTAGATGTTCCCGTTTGGTTTCATCTAGATAGGCAGAGGTTAATCCTGCCTGATCGATCCAGGCTGCGTAGCGACTTCGAAGCGTATCAGTCTCGATCTTGGTGACCTTCTCAACACTTTTGTCGTTGCGTTGGAGCTCTTCTTGCGAGGCAGCAAAGAGAACAGCTCGGAATTCATTCGGCAGCCGACAGTGGCGCCAGTGAGTAATGGACTGGTTACTTCTCGCAGAATCGGGAAGGTCGTCGTTTGGGTCGAATAGATTAGCTATCCGGACCAAGACAGTTGATGCGGTGGTGGGCTCGGATAGCACCGACTGTGCGATAGAGCGAATGATTGAAGGTTCCAATCCGAGCATACAAAAACGCATCGAACCATCCGCCTCTTGGTCGAGCTGAGCCCGAATGAAATCTTGAGCGACGGCCGAGATTAGTTCGTTTCGTGTCATTTGTTGCTCCTAAAAGGGTTCTCGACATAGGCGCAATCATCAGAGAGGCGGCGTAGCAACCCCAGAGTCCTTAAGCGTTGTTCCAAGCGTTGGGTATTTTGTAAAAAAGCATTTTGATCGGTAGGCAGTGTTCCGAAAGCTCTTTCTGCCTCATTCGGGCCGATTATTAACCGGAATTTTTCATAGAGTTTGGAAAGAAAGCGGTGATATTCCTCTCGTCCCTCGTCCACAACGCACATGACAAGTGCTTTAAGTAGAGAATCATCGGGTGAGTACCAGGTTCCAGACCCTCTACGCGATACTGCCAACCCAATTTGTTTCGCCCATTCCAGGTGGACCTTTCCAACGTGTTGTTGGTGACGGCTTTCTGCGTATTCCCTTAAGGCTTCAAATATAGTCTCTGGGTCACCGGAAGGGATGCCGTCGGCAGGCTGCCAATCGTATCGCTGAGCGAGATATTCCCGCACTGCGTCAGCAGGATCTCTTGCCTGCAAAGCCTCATGCCATCGCTCATCGTTTTTAGCTGCCTCGATATAAGCGCGCACAGCCCTTATGGGTAGCATTCTGTTCGCCCCGAAGTTCTCTTTTGAAAGTTCGAACAGTGTTGTTCTCTTTGGAGAAGCTATCTCCAGAACGAACTTCGGTTCGCTGGAATCTCCAACTTCCTCATTCGCTCTTCTAAGCATGTAAATGAGCATGTGAAGAGATGAGAGGCGCATCAAAGGATCAAGTAGGGCCTCACCAGTGAGATCTAAATTAAGTAGCGTCAGCCAAGTCTGAGAAAGATCGCCGTACTCCCTTCGTTTGGCGAAAGGTAGATACCCGATCGTGCTTGATACGGGATTCGAGTCGATTCTGTATCCTTCAGGGAGTAAGGCTCGAACGACACGGTTCCATGTTTCGTCGTGGCGTAGCAGTTTTTGAGAAATTAGATTAGCGAGAAGCTCGCCGTTGCCACTGCGATTGAGCATGAGGTAAAGAAGTTCGCCGCTCCTAGCAAAGAAGCGCCTGTCTGGGCTGTTATTGGCGTTTGCAGGCAAGTCAGCGTAAAGGCAGTTCGGGCCATAAGGAAAAAGAAAGCGTGACGTCCATCTGCGCTTCCGATGTGGCTCGACTGCAGTTGTTTGAAAAAGCTCAACCACTCGGGAGAGACGAGCAAACGAGCCAAAACGGTCTTGGAGATACCTGAAGTCGTCGTCAGAAGAAAACGCTTTGAACCATTCCTTCCATCGCTCCGGGTCGGTTTGATAGCTGTCTTCTACAAACCGAAGGTGTGGGTTGTTAAAGATTAGCTGCCTGAGAGGAAGGAGTCGTGGAATGTGGTACGTAAAGGCTTCATGAGCATCCTCTCCCCAGTGTTCCTTCAGAGCCTTCGCCTGCTCCTGGCGGGATTGAAATATTGCTAGGAACTCTAAAAATACGAGCCAGGGCGTTTGGTCGTTGTACAGGCGATGGCCCCATATAGCTTCATCAACCCACACATTGACATCTTTTCTGTATTTCGCCGGAGCCTCAAGGCGTGCCTTCATGAGTCTAGCCTTATTCGAATATTTTCGGGGTGCACTCGCCCTTCGTTATCTACAGTAAGAGCCTCTAAGTTTATCTCGTCGCGAGTTGGTTCTTCGCCAATCAACCCGTCTAAGCGGGTTATGAGTCTGAGCTTGAAGTCCAAAAAATCTTCGTTGCATTGCCGAGAAAAGCTGGCGGGCAAGCTCCCACTTGCTACTCTCACCAAGTACTCGAAATGGGTAAGCTGAAGGGTTAGAGTGTCAATAATGCCGTCGCCATCTGCCGCAGGATCAACTATCTGCATGCAAGGCGTTGCGCCATCTTTATCTAAAACAAAGCTAAGATAGGGATCTCTTCTGTGCCTCGATGTCGGCAAATCGTAGTTTAGAAGGGAAGCAATTCTGCCGCGGCCATCTCCGCCAGAGGAGGCAAGATAGAGTTTGGTCCCTTCATCAATCATCATCCCGCAAAATGTTCTATTGAGTCCGCGGACCAACAGCTCTTCTGTTCGGGACGTGTCACCATCGTCTTTCAAGCCCTCAACAAACTCTAAAAATTGGCCAGAAGCCTGGTAGACGGTCAAGCGCCAGGGATCTAGGGGGCTGGTGGAGGGAAGTGAGAAAAAAAGCCTTTGTCTCTGCCGTGAAAGCGCCTGCATAAATTCTTCTATATCGTCGCGGGCTCCTTCCAGATAGTCCTGCAAATATCGTTTGTAGGCTGCAGCTCCATAATAGATGTCATTGGATACGAATTGGGTGTACGCATCTGAGCCACTATATGGTCCGTAAATCAATAGGTTATCAAATTTGTTGTCGGTTTCGCGCCCAATGCCGAAGGCTTCGAGGATGTTGAAAACTTGGTATTGTTGTCTCTGCCGCTCAGGAAGGTTCATGCCGAAGACGTTGGCATAAGGGTTGGTTAAGCGATAATCCTCTTTTTCTGCGCGATTCTTGGCCGAGCGGCATGTTAAGAGAATGCGGCCACTCTGCCGGTCCCCTAGAAGAATATTGACGCTAAGAAGTAGAAGGTCACGGATTGGCACGTGCATGCGGTTGGCCCGAGCCAGAGTCATCAACTCTCCAAGTCTTTTGCGAAATACCGCTCCGTCACCGCTTTTACGGATTCGTTCGCGATTTAGCCGAATTGGGCATGTTGTCGAACCGTCGTCTCCTAATAAGTCACAGCCTTCGCAGTTTGACCATTGGGGGTGCTCAACAATTTGTTCTATGATTTCGTGGAAGTGATTTGAAGCGTCTAGGCGGCTGAGATTAAAAAGGTAGAGGTTCAATGACTCGTCTTCAATTCGCTCCTCTACCAGCATATCCTCCACAGTCTTGAATATCCGATGCTCTTGCTCCCCTTGGTTATCTGACCAATCACGCCAGCTTGCGAGAAGTTGGCCATCGTTAGCAGCGACAAGATATACATTCTCAGCAGATGCGTCTGTTACCGCACCTGCAAGCCCGCTGAGGACATTTGTTTTCTCATCCTGAGTAAGCTCGCTCAAGTCTTTCACGATGATCAGTGTTTTTCTAGATACAGGGAGCGTTAACGAAACGACCTTTTCGCCTGCATTCCAATGACCTGGGTCACCACCAAAAGCAATCCAAATTTGCCGACAATGGAACGTTTTGCCATCGCCTGCAGTCCCCGTAAGAACGACGTTCCGGGGCTCGGCAGATTCAAAATTTTCCTTAACCTCTTCCAGCTTCGCAGGACTGATGTGAATCACGGGATCAATTTCATGACGCTCGATTTCCGCCTGGATCAGCTCGTCGTACATGTTGTCCCCAGCCGGGATTGGACCGTAATGGCGAAGGAAGGAAATCAGGCCATTTGATTGGCTCATCGCTGCGGACTCCCTGTGCGGCAGTGGTTGCTGAGATAGAAAGCTGACGATGTAATGTGGAACTGAGGCGATTGGAGATGCGAAAGTGATTGGATAATTGTCTTATTTTTAACGATCACTTCATTTTCTCCCTGACAGCAATGCTAGGGTTCAACCCTTACGCAAAATTACAGCTATTCCAAAATCAAGACGTTAGTTATGAATACGTTAAAAGTCCAGAGCTTCAGCTCGCTTCATTGCGCTAGTTGGTGAATGGTGGCCCGGGTATGTGAAGGCATTGCCTTCTGGGACTCTAGCTTGCGACCAAGATCCATCGATCTGTAATCGTGAAATCTAGTTTTAAAGGACGTGAAGGGGGCAATTAGCTGATCGAGAAAGCTGATGGAGCGAGTGAGATTCTGGCGACTCGGATCGTCAGTGTTCTGTGTCCAGACTGGGATGATACGTTTTTCGTGCAATGGTCAAAGTTTTCAGCTCTCGAAATGTCGACCTAAAGTCGTGGACGCACAGTGGACACAATTTGGACACAGGCTCAATTTCGTGTGCCGGACAAGGCAATTATGAAAGCAGGGCAGAGGTCATTACCCTTTTCGAAGCTTGAGCGATTGCAGTTTCGCGAAACAACTATAGAAGGTAAGATCGAGGAGCGTAACGTGTTGATTCGCCATGAAAATGGCCCGCCCGTCAGGATTCGAACCTGAGACCTTCGCCTCCGGAGGGCGACGCTCTATCCAGCTGAGCTACGGGCGGATTTCAACAAGTTTGGCATGTTTGACCGTTGCCTTCGGTTCCGGATTTTTTCTCTGACCCTTGCCTCCGGAGGGCAACGCTCTATCCAGCTGAGCTACGGGCGCATTCGAAATAACGAGTGCTCGTCAATTTCGAGTGCGCAATCTTACGTGTGCCGGCGGCTTCTGTCCAGCCCCGGCCATCAACCGTTTCGTTCAGATTCGAGGTAACCGCTGGCCTGGCGTCAGGTTGACCAGATTCTGCTCGTTGCTGATGGTCACTTCGCTATCCTGGATGCTTACCTGCAAGGTCATGGACCGTTCTGCCAGGGCCGCCAGTGCGGCTGTTCCTTCTGCGGGAAGGTCGACAATAGTAAGGTTGCTAAATCTTTCCAGCTTGTTATGGTGCTTGTCCCACCACACCGGCACCGCACGCCCGCCGTAGGTATAGAGAACGACCTGGTTGGCCTTGTTGCAGGCCTTGCGCAGGCGGTCTTCCTCGGGCAGGCCCAGTTCCACCCAGAGTTCGATGTCTCCGGTCAGGGATTTTTGCCAGAGTTCCGGCTCGTCGTCTGTGCTCAGGCCTTTGGTAAATTCCAGGTTATCGTTGGCGTTGAGGGCGAAGGCCAGCAGCCGGATCATCATCCGCTCGTCGGTTTCAGAGGGATGGCGGGCAACGGTCAGATGGTGGTCGGCGTAGTAGTGCCGGTCCATATCGGCGATATGGAGGGTGGCTTTGAAGATGGTGGCTTTCAGTGCCATTGAATGAATAGTCCTGTGGTCTTTGGGCGGGTCAGGGCGTTAGTGTAGAGCATATTGAGCGTGGCGGGGCATAGCAGCATGGTGTTGTTGCGGGGTTTTCTGGTTCTGGTGGTGTTTTTTCTGCTGGGTGAGGCATTGCGGGTACTGGTCGGCCTGCCCATCAGTGGTGGCGTGCTGGGGATGGTGATGGTCACGGCCACTCTGATGTTGAGGGGGCGGGTCAGTGATCAGTTGGCGGAAGCCAGTCGCGGGCTGATCTCGGTGCTGGTGCTGCTGATTTCACCGGGTGTTGTCGGGGTGTTCTTTATTGCCGATCGCTTTGCGGGCCACTGGTTTTCCGTTGCAGTGGCTTTGGTTGCGGGTACCTTGCTGAGTTCCGTGACCACGCTGTGGCTGATGAAGAAAACAGCGGGAGATCGCACCCGGGGGCACAGTCATGACTGAGTTCGACGGACGAATGCAGGAATTGCTGTTGGTCTGGACCACAGGCCCGATGCTTTCCATTGCCCTGACGCTGGCGGCGTTTATGGCGGCAAACTGGTTGTTCGCGAAGGTGGGACGCCCCCTGTGGATGCCGCCGGTATTGATGGCGGCGGTGATTCTGGCGGCGGCGGTGGCGGCCAGTGGTATTGGCTATGAAACCTATCAGCAGGGGGCGCGCTGGTTAACGGTATTGTTGGGCCCGGCGACGGTGGCCCTGGGTGTGCCTTTGTATCAGCAGATGCACCATATTCGCGCGCTCTGGCGGCCAATTCTGTGCACCTTGCCACTGGCGGCCAGTCTGGCGGCTGTCTATGCGGTGGGTATTGCCTGGCTGATGGACGCTCCGCTTTCCATACTGGCGTCGCTGGCGCCGAAGTCGGTTACCGCGCCCATTGCCATGGGTATTGCAGAGCAGCTGGGTGGCTCGGTTGCGCTCACCCTCGGCGGTCTGCTGATTACCGGCGTACTGGCCTCGGTGTTTGTGGACTGGGGTGCCAAATGGATGAAGATTTCCGATGACCGGATGGTGGGTTTTGCCCTGGGGCTTAATGGCCATGCCATTGGCACTGCCCGGGCGTTTGAGATCAGCCCCACGGCGGGCGCTTTTGCCTCCCTGGGGATGGGATTGACGGGTGTGTTTACGGCGCTGTTTTTGCCCTTTGTCTTTCCGTTCTGAGGCTGCTGCTTTTTGGGTCATTCACCATACGAATAGGTCCATGTTGCAATTTCGATTGCCGTAAGGGTTTTCCGAGACTAGCTTGTTTGCCAGGCAATCGGTGCCGTCCTGCACCGATGTTCCGTGAAAATTCCTAAAACAGCGACGGAAAACGCGATGAAAAAGATACTGGCAGCTTTTGTTGGCTCCATGGCCCTGGCGTCTGCGCCTCTGGCCCTGGCAGCCGACGCGACCAAAGAACTGAAAATGGCGTACGACGCCGATCCCGTAACCCTCGATATTCATGAGCAGTTGTCTGGCGGCATTCTGCAGTTGTCCCACATGACCTTTGATCCGCTGTTGCGCTGGACCAAAGATCTGGGTTTCGAGCCGCGCCTGGCAGAAAGCTGGGAGCGTGTGGACGACAAGACCATGCGCTTCAAGCTGCGCGAGGGTGTGAAGTTCCATTCCGGTAACGAACTGACCACGGCCGATGTGAAGTTCACCTTTGAGCGACTGAAGGAAAGCCAGGACTTCAAGGCGATTTTCAAACCCTTCAGCGCCATCAACGTGATCGACGATTACACCTTCGAGCTGGTCACCAGCGAGCCTTACCCTCTGCTGCTGAACACCGCCACCTACATTTTCCCGCTGGACAGTGAGTTCTATTCCGGCCAGACCGAGGATGGCAAAGACAAGGACGCCATCCTCAAGCACGGTAACTCCTTCGCTTCCGAGAACCTGTCCGGCACCGGTCCTTACACGGTAACCGAGCGTAAACAGGGCGTGCGTGTCGAGTTCGAGCGTTTCGATGATTACTGGGATACTGAGTCTCCGGGCAACGTTGGCAAGATCGTGCTGACTCCGATCAAGGAAAACGCCACCCGGGTATCCGCTCTGCTGTCCGGTGGTGTCGACTTCATCGCTCCGGTTCCGCCCAATGATCTGGACCGCATCAAGCGCGACCGCAACAGCGAACTGGTGACCATGAGCGGCACCCGTATCATCCTGTTCCATATGAATCAGGAGCGGGTTGAAGCCTTCAAGAACCCGAAGGTTCGCCAGGCCATCGCCTACGCCATCAACCAGGAAGGTATTGCTGCCAAGATCATGAAAGGCTTTGCCACGCCGGCAGCACAGATGTCGCCAGCGGGTTACCAGGGCCATAACGAAAACCTGAAGCCTCGCTTCGATGTTGAGAAAGCCAAGCAGCTGATGAAAGAAGCCGGCTATGAGGACGGCTTTACCATCACCATGATGGCCCCCAACAACCGCTACGTGAACGACGACAAGATCGCGCAGGCAGCGGCGGCCATGCTGGCGCGCATCAACATCAAGGTGGATCTGAAAACCCTGCCGAAAGCCCAGTACTGGCCGGAGTATGACAACCGTGCCGCCGATATGATGCTGATTGGCTGGCACGCAGACACCGAGGATTCGGCCAACTTCTACGAATTCCTCACCTTCTGCCCGGATGCTGACAGCGGTGATGGCCAGTACAACGCCGGCAACTACTGCAACCCGGAAATCGATGCCCTGGTGGAAAAAGCCAACGTGGAGACCGACCTGGACAAGCGTGCGGCCATGCTGCAGGAAGTGGAGCAGCGTCTGTACGACGACGCAGCTTTCGTACCGCTGCACTGGCAGGACCTGGCCTGGGCCTCTCGCAAGGGCGTGAACATCGAGCCGGTGCTCAATGTCATGAACTTCCCCTACCTGGGCGATCTGGTTATCGAATAAGGGGAGCGTGCTCCCTGAGACCCAACCTCTCTCCCGGTGCGGGAGAGAGGCTTTCACGTATTCATCAACGGTAAATCCTTCATGCTAGCGTTTTTGGTTCAGCGGATATCCCAGGCGCTGCTGGTCATGTTTGTGATCAGCATCATCGCCTTTGCCATTCAGGATGGCCTCGGGGACCCGCTTCAGGAAATGGTGGGCATGTCCGTCTCTGCCGAAGAGCGGGAAGCCATTCGTGAGGAGCTGGGGCTGAACGACCCCTTCCTGGTCCAGTACCTGCGGTTTGCGGGTAATGCCATACAGGGCGACCTGGGCAATTCCTATTTTTACAGCAAGCCGGCGCTGGAAGTGATTGCCGAACATCTGCCAGCCACCCTGGAGCTGGTGATCGGCGCCAGTCTGATCATCATCTTCCTGTCGGTACCCATTGGCGTGTACGCCGCCATCCGGCCCCAGGCCTGGCTGTCCAAATTCTTCATGGGCGTGAGTACGGTCGGTATTTCCATACCGGTGTTTCTCACGGCCATTGTTCTGATTCAGTTGTTCTCCATTGGTGTGACGGTCAACTGGTTTCCGGCCGATACCGGTTGGGGCCAGTGGCTCAACGATTTCTTTACCACCGAAGGTGGGCTGCCGTCCTATGGCCGTGGTGATGACCTGGTGCACTTGTTCGGCACCTGGGAATCCGGCCTGTTTACGAGCGAAGGCCTGGCCCATCTGGTGCTGCCCTGCGTGTCGCTGGCGTCCATCATGCTGCCTCTGTTTATCCGCCTGATCCGGGCGGAGATGATGGAAGTTCTGCAAAGCGATTACATCCGCTATGCCCGGGCCAAGGGTTTGAGCGCGGGCCGTATCAATTTCCTGCATGCCCTGAAGAACACCATGCTGCCGGTGATTACCGTGGGTGGCGTACAGATCGGCATTATGGTGGCCTACACCATCCTGACCGAGACGGTGTTTCAGTGGCCGGGTCTGGGCCTGATGTTCCTGGAGGCCATCACCCGCAGCGATATTCCCCTGATTGTGGCTTACCTGATGGTAGTGGGCCTGATCTTTGTGGTGACCAACACACTGGTGGACCTGATCTACGGACTGGTCAATCCCACCGTCAAACTGACAGGTAAGAAAGCATGACAACGGCAACGGTTTCCCGCTGGGACCGCTTCCGCGAGTCCTTTTTCTGGTACAGCTTCAAACGCGACAAGGTAGCGATTGCGAGCTTTCTGGTGCTGCTGGCCATGGTGCTGGCGGCGGTGTTTGCGCCCTGGCTGGCGCCCGCCGATCCCTATGATCTGGCGCAGATCAACATCATGAACTCCGAGCTTCCACCGGTGGGCCTGGACGGCGCTGATCCCGCGTTCCCGCTGGGAACGGATGCCCAGGGCCGGGATCTGCTCTCCACCATACTTTACGGCACCCGGGTGTCGCTGATGATTGGCTTTGGTGCCGTGGTGTTGCAGGCGGCGCTGGGTATCCTGTTTGGCCTGCTGGCCGGCTATCTGGGCGGTAAGGTTGATGCCATCCTGATGCGCATTGCCGACGTGCAGCTGTCGTTCTCTACCCTGATGGTGGCGATCATTGTCGGCGCGGTGTTCAAGGCCAGTTTTGGCAACCTGATGTTCGGTGAGATTGCCATCTACATGCTGATCTTCATCATCGGCGTGGCGGAATGGCCGCAGATTGCCCGTACCGTGCGGGCCTCGGTGCTGGCGGAGAAGAAAAAGGAGTATGTGGACGCGGCCAAGGTGATGGGGTTCGGTACGCCACGCATCATGTTCCGGCACATCCTGCCCAATACCCTGTCGCCCATTTTTGTGATTGCCACGGTACAGATTGCCAATGCCATTATCTCCGAAGCGGCGCTGTCGTTCCTCGGCCTTGGCATGCCGGAAACCCAGCCGTCACTGGGTTCGTTGATCAAATCCGGTTTTGACTACATCCAGAGCGGTTCCTGGTGGATCACCCTGATCCCCGGCCTGGTGCTGGTGGTGCTCGTGCTGGTCATCAATCTGTTGGGTGACTGGTTGCGGGATGTGATGAACCCACGGCTGTATAAGGGGTAACACCATGGCACTGTTGGAAGTGAAAAACCTGGATGTACGTTTCGCGGTGCGCGGTGGCGATCTGACCGCCCTGCGTCGTATTAGTTTCAGCCTGGACAAGGGCGAGCGGCTGGGCCTGGTGGGTGAATCCGGTGCCGGCAAATCAGTGGCGGCCTTCTCTATCCTGAACCTGATTGCCAAGCCCGGTTATATCGCCGGTGGCCAGATTCTGTTTGAAGGCAAAGATCTGGCCGCCATGAGCGAGCGGGAGCTGCGCAAAATCCGTGGCAACCGCATCGCCATGATTTTCCAGGATCCGATGATGACCCTGAACCCGGTGCTCACCATCGGCACCCAGATGGTGGAGGCGATCCTGGCACACCGGAAGATCAGCAAGAAAGAGGCGAGGGCCATTGCTCTGGATCGCCTGCAGAAAGTGCAGATTCCCTCGCCGGAAAAGCGGCTGGACCAGTATCCCCATGAATTGTCGGGGGGCATGCGCCAGCGAGTGATCATTGCCATCGCCCTGCTGTTGGACCCGGAAATCATTATTGCCGATGAGCCCACGACCGCCCTGGATGTGACCATCCAGGCCGAGATCATGGACCTGCTGCTGAACCTGTGTGAGCAGGAAAACGTGGCGCTGATGCTGATTACCCACGATCTGGGTGTGGTCTCGCAGGTGACCCAGCGCATGCTGGTCATGTACTCCGGCCGGACCATCGAACAGGGCCCGACCCGGGAAATCATCAACGATGCCCAGCATCCCTACACCCAGGGGCTGATCAACGCGCTGCCCCAGATGGGTGAACCGGGAGCGCGGCTGTTCCAGATACCGGGCTCCATGCCATCCCTGAAGAATGTGCCTTCGGGTTGCCCGTTCCATCCCCGCTGCAACTTCGCCACCGACCAGTGCAAGCGCGCCATGCCGGAATATGTGCGTTCCGGCAACGTTGATGTCGCCTGTTACGAAGTTGCCAACCTGATTGAGCAGGAGAAACGCATGCAGGAGGCCGAATCATGACCTCCCCTCTGGTAAGTATCCGCGGTCTGGAAAAACGTTTTGACCTCTCTGGCAGCTTCCTTGAACAGCTCCGGTTTGAAGGTGGGCGTTTGCGCCGCAAACAGGAAGCGGTGCACGCCATCAACGGTGTGAACCTGGAGGTGCAGAAGGGCGAGGCCCTGTGTGTGGTCGGCGAGTCCGGTTGTGGCAAATCCACCGTCGCCCGCACCGTAATGGGGTTGCTCTCGCCGAGCGCCGGAGAGATCCACTATGGCGGCCAGCGGATTGATAATCTGGAAGGTAAGGCTGCGCTGCCCTACCGCCGCAAGATGCAGATGATCTTCCAGAATCCCTATGCCTCCCTGAACCCGCGAATGACGATTCAGCAGACCCTGGAAGAGCCGATCCGGTTCCACCATCCGGACTGGTCACCGGTTCAGGTACGGGACAAGATTCACGAAGTCATGCATTCGGTGGGTATCGACCCGGACTGGGGCAGTCGCTTTGGCCACGAGTTTTCCGGTGGTCAGCGCCAACGGATTGCCATTGCCCGCGCCCTGGCGGTGGACCCTGAATTTATCGTTGCCGATGAGCCCATCTCGGCCCTGGATGTGTCTATCCAGGCCCAGGTGCTGAATCTGTTGATGGATGCCCAGGAAAGCCGCGGTCTGACCTACCTGTTCATTACCCACGATCTCGCGGTGGTAGAACACTTCGGTACCCGGGTGGCCGTCATGTACCTGGGCCGGGTGTGTGAGCTGGCAGACACCAAAACCCTGTTCGCCACGCCCCGGCATCCCTATACCCAGGCGTTGCTGTCGGCCATCCCGAAACTCGAGGATGACCGGCCCAATCACATTCGCCTTCAGGGCGAGGTGCCCACGCCGGTGAATCTGCCCTCGGGGTGCGTGTTCCACGGTCGCTGCCCCTATGCCAATGAGCGTTGCCGGCAGGAAGTTCCACAGCTGATCGCCACCGACGGCGGGGCGCAGGTGGCCTGTCACGCCGTTGAGGAAGGGCGTTTGTAACAGCCGGGCGCGCATAGGCTATCATGCCTGCAGCAACGTACCGGTTGTGATCATTGCCAAACCTCAGGGGTTCCCATGGAAATACGCTGGCTGGAAGACTTTCTGGCGCTTGCCCGCACGCGCCACTTCTCACGGGCTGCCGAACAGCAGCACGTGAGCCAGCCTACGTTCAGCCGGCGCATCAAGCTGCTGGAGGAATCCATGGGCACCACCCTGATCAATCGGCAGACTCTGCCATTGTCCCTGACCCCGGCCGGAGAAGTGTTTCAGGAACTGTGTGAACGCATCACCCGGGATGTCCGGGACACCCGGGACCGGATAGCCGCTCTGGATGCGGAAGCGTCTGCCCGCATCAGCGTTGGTTCTACCCAGGGGCTGTTTTCGCATTTCTATCAGGGTTGGGCGACGGAGATGGGCATTGCCGAGCGCCTGACCGGTGACAAGTTCCATTGGCAGACCATCGGCCAGGAGACGCTGGTACCGGTAAGTATCGCCAACGAACAGGGCGAGCCCCGTTACCGGTTGCCGGGCACCGATGAACAGCCTGTGCCTCTGATTGCCTACCACAGTCGTGGTTTTTTGCAGTCGGCTATCGACGGGCATCTGCAACGCGGCAAGCTGCCGGCGAATCTTTTGCCACTGAACGAGAATACCCAGTCCGCGAGCATCAAGGCCCTGGTGAAACAGGGCTTCGGCATGGGCTGGTTGCCCAAGCGGATGACGGAAAAAAGCGAACAGTTCGGGCGCCTGGTACGGGCTGGTGATGAGCGCTGGGACGTGCCGCTGGAAATACGTTTGATCCGCCTGAGTGACGCCCGCTCAGACGACATACTGAATCTCTGGAAACAACTGGAAACCTGATATGCCAAATCACGACATCCTCGACCTGCAGCCTGCCCACATCCGTGAGCTGCAGAACCGGTACGAACGGGCCATGGCTGATCACGGTTATGACAGCCTGCTGATTGCCTCGGGCGCGGCGCCCTACCGGTATCGGGATGATCAGGCCTATGTATTTCAGGGCTTCGGCCCGTTTTTGCACTGGACCGGGCTGGCTGGCCAGGAGCACAGCTGGCTGTTGGTTCGGCCCGGCCAGAAACCGGTGCTCTGGCTATACCAGCCGGTGGACTTCTGGCACGCCAACCCGGTGATGGCTGAAGAACCCTGGCTAGAGGTTGTAGACGTGCGCAGCCGGCAGCAATCTGGCGCCCCGGAGCTCGATAGCCCGGGGCGGCTGGTGGTAATCGGTGATCCGCTGGTGCTGGATGGCGTGCCGGGAGATCATAACCCGGCGGCACTGGTGGCAGCCGTGGAAGAAGCCCGCGTGCGCAAAACTCCTTACGAAATTGAATGCCTGGCACACGCTAACCGGATCGCCCTGGCTGGTCACAGGGCGGCCAGAGAGGCGTTTCTGGCCGGCGACAGCGAATTCGGTATCAGTCTCGCCTACCAGCAGGCCACCGGCCAGCGGGAAGTGGAGGCACCCTATCACAGCATCATCGGTTTGAACGAACATGCCGGCACACTGCACTACCAGTACTACGACCTGCAGCCACCCCGCCGGCCCCGCAGTCTGCTGATTGATGCCGGGGTGCGCTACCGTGGCTACTGTTCAGATATAACCCGCACCACCGCCGGGCCGGATGAGCCGAGATTCACCGCGCTGGTTCACGGGCTGGAGAAACTGCAGCTGCGGCTGTGCGAGATGGTGTCGCCCGGCGTGGACTACGTGGACATTCACCGCAAGGCTCACCTGGGCATTGCGGCCCTGCTGTCAGCTTCGGGGCTGGTGTCCGGTTTAGCGGATGAAGCCATGGTGGAGCAGGGCATTACCCGGGCGTTCTTTCCCCATGGCATAGGGCATTTTCTGGGCATTCAGGTGCACGATGTCGCCGGCAAACCGACGCCGTCCCCGGAAGATGCGCCGTTCCTGCGCCTGACCCGCACCCTGGAAGCCGGCATGGTGGTCACCATCGAGCCGGGGCTCTATTTTATTCCGTCGCTGCTGGACCCTTTGCTGAACGGGCCTGAAGCCCAGTATCTGAACCGGGCGCTGATTGATGAACTGAAGAGCTGTGGTGGAATCCGGATTGAAGATAATGTGGTGGTCACAGCGGCCGGGGCCCGGAACTTAACGCGAGAATGCGAATAGTCACTTTTTACTACAAAAACTGACTGCAAAAGGGTTGCAATCCTGTTTGTTAATAACAATAATTATCACTAACTTTAGTGCTGTTAGTGAGAGCGCCCTATGTACGTTTGCCTGTGTTACGGGGTAACAGACAGAGAAATCCGCGAAGCCGCTGAAAGCGGTGTCAGTTCCATGCGCCAGCTCGGCAAGGAACTTGGCGTCGGCCGTCAGTGTGGTCGTTGCGCCTGCACTGCCCGGGAAATTCTGAAAGAGTCCCGGTCACCGGATTATATGGCGCTCGCCAACATGCTGGCGCAACCCGCCTGACCAGGCGGGCCTGTCCACATATTGCAATTGCACCTCTTTCACATCCGTGATTTTTTATTGCCGTTAAACCGACTATCCTTGTGAGTTAACGCTTTCGCGACACAAGGAATCCGGTTATGAAAGGCGACAAAAAAGTCATCCAGCATCTGAACAAGGTCCTCGCCAACGAGCTGACGGCCATTAACCAGTACTTCCTGCATTCGAGAATGTACAAAGACTGGGGTATCACCAAGCTCGCGGCGAAAGAATACGAAGAATCCATCGATGAAATGAAACACGCCGATCAGCTGATCGAGCGAATTCTCTTCCTTGAGGGCCTGCCAAATCTGCAGGATCTGAACAAATTGCTGATTGGCGAGAATGTTCAGGAAATGATCGAGTGCGATCTCAAGCTCGAGCACACCGCGCATACAGACCTGAAAGAAGCCATCATCTACTGCGAGCAGGTTCAGGACTTTACCAGCCGTGAACTGTTCCGGAGCATCCTCGACAGCGAGGAAGAACACATCGACTGGCTCGAAACCCAGCTGGAAATGATTTCCCAGATGGGCATCCAGAACTATATCCAGCTGCAGTCCGCGGCTGCTGAGTAAACTCCCCGGCTTTCCGGCCACCGGCGCACTCTGCGGGCCGGTGGCGCGCTCTCTCACTCTGTTCCCCCTGCCTTTTTCCGGGTGCTTCCCCGATTGCCTGTCGAAACAGGTAGAATAGTCGCCCAGATCGGCCAGATATTCTGGCCCAACGCGGTTAATAAACCACTCCGGAGACTGAAATGGACCTGTCCTGCTTCAAAGCCTACGACCTGCGTGGCCGAGTACCTGACCAGCTAAACCCAATCCTGGCTGAGAAAATCGGCCGCGCCTACGTTGAAATCACCGGCGCCAAAAAAGTCATCGTCGGTTACGACATCCGGCTGTCCAGCCCTGAAATAGCAGAAGCGTTGAGCTCCGGCCTGATGGCGGCCGGCGCCGATGTGTTTGATATTGGCCTGTGCGGCACCGAACAGGTGTACTTTGCCACCAGTCACTACCAGATGGACGGCGGTATCATGGTGACGGCCAGCCACAACCCCAAAGACCACAACGGCATGAAAATGGTGGGCCCGGAATCCCGGCCGATCAGTTCGGACAACGGCCTGAACGACATCCGGGACCGGGTGCTGGAGCCGTTCTCTGACGCCGCAGAGCAGGGCAAATACGAAACCCTGGAAGTAATGAGCGCGTACGTTGACCATCTGCTGGGCTATATTGATGCTGGCTCACTGAAGCCCATGACCATCGTCTGCAATGCCGGCAACGGTGGTGCTGGCCTGGTGATCGACAAACTGGAACAGCATCTGCCGTTCGACTTCATCAAGGTTCATCACGAAGCCGATGGTCACTTCCCGAATGGTGTGCCCAACCCGATCCTGCCGGAAAACCGCTCCGCGACTGCCGATGCCGTGCTCCAGAATGGCGCCGCCATGGGCATCGCCTGGGACGGCGACTACGACCGCTGCTTCTTCTTCGACGAAACCGGCCGCTTCATCGAAGGCTACTACATCGTCGGCCTGCTGGCGGACCAGTTCCTGCGCAAGACCGGTGGTGGCAAAGTCATTCACGATCCCCGCCTGACCTGGAACACCCTGGATCTGGTCGAAGCTGCTGGCGGCGAAGCCATCGAAAGCAAGACTGGCCACGCCTTCATCAAACAGAGAATGCGCGACGAAGACGCCGTTTATGGTGGCGAAATGAGCGCCCACCACTACTTCCGCGACTTCGCCTACTGCGACAGCGGCATGATCCCCTGGCTGCTGGTGGCCGAACGCCTGTGCCAGAGCGGCCAGACCCTGTCATCCCTGATCGACGCCCGCATCGAAGCCTACCCGGCCAGCGGTGAAATCAACCGCACCATCAGCGCCCCCCCGAAAGTTATCGCCGCCATCGAAGCCAAGTACGGCGTGGGCGCGAAATCCGTCAGCCATGTTGACGGCCTGAGCGTGGAATTCGACAACTGGCGCTTCAACCTGCGCATGTCCAACACCGAACCGGTGGTTCGCCTGAATGTTGAGGCCCGTGGAGATAAAGCGTTGATGGAAGCGAAAACCGAAGAACTACTGGCGGAAATGGAGCGTTTGAACGCCTAACCCCTGAAACCCCGAACTGAGTTTGGGGACAAGTGGGGTGGAGGGCCTCCGGAAACTGTGCGGAGCCAGGGATGGCGGAGCTCAAGCGCCCCAGGGGTTTGGCCGAGCGCCTATGAAGCAAAGCTTCATGCGACAGCCGAACGACCACAATCTATGATTGTGGGCCGGACCCCGCAGGGGGGCCGAAGGAGCGTGTTTACGGAGGCCCTCCACCCCACTTGGCCTTGCACCAAAGTCAGAGCATGTTGGAAGATATTACTAAAGCCAGTCATTCAGCATAATGCCAAACCCGACCCGCTCAATCCGCTCGTTATAGTCAATCAGGCTCTCCCCATACCCGTTGTAATACTGGAAGAACCCTTTAAGCGTATCCCCCATCGGAAAACTGTACCCGAACTCCACCGACGTCCGGTTATCCGACCGCAGATTGTTCATCAGCTTCAAAGAAAACGTCCTGTCTTCCGTCAGCTTATAAACCGCATGATAACTGGCGTGGCCCAGATAGCTCTCGATATCCTCGTTGTCATCATTGCTGCTGTTTTCCGGCAGCCGGTACCAGGGTTTCACCATAAACAGCCAGCGATCGTAGCTGTAACCCACTGAACCCATAATCCGGTTCCAGCTCCGGGACCGGGGGTCAGACTGCCCGTTTGACTGGTGATTAAAGCCTACCGACACCGCACTCAGCGTTCCGGGGCCGAGATCCCAGTTCAGGGCATGTCGGAAAAATAGCTCCGGCTCGTAGTTGGTTTCCCGGAAAGGCGCTGACTCATCCTGATTGTAGACCTGCCAGAAGGATTTCTGAGTGTAGCCAAACCAGAAGGTTGTGCGGTCGTCGAAAATGCCGGTCAGCAACGGAACCTTGAAGCTGATCTGGTATTTGGCTTCCTCGTTTTCCAGGTTGTAATCATAATCAATAGCCCCCAGTCGCGGGCTTGAGGGCAAGGCATTGGGGTCGTCCACCCAGGTAATCGGCAGAATGTAATTGGGCCGATGGGTCACGAAACTGCCGGTAAACGAAAAGATGGCCCGCTCGGCAGAAAGATAGTTATCCACCAGCGCGGCCATCACTCCCTCATCCGGGTCATCTTCCAGGGCATTACCCACGATCTTCTCCCGGGTTTTCTTGTCGGCCACCAGCTCCTCTGCATCCGCTTCGGCCTTTTCCAGCTGTTCCTCGCTGGCTTGCTTACGCTCGGCCTGAGGATTGTACTTGGAGTCATAGCAGGCCAGTCGCTGTACGCCGTCCTTGATCAGGGCGCAGTTAACATCGGGTTCCTCTGGCCGATCCTGGGCGACAGCCAGATTGGCTGTGCTCAACAGAATCAGGGGTAGCAGCTTGAGGCTGGGGGGCATGGGCGCTCCTTATTGGCCGGTACTCAGGCTTATCCAGGTGTTGGCAATACCGTAAATCCAGACCCCAAGCAGGGTGAGGGTCAGCAGGGCAAAAATCACACGATGGCGGGTGCGGCGCTGGTCACTCACCGAGGCTACCCAGCGCAGATACATCAATCCGATAAAACTCAGAAAGACGCCCAGGCTGGCAAGCGCCGGAATCAGCAGCCAGCCGGCCGAGAGCGGGGCGCTGTCTGTTGACTGGTTACTGAACCAGGCCATTGAGATCAGCAGTACCGCCAGGCTGGAAAATTCCAGAATCAGTAAGGCTTTTCGGCGCTTGTCCGGGGTCGTCTGTTGCTGTTGGTTCATAAGGCGACTCTGGGTTGGAATGAATGAACGCTATGGTAACCGGAATCGATGGCAAAGGAGCTACAACCTACGAAACTGTCATTAAAATGGTTGAAATCAAATTCTGATTTTGCTCTCTGGTTTTTTTGCGGGGGCTCAATCGCTATAATGCGGCGACCGAAAGATTATAACGCTCAAATGCGAGGTGCATTGTGAAGATGAAGAGAGTCCTGGCTGTTGTTCTGCTTGGTTTTGGCCTGGCCGCCGGCGCTGCAGTGGCAAGTGTTGAAGACGAAATCCGCGAGCGCATCAAGCCGGTGGGTGAGGTGTGTCTGCAGGGTGAAGAGTGTGGCGAGGCTGCTGCACCTGCTGAGACAGCCAGCTCTGGCCCGCGTTCTGGCAGTGAAGTCTACGACGCCGTATGTATGGCGTGTCATACCACCGGTGCTGCCGGCGCTCCGGTCATCGGCGATACCGCTGCCTGGGCTCCGCGTATTGAGAAGGGTATCGATACCCTGATTGACCACGCCATCAACGGCTTCAACGCCATGCCTGCCAAAGGTGGCTGCGCCAACTGCCCGGATGAGGAAATTACCGCTGCCGTTGAGCATATGGTTGAGCAGAGCCAGTAATCGGCCTGTAATGACCTGACAAGCCCCGCCCCGTGCGGGGCTTGTTGTTTCTACTTGTTTCTACAGACCAAGATCGCCAATCAGGGCGCTGAGAGTCGCCTTGCCCTTTTTCTGGTTCGCTTCTTTGTCCTGGTCGCCCAGTCCCTCCCATTTCACATCCTCTTCCGGCAACTCATCCAGAAAGCGGCTGGGAATGGTCTCCAGTTTTTCCCCGTACTGTTTTCGGGAGGCCGCGTAAGTCAGCGCCAGGGTTTCCCGGGCCCGGGTAATGCCCACGTACATCAGGCGGCGCTCTTCCTCAATGTTGCCTTCCTCGATGCTGCTGCGGTGCGGCAGAATCTCTTCCTCCAGGCCCATAATGAACACATGGGGAAACTCCAGCCCCTTGGAAGCGTGCAGAGTCAGCAACTGAACCTTGTCGCTGTCGTCTTCCTCTTCCCGTTGCTCCATCATATCGCGCAGTACCAGCTTGGCGATGGCGTCCTCAATGCCGATTTCGTCGGCGGTGCCCTTGCCGTCGTCCAGCATGCGCTGGATCGACTCCACCAGGTACCAGATGTTCTCCATCCGGCGTTCGGCCTGTTTCGGGCTACCGGAATGCTGGTGCAGCCACTCTTCGTACTCGATGTCTGTGAATAACTGTTTGATGACCGGGATCGGGTCTTCCGAGAACAGGCGCTCGCAGGTTTTGTCGACCCAGTGGGCGAACCGTCTCAGTCGGTCCAGACCTTTCTCGGTGACGTGGGTTTCCGCCCCCATATCCCCCAGGGCCTTGAACAGGCTGACATTGCGCGAGCGGGCATAGTGACTGAGCTGTTCCAGCGTGCGCGGGCCAATCTCCCGGCGCGGCACGTTCACCACCCGCAGGAAGGCCGCATCGTCGTCCGGGTTGATCATCAGCCGCAGGTACGACATCGCATCCTTGATCTCGTTCTTGGAGAAAAACGACTGACCACCGGAGATGCGGTAGGGAATCTGGTAGGCCTGTAGCTTCATTTCCAGCAGCCGGGCCTGGTGGTTGCCCCGGTAAAGGACCGCGAAGTCCCTGAAGTCGAGGCCGTTCTTCAACTTCTGGTCGAGGATTTCGGTGGCCACCCGCTCGGTTTCCGCGTCTTCGTTGCGGCAGCGGATGATGCGGATTTCCTCGCCGATGGTGTGGTCACTCCAAAGGGCCTTCTCGAACACGTGGGGGTTGTTGGCAATCACCGTGTTGGCGCAGCGCAGGATGCGGCTGGTGGAGCGGTAGTTCTGCTCCAGCTTGACGATTTTCAGGCTCGGGAAGTCGTCCTTCAACTGGGCCAGGTTCTCCGGACGGGCGCCGCGCCAGGCGTAGATGGACTGGTCATCATCACCCACCACGGTAAACGCTGCGCGTTCGGCCACCAGCTGTTTCACCAGCTCGTACTGGCACACGTTGGTGTCCTGGTACTCATCCACCAGCATGTAGCGGATTTTCCGGCGCCACTTGGCCAGCACCTCCGGGTTGTCCCGGAACAGCTGCACCGGCAGCAGGATCAGGTCGTCAAAATCCACCGCGTTGTAGGCTTTCAGGTATTCGTTGTAGTGCTTGTAGACGATGGCAATGCGCTGCTCACGCTCGTCTGCCGCCTTGCTGTAGGCCTCCGCGGGGCTGCGCATGGCATTCTTCCAGGACGAGATGGTCATCTGCACATCGTTCAGCTCGTCGCCGGCCTCGGCGCTGGCTTCGCGCATCATCAGATCCTGCAGCAGCGCCTTGGCATCTTCGGCGTCGAAAATGGAGAAGCCTGGGTGGTAGCCCAGGTGGGTGTGCTCCTCCCGGATCATGTTCAGGCCAAGATTGTGAAATGTTGATACGATCAGGCCCCGGGTTTTGCCCCGGTCGACAATGCGGCCCACGCGCTCTTTCATCTCCCGGGCGGCTTTGTTGGTAAAGGTGACGGCGGCAATGTGTCGCCCCGGGATGCCCAGTTCCTCAATCAGATAGGCAATCTTGCGGGTAATCACGCTGGTTTTGCCGCTGCCGGCACCGGCCAGCACCAGCAGGGGGCCGTCGGCGTAGCGTACCGCTTCATGTTGTCTGGGATTGAGCTTGTTCACAGTGTTGGTGCCAAAGGGGAACGGGGCATGGGTTTTTAGCGTCTGGCTATTCTACACCAGGCCGGCATGCTGTACCTTGCCGATCTATCAGCTATTCTTTCTGTAATGGACTACGCTGTTCTGTACCGACATATGGATCTCGCCAGATGACACTGCCCATCGACACCAGGCCTGATTGTTTGCGCCTTCTGGTGCTGACACCGGAATATGCCGATTATCTCTGGTTCAGCGCCATGCTCGCGGATGATCCCGAAATCTGCAGCGATGCCACCTGGTGCCCGGATCTGGTGGACTGTGATGATCTGATTTCCAATGCCAGCTTTGATGTGATCGTCTGGGACTGCGTGTTCCATGGCGGTTCGGAAGCCTCATTTCTGCAATATCTGTCGGTATCCAGTGAGGATAAGCCCATCCTCGCCATGAGTGCCGAATCCTGCGGGGAAAAAGCCAGGGATCTGGTTGAAAATGGTGCGTCGGATTATCTGAGCCGCCGCGACCTGGACCCGTGGAATTTCCGTCGCTCTATCAAATGCCTGTGGTATCGCTCCCAGCTTACGCAATCGGCAAATGGCCAGCTCGGCCGCGAAGTGGCCACCGGGTTTATCAACCGGGATCTGTTCTTCGATCGGTTACAGCAGGCCTTGTTGAGGGCAGAGCGGGCGAATCATCGCCTGGCCCTGTTGCACCTGAATATCGATGATTTCCGTAACATCAACGAATCCTTTGGTTACCAGAAAAGCGATCATTTAATGCTGCGGCTGGCCGAGCGGCTGAGGCAGAAGCTGCGACGGGTGGATTCGTTGATGCGCATCGGTGGTGATGAGCTGGCCATCATAGTCGAGAAGGTGGAAGACTCGCTGGATGTTACCCAGATCATCCGCAAGGTGGTCTCGGCACTGGATGAGCCGGTGACGGTGGATGGCCAGAATGTGGTGGTCAGTGCCAGCCTGGGCGTGGCCACCTATCCGGAGGCCGGTGACAGCCCGGAAGAGCTGCTCCGCCGGGCCAACCGGGCGATGTTCGAGGCCAAACGCGATCCGGGGACCAGTTACCGGTTTTACGACCGGCAGCTGCACATTTCCGCTGGCTATCAGCTCAGGCTCGAAGCCGACCTTCGCAATGCCCTGAGGGGCAAGGAACTGGAGCTGTATTATCAGCCGCGGATTGACCTGGCGACCGAGGAGGTGCGCGGGGTTGAGTGCCTGTTACGCTGGAATCATCCGGAGCGCGGCCTGGTGGGCCCCGACGAGTTTATCCCGGTGGCCGAGCGCAGTGGCCTGATTGTGCCCATCGGCTACTGGGTCATCGAACAGGCCTGCAAGCGCTTGCAGGAGTCTACTGAGCTGGGTTTCCCCGGGCTGGTATTTGCGGTCAACCTGTCGTTCCGGCAGTTCCATGATCGCAAGATGACCGAAACCATCTTCCGTATCATCTTCAATGCCAACGTCGATACCAGCCTGCTGGAACTGGAGCTGACCGAAAGTGCCATGATGCACGATCCGGAATACGCCCAGCGCTGCCTGCGGGAACTCAACCAGCTGGGTATCAGTTTTGCGCTGGACGATTTTGGCACCGGTTTCTCCTCCCTGAGTAATCTTCAACACCTGCCGATCTCGCTGGTGAAGATCGACAAGTCCTTTGTCCAGGAACTGGGCCAGTCTGCCGATGCCGAGCACATTATCCGGGCCATTATCAGTCTCGCCCACAGCCTGCAGATCAGCGTGGTGGCCGAAGGGGTGGAAACCGAAGGCCAGCTGGAATTCCTGCGCCAGCAACACTGCGACGAAATCCAGGGCTACTATTACGCCCGCCCGATGCCCTGGAACGATCTGGTGCAATTCATGAACCGCCAGAACCAGTCCGCTTGCCTGCAGAAGTAAGCCGCTGTACCTTTGCGCATTAATTCCGAATGCGATACCAGATCGAGGCAGCATGAACAGTATTTCCCGGCGCATTGCCGAAGAGCTCGGCGTACGTGAACAGCAGGTTAATGCCACCGTTACCCTTCTTGATGAAGGCGCTACCGTTCCCTTTATTGCACGCTACCGAAAAGAAGTAACGGGTTCCCTGGACGACAGCCAGCTGCGGACTCTGGAAGAGCGGTTGCGCTATCTGCGTGAGCTGGAAGACCGCCGGGGCACCATCCTCAACAGCATTGAGGAACAGGGCAAGCTGACCGACGAGCTGCGGGCCTCCATCGAAGCTGCCGACACCAAGAACCGCCTGGAAGACCTTTACCTGCCCTACAAACCCAAGCGCCGCACCAAGGCGCAGATTGCCCGGGAAGCAGGCTTGGAGCCGCTGGCCGATACCCTCTACGACGATCCCACCCAGGATCCGGAAACCGTCGCTGCCGGTTACCTCAATCCGGAAGCCGGCGTTGAGGATGTCAAAGCCGCTCTGGACGGTGCCCGCTACATTCTGATGGAGCGTTTTGCCGAAGATGCCGAGCTGCTTGGTGCCCTGCGCGATTTCGTCTGGCAGGAAGGCCAGCTGAAAGTCACTGTGGTGGAAGGCAAGGAAAACGAAGGCGCCAAGTTCCGGGATTACTTCGACCACGTTGAACCGCTGAGAAAAGTTCCGTCGCACCGGGCGCTGGCCATTCTTCGGGGCCGCAATGAGGGCATTCTGGCCTATTCGATTGTTATGGGCGATGCTGAGGAGGATCGCCGTCAGCCCCATCCCGCCGAGCAGCGAATTGCCGCCCACTGGCGCATTCGGGATAACGGCCGGGCCGCCGACAAATGGTTGTCGGATGTGGTGCGCTGGACCTGGCGCGTGAAGTTGTCGACACAGATTGAAACCGATCTGATCGCCCAGGTGCGTGAAGCGGCTGAAACCGAAGCCATCAACGTTTTTGCTGCCAACCTGAAAGATCTGCTCCTGCTCGCTCCGGCAGGTCCGCGGCCAACGCTGGGGCTCGATCCCGGCCTGCGTACCGGGGTCAAGGTGGCGGTAATCGACGGCACCGGCCAGGTAGTGGATCACGGCGCCATTTTTCCCCATGCGCCCCAGAACAAATGGGATCAGTCCATTGCCCAGATGGCAGCCTGGTGTCAGAAGTACAAAATTGAACTGGTGGCTATCGGCAACGGTACCGCCTCCCGGGAAACCGAGAAACTGGTGGGCGACCTCTGCAAACGTTACCCCGAACTGAAGCTGGCCCGCATTGTGGTGAATGAGTCCGGGGCATCAATCTATTCCGCCTCGGAATTTGCCTCCCGGGAACTGCCGGATCTGGATGTCACCATCCGTGGTGCGGTGTCCATTGCCCGCCGTTTGCAGGATCCGCTGGCCGAGCTGGTGAAAATCGAGCCCAAGTCTATCGGCGTGGGGCAGTACCAGCACGATGTGTCCCAGGTACAGCTGTCCCGTAGCCTGGATGCGGTCGTTGAGGACTGTGTAAACGGCGTGGGCGTGGATCTGAATACCGCGTCGGTACCGCTGCTCACCCGGGTGTCTGGCCTGAATCCGAGCATTGCCCAGAACATCGTGGATTTCCGGAACCAGAACGGCAAGTTCACCAGTCGCAAACAGCTGCTGAAGGTGTCTCGATTGGGTGATCGCACCTTTGAACAGGCTGCGGGCTTCCTGCGTATCGCCGGGGGCGAAAACCCTCTGGACCGGTCATCCGTGCATCCGGAAGCCTACGGTGTGGTTGAGGCCATTGCTGAGCGAAATGGCAAGAGGGTGGAGGATATCCTTGGCGATTCCGCGTTCCTGCGCAGTCTTAACCCACAGGACTACGTAACCGAGCAGTTCGGCCTGCCGACCATCAAGGACATTATCTCCGAGCTGGAAAAACCGGGCCGGGACCCGCGACCGGAATTCCGCTTTGCCCATTTCGAGGAAGGGGTGGAAACCCTCAACGACCTCAAACCCGGTATGGTGCTGGAGGGCTCGGTAACCAACGTCACCAACTTCGGTGCCTTTGTGGATATCGGCGTTCACCAGGATGGCCTGGTGCACATCTCGGCCTTGTCCCATACTTTCGTGAAAGATCCGAGAGAAGTGGTCAAGGCCGGTGACATCGTCAAGGTCAAAGTGATGGAAGTGGACATTCCCCGTAAGCGGATTGGCCTGTCCATGCGTATGGATGACCAGCCGGGGGCGGACAACAAGCCAGCCCGGGGCGCAGACCGGAACTCTGGCCGCAGTGCAGGGCGCAAACCTCAGGCCGGCCAGGGCGCACCTCAAGGTGCCATGGCTGGCGCTCTGGCCCAGGCTATGGCCTCTGCCCGTAAGAACGGCCGTTAACCCCTTCCACTGATTCACAGCCGTTACGTCTCACAAGGGCGTAACGGCTGCAACAGGAGCTCAACATGGCACAATCCCGCCACTCCCTGTTCCAACAGTTTGCCGCCAGTGACTGGGACGGTTTCCTCAAAGGGGTCGAAAAGGAAGGCCTGCGCGTCGATGCCAATGGCTTCATTGCCCAGACACCACATCCGGAAGCCCTGGGCTCCGCACTGACCCACCCCCGTATCACGACCGACTACTCGGAAGCCCTGCTGGAACTGATCACGCCGGTCTTCGACAATACTGAAGCTATGCTGGCCTCGTTGCGGGATATACATCGGTTCGTCCAGCAGAACCTGGATAACGAAGTGTTCTGGGCCGCGAGCATGCCCTGCGAGATTGACGGCGATGCCAGCATTCCCATTGCCGAGTACGGCAGCTCCAACACTGGCCGGCTCAAGCATGTGTATCGTCAGGGTCTGGCGGTGCGTTATGGCCGGATTATGCAGAGTATTGCCGGCGCCCATTACAATCTTTCCCTGCCGGACAGTTTCTGGCGCAAATGGCAGGAACTGGTGGGCAACAAGGATAGCCTCAGGGATTTCAAATCAGACCAGTACTTCTGGCTGATCCGGAATTTCCGCCGCCGCAGCTGGTTGCTGATGCTGCTGTTTGGCGCCTCGCCGGCACTGGATGCCAGTTTTGTGGCCGGCGTCCGGCACGACCTGGCACGGTTCGATGATCGCACCTGGTTTGGCCAGCACGCCACGTCTCTGCGCATGGGGGATCTGGGTTACCACAACAATGCCCAGGCCTCGCTGAATATCTGCTTCAATGAGCTGAGCACTTATACCCGGACACTGGATCGCGCCATCCACACCAACTGGCCAGCGTATGAAGCCATTGGCACCCGGCGCAATGGCGAGTTTGTCCAGATCAATACCAATGTGCTTCAGATTGAGAACGAGTACTACAGCGCGGTACGTCCCAAGCGCACCACCGAGCGGGGTGAAAAGCCGATCCAGGCTCTGGATGCCCGGGGTGTGGAATACATTGAGGTGCGTTGTCTGGACCTGGATCCGTTCTCGCCGGTGGGCGTGAACCGCGAGCAGATCGATTTCCTCGACCTGTTCCTGCTGGATTGCCTGCTCACCGATTCTCCCCGTATTGAAGACGATGAGTGCGAACGGCTTGATGACAATTACAAGGACGTCGTCGCCAGCGGTCGCCTGCATTCACTCAGTCTGTGCCGGGGTGGACAGCGTGTGCCTGTGGGCGAGGCCGCCATTGAATGGCTGGAGCGCTTGCAGCCCCTAGCAGAGCTGCTGGATGGCTGGAATCATAGCGATACCTACAGGTCGGCGCTGGCGGCTCAACGGTCGAAACTCGAGGGCAATGATTGGGCGGTGCCTTCCGCCCGAGTGCTTGAGGCCATGGGGCAGTCAGGCCTGGGCCATCGCGACTGGGTACAGGCGATATCCCGTGAACACCAGCAAACCCTGAATTCGGAGCCACTGGCACCGGAGGTGCTGGCGGACTTCCGTGCCATGAGTGCGCAGTCCCTGGTCGAGCAGAAAGAGCAGGAAGCTGCGGACAGTCAGCCATTTCCGGAGTTTCTGGAGGCCTACCTGAAATCCTGACGCCGCTTGCGTCACGTCCGGAAAGGGACGTGACGCACAGAACCGGCTGTCCGGTTTGCTGGATCTGTTACCTGCTGTTACTTTCTATTACATCAGGTAAGGAGGTGGCCCATGGCAACGGATATCAAGCTCGGCTGGGATGTAGAAGCATTGAACAAGGCCTACCGGCAGGGATACATGGCCGGAGAGATGGGCATGGACAAAACCCGCTGTCCATACCGTGGTGAGGTCATTATTGCCGCCTGGGAAGCCGGTTGGGATGATGCCGGTCAGGCCCGGAAACAGCGCCCGCAACAGGATGATGATCTGTTCTCACGCATCGCCTGATCCGGTGCCACCGCCCGGTGGATGCGGCAACTAGCGCTGAACCACAAACTCGGTAAACAGCACTCCGGTAATGGTCTCACCGGTTTGCTGCTCCTCCAGCACTCCGTTTATCCGTTTGGTTGCTTCTTCCCGCAGCGCCTGCTGGCCGTCCATGGAAGACAATTGGTCAAGATCCGTCTGCTCACCAAACAGCATCACCAGTTCGTGCCGTAATCTGGGCATGTGCGCTTCTACCGCCGGCCGGGTGGTTTCGCGGGAGGCCCGAATGGTTACGGAGGCTTTGAGATAGGCCACTTTCGCATCCGGTTTGCCGACATGGGTGACGAATGCCGGTTCCATGGCGATATAGTCGGTTACCCCCTTCACTTCGGTTTCTTCATCAGCTTCCTCGGCCATGGTGGGCAGGGAAGGCATCAGTGCGCACAGGGTCAGTAACAGGGCCGGCGTCAGTTTTCTGAGAATGGTCATAGGCTTGGCGTTAGTCATGGGTTAGGATTGGTTCAGTGTTTCATGGCACGCTGGTTTTTCTCTGAGAATATCAGGCCATGGAAGCTTGTGCAGTCCACATCATGATTCCGGGGTAGCGTTTTGACAAGCAGATGGATATTCGGGTTGGTATTTCTGGTGTGCGCCGGGTTGCTGGCGGTGGCCTTTTACATGGAGCACGTGATGGGTCTGGAGCCTTGCCCGTTGTGCTGGTTGCAGCGTTTCGGATTTATGGGTGCGGGGCTGGTCAGTCTGTTGGCGTTTCTGCACGGACCCCGCGGGTTCGGCAACCGGGTCTACGGGCTGTTACTGATTGTTGCCGCTGGCGCTGGTCTGGCGGTGGCGGGGCGTCAGCTATGGTTACAGAGTCTGCCGGCGGACCAGGTGCCTGCCTGTGGCCCTTCGGTTGATTACATGCTCGAGGTACTACCCTGGTTTGAAGTGCTGCAAACCGCATTGAAAGGCACTGGTGATTGCGCCGAAGTGGTCTGGCGTTTTCTCGGTCTGAGTATCCCCGGATGGACCGCGGTCTTTTTCAGCCTGCTGATTGTGCTGGGGCTGTTTGTGATGCTGCGACGCTATTCTCCCCGGGACTGGTTGCAGAGCTGAAACAGTTGCGGCTGACCATGACCATGGGGTAACTTGAATCCAACATAATAATTATCAAGACTAGATCCAGAGAGCTGGCGGATTGACCGAGGGGAGACAGGCGTCATGTTGGAGAATTGCCGGAATGCCAGGGAACGTTGGGGTGGTGTCAGCGAGCTGATTGATCGCTGGCTGAAAGAGCGCCAGGAGCTTCTGGTTCAGTATTGCGAGTTGTCTGGAGAAAGCGATTTTTCCCAGACTGATGCCCTCCGCGAAAAATTTGTCCGCCTGTGCGAAGTGCTGGTGGATTATGTTTCGGCCGGTCACTTTGAAGTCTACGAACAGCTGATTCAGGAGGCCCGTGAGTTCAACGACGGCGGCCTCGAACTGGCAGCAAAGCTCTATCCCCGGATCGAGCAAACCACGGAAGTGGCATTGAACTTTAATGATCGTCTGGATGGCCGGGAGCTGTCCGAGGTCGACGTCAGGGAATTGTTCAACGAGCTGTCACGGCTTGGAGAAGTGCTGGAGTCGCGCTTTGAGATGGAAGATTTCCTGATTGAGAATCTGCATAACGCCCATGCGGGCAAGGTGGCTTCGGCCTGATTGCCTCTACCCGGAACCGCATTACCCGCAATAAAAAACCGGCCCCAGAAATGGCGCCGGTTTTTTATTGCCTGCCGGAGTGCTGGCCAGAGCTTATTCGTCTGAACCAGCGTCGTCCTGCCCCGGATTCACGGCGATCAGCTCGACATCAAATACCAGGGTCTCGTTGGGGCCAATAGCCTGGTTGCCGCCCGGGCCGTAGGCCAGGTCAGACGGGATATAAAGCTTGTAACGAGCACCTTCGCTCATCAGCTGCAGGCCTTCTGTCCAGCCAGGAATCACCTGGTTCAGGCCAAAGGTCACGGTTTGCCCGCGCTCACGGGAGCTGTCGAATACCTCACCGTTGATCAGTTCGCCGGTGTAGTGGACTTCCACCTGATCTTCGGCGGTTGGGCGCTCACCGTTACCTTCTTCAATCACTTCGTACTGGAGACCGGATTCTGTGGTCTCAACGCCTTCACGTTCGGCGTTTTCTGCCAGGAAAGCCTCGCCGGCATCCTTGTTCTTCTGCGCGAGTTCTTCCAGTTGCTGCTCCTGCTTTTGCTGGAGCTCCTGCTGGTAGGCCATCAGCGCTTCCTGGATCTGCTCGCGGGTCAGTCGCTTGCTGTCTTCGTCACCGGCATGGCCATGCTGGATGCCCTGAAGGAACTGGTCCATCTGGAGATCCGGCAAGTCATTGCTCATGCGCTCACCCAGCACCAATCCCATGCCATAGCTGACTTTCTCAGGGGTGGTTTCAAGGGCCGGGTCGTTTGCCGGCTCCTGGGCTGTTGAGCAACCGGCAATCAGGCCGGTAACGGCGATAGCCAAAAGCGTTTTCTTCATCATTTCATCCTTTTCACGTGTTTCTGGGCTCTCTGGCCCTGGATTCTGAAAGTCAACAAGGTAACGGGTTCAGCAGCAGGATGCCACTGAACATGTGTTAATCAGAGACTCATTTCGCGGCAATGCCCAGCCCGTGTCAGGAACCGCTGGCGGGTGAGCCATTGAGCGAATAGGGGGCCTGGTAGGGGGACTGCCAGTCATCTTCCGGGCTGATGGTCTGCGGCTTCCGGGGCACCGGGTCTGGGCGCTCAATGGCCAGGGCATTCCAGGGGCCCTGGGCCGGCGGCTGATCGGCATAGTGCCAGTTGCCATCGGTGTCCTGCCACTTGAAAACGATATCCGGGCCTTCGGTGGGAATCGGCGATGGCAGCAATCCCTCAAAGGAGGGAATCGTCGTCGCCTGCTCGGTTTTCACCGGTTCAGAGACCTGGTCGGGATCGCCGAGGCCGAAGAAAATCAGCAGCAGCAGAAGGCCGAGCGCCGGAAACGAAAGCCGGATCAGCCATTTCATGAACATGATGGGCCGCCTCTGGTGGTCTGGCCTGCAAGCCGGCTGGCCAGAAGTTCAAGATGAGATTTTACCCGCGTGGGAATGTTGTCGGACGGCGCGGCAGCGACAAGATTCTGCCCGATGATGGTGCCTGATTTCTGCATGTTTCCGCGCTCCGCTTCGGATACTTTCAACGTTTGCCAGATCAGAGCCAGCTCCAGCTGTTCGGCCAGCAACTCTGCCTTGGCCAGAGTGTCCCGCAGCTCCACGCCATGATCATTGGCTCGGGGAACAGACTTGCGGGCGGAGCGAAGGCAACCGGTTACACGGCTTCGCCACTCTGTTACCTTAGCGTCCTCAACGCCAGAGAACGACTGACCCTGCGTGGCGAGCCAGCCGGCACAGAGGATGCGACTTACGCTCCATCCCTCGGATTGCAGCTCAAGACAGGCCTCAGCCACCTGCGGATCCTGCCATTGGGCTAGGGCATAACGCCATAACGGATTGTCTGGTTCCATGTGTTCTGGAAGTTCCAGCGGCTCCGCTTGTTGAACGGTCATGTTGGCGCTTCCCTGGCAGTAATCCATGGATAGATTAAATCTATGTTAACGATAACCGATCTCAGTTTACAACGGGGCGGCGTCTGGTTGCTAGAAAACGTGAACCTGACCGTGCAACCGGGGCAGCGCGTTGCCATTGTTGGTGCCAATGGTGCCGGCAAATCCAGTCTTTTCCAGCTCTTGCTGGGGCAGCTTGCACCCGAGCAAGGCAGCGTGGCGTTGCCCGGTGGCTGCCGGATTGCCCATATGGCTCAGGAAGTCGCGGCTTCGTCCAGATCCGCCCGGGATTTTGTGCTGGATGGCGACACCGAGTTGCGGCGAATGGAGCGGGCGCTGGCCGAGGCGGAAGCGGGTGGTGATGACCATGCCATTGCCCGTCTGCACGGGGAGCTGGATATTCACGAAGCCTGGTCCGCACCGCGCCGGGCAGAGACACTGCTCAGGGGCCTGGGCTTCGCCGACAGCGATGCCGAGCGCCCGGTTTCCGCATTTTCCGGTGGCTGGCGTATTCGACTGAACCTGGCCCAGGCACTGATGCGTCCATCCGATCTCCTGTTGCTGGATGAGCCCACCAACCACCTGGACCTGGATGCCTGTCTGTGGCTGGAGAACTGGCTCAGAAAGTATCCGGGTACCTTGCTGTTTATTTCTCACGACAGGGACTTCATGGACCGGGTGGCTACTCATCTGGTGCATTTCGATCAGAAGCAATTGGTGCTGTATACGGGAAATTACTCAGCCTTCGAGCGTCAGCGCGCCGAGCGACTGGCCCAGCAGCAGGCCAGTTTCGAACGCCAGCAAGCCAGAATTGCCGAAATCCAGCGCTTTATTGATCGCTTCAAGGCCAAAGCCACCAAAGCCCGGCAGGCCCAGAGCCGCGTCAAGGCACTGGAACGGATGGAAAAGATTGCGCCGGCGCACGTGGACTCACCCTTCAGTTTCGAGTTCCCGGTCGCGGACAAGGTCTCCAATCCATTGCTGTCCATTCGCCACGGGGTCGCGGGCCATGGGGATGTGCCCATTCTGAAGAACATCAATGTCACCCTGTTGCCCGGCACCCGGGTTGGTTTGCTGGGGCCGAACGGGGCCGGTAAGTCCACCTTTATGGATGCCCTTCGCGGCACCGGAACCCTGCTCAGTGGTGAGCGCACCTGTGGCGAACATCTGGCCATCGGCTATTTCGCCCAGCATCAGCTGGAGTCCCTGGATCTCGACGCCAGCCCGTTCCTGCATCTGCAGCGTCTGGCGCCAACCGCATCGGAGCAGAAAGTCCGGGACTTCCTGGGCGGCTTCGATTTTCACGGCGACGAAGCACTTGCGCCCATTCGCTCGTTTTCGGGCGGTGAGAAGGCCCGGGTTGCGCTTGCCGTTATCGCCTGGCAGAAACCCAATCTGCTGCTGCTGGATGAGCCCACGAACCATCTGGACCTGGAAATGCGACAGGCCCTGACCATGGCGCTCCAGAACTTCGATGGCGCCATCGTGGTGGTATCCCACGACCGCCACTTGCTGCGCAACACGGTGGATGAATTCTGGTTGGTATGCGACGGCGCTGTTGGCGAGTACGAGGGCGACCTGGAGGATTACGAACGCTGGCTGGCGGAACGTCGGAAAGATGAGGAATCGCCACCCCGGCGTGAAGTGGTCGGGGGGCAGGAAAAGTCGGTTAATACCGCCGGACCCGCGACCCTGACGGCGGACGAACGCAAGGCCCGCAAGCGCCAGGAAGCTGAACTGCGACAGAAACTCAGCCCGTGGCGAAAAAAACAGGGAACGCTTGAGATCCGTATGGAGCAGTTGCAGCAAAAGCTCGCCACGGTGGAGCAAAACCTGGCCGACCCAGGGCTTTACGATGACCAGCAAAAGGTTCGACTCAAGGAACTGCTGGCGGAGCAGGCCGAACTGAAGCGAGAGCTGGAAGACGTTGAAGCTGAGTGGCTGGAGGTGAGCGAAACGGTGGAGAGCCTGGAGGCGGAACTGGCTGGCTGAGGCCAGCCAGTGTTACCGGCCCGAGATCTCCAGGGTAAAGTCCTGGCGTGCCAGGTAGTCCCGTTCGTTCTCCAGGTCTGCGAGGGTCAGCGGGCGGTTGTCCAGCCAGCCCTCGGGGAACTCGATTACCAGGCGGTTATCGTGGCCGTGAAGGGTGAAGGCGGGGGGTTCTTCCAGGTTGCGTGGGTGTTGGATCAGCACCGCCAGCCGCACCAGCACGCAAAGGTAGGTCAGGCGGGGTTTGTCCTCGGGCTCGATACCCTCGAAAACTGCCGCCGAGAACTTCCGGCGATGGCCCCGAACCAGAGTGGCCAGATCCTTCTGGAACGGTTGACTGAAGCCGGGTAAATCGGAATAGCGCAACAGGTAGGCGCCGTGCTTGTGGTACTGGCTGTGGGAAATAGTCAGGCCGATCTCGTGCAGCCGGCAGGCCCAGCGCAGCACGTCTTCATCGGCGGCGGTGCGCAGGCCCCATTGCCCTGCCACCTGTTCCCAAGCGGCAATCGCGGTTTTCTCGACCGCTGCGCCGTGAGCCTGGTCTACGTGGTAACGCTCCTGCAGCGCCGCAATCGTACGTTCACGAACGTCCTCGTGCTGGATGCGTCCGACAATGTCGTACAGCAGGCCTTCACGCAGGGCGCCGTCGGCAAAAGTCATGGTCTGGATGTCGAGTGAACGGAACGCCGCCATCAGAATGGCAAAGCCGGCCGGGAAAATGCTCTGGCGATCTTCCCTTACCCCCAGTTCGGCCAGTTTCTCCACCTTGCCCATGCTCACCAGGCGCTTGCGCAGCTCTTCCATGGCGTCGCGGTTAATGGAGCCGTCGGTAATCTTAAGGGTTGCCAGCACGTTGGCAATCGCCTTGATCGAGCCGGAAGAGCCCACCGCGCTCTGCCAGCCCACCGAGCGATAGTGCTGCCGGATATTCAACAGTTCCTGCTCGGCATGGGTAATGGCCTTGTCCATCTGGCGCCGGGTAATCTTGCCATCGGGAAAGTAGCGGTTGCGGAACGACACGCACCCCATGTGCAGGCTTTCCAGCTCCTGGGGTTCGAAACGCTGCCCGATGATGAATTCCGTGCTGCCGCCGCCAATATCAATCACCAGCCGCCGACCGGAATCGTCCGACAGGGTATGGGAGACACCGAGATAGATTAACCGCGCTTCCTCACGCCCGGCGATGATTTCTACCGGATAGCCCAGCACTTCCTCGGCACGGGCAATGAAATCGTGAGCATTGCGGGCGACCCGGAGGGCATTGGTGCCGACGATCTGGACGGCTTCCCGGGGCATGCCCTGAAGGCGCTGGGCAAACCGGCTCAGACATTCGAGGGCCCGCTGCTGGGTTTCTTCGGTCAGCCGATTATACTGATCCAGCCCCGCGCCAAGCTGGACTTTCTCGCCCATCTTCTCAACCGTGCGTATTTCGCCATGCACCAGACGGGCGACGACCATATGAAAACTGTTGGAGCCCATATCGATGGCTGCCAGCATGTCCGGGGAGGTTTCAGGCTTCTCGGCAGGGGATGCGGCCGTCACGTTGATAGGCGTCCTGTGTGATATGAACTTGGCCGTACTATAAGTGAAACTTCCCGGCCGTGTCAGTAACTCGCTGCGGACATTACTGACACGGATCAACCCGAGGGTAGATACAACCGGCTTCACATCAGGGCCGGCAATCGCGTAAAGTAATAGTCTGTCTTAATCCGGGTGGGCGGCCGGTCCGTAAAGAGAACACCGTCCACTACAGTCAACAGCGACTCCCGAAGGGCCGGAATCCAAGCCCCGGAGCGCCTGAATCAGGAAAAGGTAATGAGCGGAAATATCGTTAATGTCACCGACGCTTCCTTCGAGCAGGATGTACTGAAGTCCGACGTTCCGGTACTGGTAGACTACTGGGCCGAGTGGTGTGGCCCGTGCAAAATGATTGCTCCGGTTCTGGAAGAAATCGCTGACGAATACGAAGGCAAGCTTAAGGTCTGCAAACTCAACATCGACGAAAACGAACAGACCCCGCCCAAGTTCAACATCCGTGGTATCCCGACCCTGATGCTGTTCAAGAACGGCAACGTGGATGCCACCAAAGTAGGCGCGCTGTCCAAATCGCAGCTGGCTGCCTTCCTCGACAGCAACCTCTGATCCGCTGTTGAAGGAAACCGCCCCTGAACAACGCTTCACGGGCGGTTTTTTTATGCCATGACCCGACCCGACAGAATCATCGGCCTGCTCCTGGCAGGCGGCAAAGGCACCCGCATGGGCGGCCAGGACAAAGGCCTCGTACCCTGGCAAGGCAAAGCCATGGCCGAATGGGTGCTGCAGGCCCTTAGGACCATCACCCCGGCCGTCTTCGTCAGCGCCAACCGCTCGCTGCCGGACTACGAACGCCTGGCTCCCGGCCGTATCCTTGAGGATCCTCCTGAACTACGCGACCAGGGCCCTCTGGCGGGCCTGCTCACGGGCCTGAAAGCCGCGGAAGTCCAGGGCGCCGAAGCCGTGCTGGTTTGCCCCTGTGACACCCCGGGAATCACCCCGGCAACCCTCAGCGCCCTGGTCACCGCCTGGCAAACCCAACCCGACCGCCCGGCTATTGCCGAACATAACGGCCGCCTGCACCCGTTGCACGGTGTGTATCCGGTAAATGTAATGGTGGAGCTGGACCGCTGGCTGGCGTTGGACAACCGCCGGGTGATGGGATTTGCCGAATCGGTGGGGGCGGTGGCGGTAGATTGTCCGGAAGCTGACGAAGTGTTCAAGAATCGCAACAATTTTAGGGATTTGGAACGCTAATCCGATCGCTGCAGGATCAACTGACTGCATACGTAGGGCGCTGGTCTGGTGGGGCCTCCGAAAATGCTCGGAGCCATGGATGGCGGAGAGCAAGCGTACAGGGACGTATTCACAGCGGTTTTCGGAGGCCCCACCAGACCAGTGGCCGGGCGGCAAACTCCAATAAGCGCCTCACTCCCAGTTCCGACTCCGGGCAACATCAGACTCTTTCTGCTCCACCCAATGCTCACCCTCGCGGGTAATCTCCTTCTTCCAGAACGGCGCCGACGTCTTCAAGGCGTCCATAATGAACTCACAGGCCGCAAACGCATCGCCCCGGTGGGCACTGCAAACCCCTACAAACACAATCTGGTCAGCCAGTGCCAAGCGTCCGACCCGGTGAATCACCCGGGCCCGCTGCACATCCCAGCGCCGGCCCGCCTCATCAATCAGCCCCTGAATCACCTGCTCGGTCATCCCCGGATAATGCTCGAGAAACAGCCCCGTCACCCCGGACAGATCCCCGGAATCCCTCACCAGACCCGAGAAGGTCACAATGGCCCCGGTGCCCGGTCCGGTCCCGCGAAGCGCCTCATATTCTGCACCCGCATCGAAATCGTCGGTCTGGATTGAAATCATCTCAACCTCCGGTGACCGGTGGGAAAAAGGCTACCTCATCCCCTGGCTGTACCGGGCTGGACGGCTTTGCCATGGACTGATTGATGGCCACCATCACCGGTTGGCCACCGGTCAGCTGGGCCCAGGCACCGCCCCGGCTGGCCAGGTGGGTAAGCAGGTCCGCGACCGTCTGGTGCTCTGATGCCGGCAGGGTCAGGCTTTCGGTACCCAGCTCTTCTCTTAGTCGGGCGAAAAAACGCACGGTCAGTGTTGGTTCTGTCATCGTTAACTCAGTAATTCGGTGAACGGATAGTATGTAATCAAATCGCCGGCGCGGATGGCCGTGTGTTCCGGCACCACAGCCAGGCCGTCGCCCCAGCAGGCGGAACTCAGGACGCCGGAGCTCTGGTTGGGGTAGGCGACAACCTCCAGACCCGCTGCTGAACCCTGCTTCCGGGCCCGTACAAACTCGCGGCGGACAGATGTGGAGGTTACGTCAAACCCAGCGGGCAGAGATTCGCCCACGGGAAGGAGGTCCTGCCGGCCCTGGCGTTTGCGAATGTAAGGCATCGCCACCACCAGAAAAGTGACCAGGACCGCTGCCGGATTGCCCGGCAAACCGAGTACCGGTATGCCTGCCACTTCGCCAAACGCCAGTGGTTTGCCGGGCTTGATTGCCATGCGCCAAAGTGACAGCTTGCCGGATTTCTCCAGTACCGCGCGAACGTGGTCCTCCTCACCGACCGATACGCCGCCGCTGGTGATGATCAGGTCGGCCTTGGCAGCAGCAGACTCGAGCGTGCTGCGGGTAGCTTCCCGGGTATCTTCAAGGGTTTCGCACAGAACCAGCTCGCAGCCAGCCTCGGCCAACAGGCCCATGAGGGTAAATCGGTTGGTGTTGTATATCTGGCCAGAATCAAGTGGCTGGCCCGGCTCCACCAGTTCATCACCGGTGGTCAATACCGCGACTCTTAGCCGGCCCATGACCGGAACCTGGCTGATTCCCATGGAGGCCAGCAGGCCCATTTCCTGGGGGCGAATGCGCTTGCCCTTCGCCAGCGCCAGATCGCCCCGGGCAAGATCCTGGCCCTGCCTGCGAATGTTCTGGCCCTCTGAAACCTCGGCCTGGATCAGAATCATGTCGTCGGTGCGTTCCACCCGTTCCTGCATCACGACCGCATCGGCCCCTTCGGGAATCTCGGAGCCGGTAAAAATCCGTGCCGCTGTGCCGGGTGCCAGTGTTCCGGGGGCAACGCCGGCCGGGATTCTGGCGGATACGGACATCGGTTTGCCGGCGGCGACATCGGCCAGACATACCGCATAGCCGTCCACGGCGCTGTTATCCGCTGGCGGCACATCCGCGGGAACATACTGGTTCTCCGCCAGAACCCGGCCGAGGCTGTCCGTTAAGGCAACGGCTTCGGTCCGGGTGATGGCCGGCGCCCGGTCAAGAATATGTTGCAGTGCATCGTCAACCGATGTCAGATCGTTAGCCACCATGTGTCCTCCTGTTTATCGCTCGGCACGCTTGCCAATCACTTCCTGAACCCGCTGGTAGGGGCGGTCCGGCTTGCGCAGGGCCAGAGCAGAGAAGTTACAGGGGCCATGGCGACTGTCCAGTTGGGTTGCCAGAATGCCGTTCCAGCCGGTTCGGCAAGCCCCGGTTGAGCCGGGCAGGCAGAAAATAACCGTATGGTTGGCCAGGCCGCCAAAGGCCCGGGACTGGATGGTGGAGGTGCCGATTTCAGACGCGGACAGTCGCCGGAACTCCTCACCAAATCCGTCGATGGTTTTATCCAGCAGGGGCGCTACCGCCTCCGGCGTACTGTCACGTTCGTGGAAGCCGGTGCCGCCGGTAATAATGGCGGCGTGAATCTCCGGATCAGCAATCCATTGTGACATCAGGGCCCGGACCAGGTAGATGTCATCCGGCAGGATGCGGCGGGCGACCAGCCGGTGACCGGCCTCGACAACACTGTCCTCAAGAAACTGGCCAGACGTGTCTTCATCCGGGCCTCGGGTGTCCGAGACGGTCAGAAGGGCGATGTTCAGGGGCTTCAGTTCGCTGGTGCGATCACTGCTCATGGGGTAGGCTCCGGAAGTCTGTCATCAATCATAGGCTCAGTATCCTGATCTGCTGCGTGGTTGGGAAGGGAGTAACCCATCAGAGGGAGCCCCAGAACGAGTGAACCCCATGCCAAAAACCGGCTTAATTTTGTTCAGGGGCTTGACATTCGCGCTAAAGGTGGCCGATGATGCCGTTGCCCGGCGAACAGTTGTTCCCACTCTCTGGCTTCGGCATTTAATATCCGGCTTCCATCTACACCGGTTGCTCCATCTGCCAGCACCTTTGTTTCATTTTTGATTCGATCAACACGTTCAGGGGCGCCCCTGTCATTCCAACAGTCGTTTACTTCCATTCCTGAAAATCCAACAAACTATGAATCTTACTGAACTCAAGCAGAAATCCGTGCCCGAATTGCTCGATATCGCGCAAGAAATGGGCCTCGACAACCTGGCTCGTTCGCGCAAACAGGATGTGATCTTCACCATCCTGAAAAAACACGCCAAAAGCGGCGAAGACATATACGGTGACGGTGTACTGGAGATTCTGCAGGATGGTTTCGGCTTCCTCCGCTCCGCCGATGCCTCATACCTGGCCGGGCCGGACGATATTTACGTTTCCCCCAGCCAGATCCGCCGGTTCAACCTGCGCACCGGTGACACCATCTCGGGCAAGATCCGGCCCCCGAAAGACGGTGAGCGTTACTTTGCCCTGCTGAAAGTCAACGAGATCAACTTTGACAAGCCGGATAACGCCCGCAACAAGATTCTGTTCGAGAACCTGACGCCGCTGTTCCCGGATGAGCGTCTGACGCTTGAAGCTGGTAACGGCAGCACTGAGGATCTCTCCTCACGGGTTCTGGACCTGGTGGCGCCCATTGGTAAGGGGCAGCGAGGCCTGATCGTATCCCCGCCCAAGGCCGGTAAGACGCTGCTGATGCAGAGCATTGCCCAGTCCATCACCCGTAACAATCCAGAGTGCCATGTAATGGTTCTGCTGATTGACGAGCGGCCAGAGGAAGTGACCGAGATGCAGCGCACTGTGCGCGGCGAAGTCATCGCCTCCACTTTTGACGAGCCGCCGGCCCGTCACGTGCAGGTGGCCGAGATGGTGATCGAAAAGGCCAAGCGCCTGGTCGAGCACAAGAAAGATGTGGTTATTCTGCTGGACTCCATAACCCGTCTGGCCCGTGCCTACAATACGGTCATTCCTTCCTCCGGTAAGGTGTTGACCGGTGGTGTTGATGCCCACGCCCTGGAAAAGCCCAAGCGTTTCTTCGGTGCTGCCCGTAATGTGGAAGAAGGTGGCAGCCTGACCATTCTTGCGACCGCGCTGGTGAATACCGGTTCCAAGATGGACGAGGTGATCTACGAGGAGTTCAAGGGCACCGGCAACATGGAGATCCATCTGGATCGCAAGATTGCCGAAAAACGGACATACCCGGCCATCAACATCCGCAGCTCCGGCACTCGCCGCGAAGACCTGTTGATGTCCGAAGCCGACATCCAGCGTGTGTGGATTCTGCGCAAACTACTGCACTCCATGGACGACGATACCGCCGCCATCGAGTTCCTGCTGGATAAACTCAGGGACACCAAGACCAACGACGAGTTCTTCCAGTCCATGAAGCGTCGGTGATACTGACTCCGATTTCCGACCGGCGGGCATTCTTATGGAATGTCCGGCTGGTCGGGGCGGATTCCCTCCCCAGCATTCAAGCTGCTCAGGCCAATACCTGAACTCAGGTCTGAATCCAGACCAGAAAAAACTCCGTAGTACCGTAGACCAGAAACGGAGCACACCATGAAATACAACGACCTTCGGGACTTTGTCAGCCAGCTGGAAAAGCTGGGTGAGCTCAAGCGCATTACTGCCGAAGTTGACCCCCACCTGGAAATGACCGAAATCTGCGACCGCACCCTGCGTGCCGGTGGTCCGGCGTTGTTGTTCGAGAATCCGAAAGGCTACGATATGCCGGTGTTGGCCAACCTGTTCGGAACACCGAAACGGGTGGCACTGGGCATGGGGCAGGACGATGTGGCAGCGTTGCGGGAGATTGGCAAGCTGCTGGCGTTTCTGAAAGAGCCGGATCCCCCCAAGGGCTTCAAGGACGCCATTGAAAAACTGCCATTATTCCGGCAGGTCATGCGCATGAGCCCCAAGGTGTTGCGCTCGGCACCCTGCCAGGATGTAGTGATTGAAAAAGACAAGGTGGATCTGTACCAGATACCGGTCCAGCACTGCTGGCCGGGTGACGCCGGTCCTCTGGTGACCTGGCCGCTGGTGATTACCCGTGGCCCCAACAAGGAACGTCAGAACCTGGGTATCTACCGGCAGCAGGTGATTGGTCGTAACCGTCTGATTATGCGCTGGCTCAGCCATCGGGGGGGCGCCCTGGATTACCAGGAGTTCCGTAAGGCCAACCCGGACAAGCCCTATCCGGTTGCGGTCGCACTGGGTGCTGATCCGGCCACCATTCTGGGTGCCGTTACCCCGGTGCCGGATACGCTGTCTGAATATGCTTTTGCAGGATTGCTGCGAGGGAGTCGAACGGAACTGGTGAATGCGGGCCTGAGCGATCTTCAGGTACCGGCCAGTGCCGAGATTGTACTGGAAGGCTTTATCTACCCGGACGATATGGCGCCGGAAGGGCCGTTTGGTGATCACACCGGGTATTACAACGAAGTGGATCAGTTCCCGGTGTTTACCGTGGAACGCATTACCCACCGCCGGGATCCGATCTATCACAGCACCTATACTGGCCGGCCACCGGACGAGCCGGCGATTCTCGGAGTGGCGCTGAACGAGGTGTTCATTCCAATCCTGCAGAAGCAGTTTCCGGAAATTGTCGATTTCTATCTGCCGCCGGAAGGCTGTTCCTACCGGCTTGCCGTCGTCACCATGAAGAAGCAGTATCCCGGCCATGCCAAACGGGTGATGATGGGGGTATGGTCATTTCTGCGGCAATTCATGTACACCAAGTTTGTGATTGTCACCGATGACGACGTCAATGCCCGTAACTGGGAAGACGTGATCTGGGCCATTACTACGCGGATGGATCCGGCCCGGGACACCACCCTGGTGGAAAACACCCCGATTGACTATCTGGACTTTGCCTCGCCGGTGTCTGGGCTCGGCTCGAAGATGGGGATGGACGCCACCAACAAGTGGCCCGGAGAGACCGACCGGGAGTGGGGCACTGCCATCGCCATGACCGATGAGGTTAAACAGCGGGTGGATGACATCTGGGACAGCCTGGGGATTGAAATTCCCGGTGCCCGCCCCGACTGACAAGGGGGCAGAGAGTGTTTCGGATACGCCTGCAGCCATCGGGGCTTGGTTATGGTGCGGATCAGGCTGAAGACCTGTTGTCTGCAGCGACCGCAGCCGGAATACGGGTGCCGGCAGCCTGCCGAAACGGCGTGTGCGAAATCTGTGAGGCCCGGTTGCTGAAAGGTCGGGCGCTGAATACCCGAAATCAACATTCTATCGCGGTTGGCGAGCCACTGATGATGTGTCGGACACGGTCGCTCGCCGACCTTGAACTGGAGATACCCGCCGTTATGGCATCAGGAAATTACCAGCCCCGCCAGTACCAGGCGAAGGTAATCGACGTACGTTCCATCAGTCACGATGTGTACCGGGTGGCCTTGCAGCTTCCCCGGCGGAGGGATGTGGCTTTCCATGCCGGGCAGTATCTGTCGGTGATTCTGCCCGGAGCTGACCCCTGCTATTTCTCGATTGCCAGCAGCCCCTCAGCAGAGCAGATCGAACTGCACATCCAGGCGTCGCCCGACTGGATCTCGGCCCAGAAAGTCATCGATGCGCTGACTTCCGGCCAGGATGTGACGGTGGAACTGCCCCATGGCAAGGCCTGCCTGGCCAGTATGCCGGACAAACCCCTGCTGCTGGTGGCGGCAGGTACCGGTTTTGCCCAGATGAAAAGCCTGGTGGATTACCTGCGGGAAACCCGTTACCAGAAGCCAGTCAAACTGTTCTGGGGCGTGCGCAAGCACGAGGACATGTACCTGCGTTCTCTCGCGCAGCAGTGGCAGGAGGAGTGGGCGCCGTTCAGCTTTTTGCCGGTGGTGGGAGACGATGAAGACAATGACTGGGGCGGTCACCACGACCAACTGGTCAGGGCTGTGCTGGCTTCAGGGTTCGATTGGCAGGACGTGGAAGTTCATGCCAGTGGCTCGCCCACCATGGTGTATACCCTGATGGATGCGCTGGTGGAGGCTGGCCTTCCGGAGCAGGCCTTTTTCTCGGATGTTCTGGAGTATGCTCCCCGCAGCTGACAGTTTCAGTGGGCGCTATCAACAAGGGCCGGCAATTTGCCGGCCCTTGTTGATTGTCTGAATCAAAGACTGCGAAGTCTCAGGCCCGGGGCATGGGCAGGTCGGGCAGGCCATGGTCGGTTTCCAGCCCCTGCATCAGAAGCTTGATGCTGGCTTCTTCCTCGCCCATATGGGCATTCAGCCGGCTCAGCTCCGCGAGGGTTTCACGATTACGGCGTAATTTCAGACTGGTTTCAAAGTACTCCCGTGCTTTTCCCCACAGCTCATTACGCAGGCTGAGCCGGCCCAGTGCCAGCAACAGCTCGGGGTTGTTGGTGCGATGTTTCAGCCACTGTTCGGCAATCAATAGCTGTTCCTCCGGATCCTGACCCTGAATCCGGCCATACAGGTTGATCAGCTCGTCGCTCCAGTGGTTACGCAGTACCTTTCTCAGCAGCGTTTCTGCCTGGGCCTCATCACCCAGTCCCGCCAGCAGTCGGGCGTAGTCGCGGATGGTGTACTCATCCCGGCGCACAAAGCCCGGCAGTTCGTCCCACAGGCGAGTCAGCGGTTCCAGGCTGGCTTCGGGGTTTTCCTTGCGGCTGCGTTGGCATTCCTCGGCGGCCTGTTCCAGCAGGTTTTGCCAGACCTGACGTTCCAGTTCGTTCAGTTCGCTCTCTGGCACCACACTGCGCTTGCGCAGTTCCGGAATAAGACGGGACAGCTCGCGCCAGTCCTCCAGACGCAGATAGGCGTTCTTCAGCAGCTTGAGGACAAACGGGTGATGTGGAGATTCCTTGCGTAGGCGCAGCAGGGTCGCCAAAGCCTGCTCGGGCCGGTTGCCGGCCAGTTGCAGCTGGGCCTGGGTCAACCCCACCGCCATGCTGGAGCCAGGTGTGCTTTCAAAGGCCTTGCGCAGCAGTTCATCGACCGCTTCATGGTCGCCGGACTCGAACGCGGCCTGGGCCGCCGCGAGATAGTTGATCAGGGGGGTGTCGGCATGGCTGGCAGAGCTGGACAGTAGCTTACGGGCGCGGGGCCAGTTGCCTTCGGCCAGAGCCAGGAGGCCTCGTGTGGTCCGGCGCCGGGCCCGGCGCTCATTACCGCGGGCAATCCAACCCGCCATCACACCGGTGCCCTGGCGGAAGCGGCGCACCGTGTTGATGAGGGTGACGGTCAGCAGGATGATCACCAGAATCAGCCCCAACCCGACCCAGAAATTGGTTTCAATCAGGTAGTTGCCCAGGCTGATGCGGATATAGCCCAGGTCGTAGGTCAACCCCAGGGAAAGCCCGGTGCCCACCAGAAGGGCAAGCAGCAGGATCAGCAATACGCGGATCATGACTCATCGCCCCCGTTGGCCGCCTTGCTGTCGGCATCGTTGTCGCCTGTGGCCAGGCGCCCCGCCAACCGCTCCTTCAGCAGGCTCAGGGACTGGCTGATATCCGGCAGTTCGGGGTCTACGTTGCGCTCGGCCAGTTCGTTCAGGGTCTCGTTGAGCCCGCGAATGGCCGGGTTGGTGCCGTCATACCAGTCGTTGATGGTGGTGATGGCCTTGTTCAGAGCGCGTTCATACAGTGGCTGATTGCCCCGCAAGACCGCCATTTCAGCTTCTTCCAGCATCAGTTGCAGGTTGAGACGGGCCCAGGCGCTCTGGTCCGGAGACAACAGGGGTTTTACCGGTTCGTCCATCCGGCGGATCACAACGACTTCCTTGAGGGTGCCCAGGAACCGGTTCCAGCCTCTGGTGAACATGTTGCTGCCGTCAGACGGCGCATTCTGGTCTTCGACCATGTCGAATCCCGGCGCCTGATCACTGATCAGGGCCTGGTCGGTGAGATCGTTGACGCTGGCGATGGCAGCCTCCAGTCTCAGGTATAGCCCGGTGCGGTCGACACCCTGAATGCCTCTCAAGGACTGGATTTCCCGTGCCAGTTGCTGGCGTACCGGATAAACCCCGATATCGTCGGATTCCCGCAACACCTCGTCGGCCGATTCCAAGGCGGACAGTGAACCGCGGATGTCTTTTTCAATCAGCAGGCGCTGGTTGGCAATACGCAGCAGATATTCGGCTTCCGCCAGCAGCCAGTCGGTGCGGGTGCGGTTGCCGGCTTCCAGCAATTCGCGGGCGGTGTGATCGATCTGGCGTTGCTGGGTGGCAATCAGCTCCCGCTGTTCCGCCACGCGGTTTTCCAGTGCCTGAAGCCGCTCGCTCTGTTCGCTGCCGCGGTTGCCGTAAAGGCTTTCCAGCTGGTTGGTATCCTGCCGGAGGTCCTGAACCACCTGCAGGGTGGCCTGGTGCTTCTGCCACTGTTGCCAGTTCCAGAGCCCAAGGGCAATCGCCAGAATCAGCGCGAGAACCGCCACAATCCACACTGGCCACAAGCGTGGGCGTTCTGGCCTGGCGGGTTGTACGGGAGCGGGGAGTTGTTTTGTTGTTTCAGTCACGGGCATCCTTACTTGGTTATCCGTTGTCACCGGCCTCCTGCGACAGGCAGGAAGCAACACTGATGACCAGGTCGTCATCGTTCAGGCTACCGGGCACCAGTGGCTTGCGGAAGCCCAGCGCGCGCGCCTGTTCCGCTACACGCTCCGCAGGTACTACGATTATGTCGGGCGTCAGAGCCAATTGGTATCTGTGGCCCAGCTTCACCAGATTGTTCAGGGTTTCGCCGGAAAGCGCAATCACCACCTCGGGGTGGAAGTCGGCAACCAGAGCCTTCACCTGTTTTGCAGAATAGTACGGCAGCACGCGCCGGTACAGGGGCAGGGTGGTAATCCGTGCGCCCCGTTGCGCCAGGCTCTCACGAATCAGTTCCCGGCCATGCTCGCCCCGAGCCAGCAGAACTTTCTCTCCGTCAACGCGCTGCAGTGATGGCAGCGCCAGCAACGCTTCGCTGGTCCAGCCTTCGGCGGGCATTCTCGGTTTCAGGCCATGTTCGCGAAAGACCGCGGCGGTGCCGGCGCCCACTCCGTACCATTGCAGGCCGGCGGGAAGTTGAGGCCACCAGTGGTCGATTTCCTCCATCAGCCGGCGGGCGGCATAGGGGCTGACCGCGATGATGTGGGAAAAGTTGTCCAGCTGCTGCAGGATGCCGCGCTGCTCCGGGGTTTCCGGTAAAGGCTCGCGCGCCATCATCGGCATCACCCGGGCATCGGCACCGGCCTTACGAAAGGCCTCGGCGAGGCGGCTGGCTTCGGGCTCGGGCCGGCAGATCAATACACGCCGGCCCTGGAGTTCAGACGGTTGCTGAAACTCAGCGTGGGGTGTGGCCATAGATTTCAGCCAGCACCTTGTCGGCCCCCATGGACAGCAGCTGTTCTGCCAGTTCACGGCCCAGGCGTTCACCTTCGGCGCGCGGGGCACGGCCTTCCACCCGGAAAATCTGGGTACCATCGACTGCGCCAACCAGGCCCCGCAGCCACAGGGTGTTATCGTCTTCCAGCAGGGCATAGGCGGCAATGGGCACCTGGCAACCGCCTTCAAGGCGACGGTTCAGCGCCCGCTCAGCGCTGACGCGGTCCCAGGTGTCGGTGTGATTGAGCGGGTCAATCAGCTCCAGAAGTTCCGTGTCACCGACCCGGCATTCGATGCCCAAAGCACCCTGGCCAACGGCTGGCAGGGAAAACGTGTCTGGCAGACAGTAACGGATACGGTCGTGGAAGCCGAGACGCTTCAGGCCGGAGCTGGCCAGTACAATGGCGTCGTATTCACCGGCATCGAGTTTCGCCAACCGGGTATTCACGTTGCCACGCAGTACCTTGATCTGAAGATCCGGGCGGTTGGCCCGCAGTTGGGCTTCCCGACGCAGGCTGGCGGTGCCTACTACCGCGCCCTCAGGCAGCTGGTCGATGTGTTCATACTGATTGCTGACGAAGGCATCGGTGGGGTCTTCACGCTCGCAAATGGCGACCAGCCCCAGGCCCTCGGGGAATTCCATGGGCACGTCTTTCATGGAATGCACGGCCAGATCGGCACGGCCGTCCAGCATGGCTTCTTCGAGCTCCTTCACGAACAGGCCCTTGCCGCCGATCTTGGCCAGGGGGACGTCCAGGATCTTGTCGCCCTGGGTCTTGATCTTGATCAGTTCAACGTCAACGTTGTCATGCAGCCTTTCCAGCTCGGCCTTGATGAATTCCGCCTGCCACAGCGCCAGTGCGCTGCTGCGGGTTGCAATGCGAAGGGTACGTTTGGACATGTCACTCACTGTCGTTCGGGAAAATGTGCCCCAAGGTTACCTTGTGGCAGAAAAAAAGTCCCGCGGTGAACCCCCGCCTACCCCCTCAGGGGGAGGGTTGGTGTTCGTGTAACCATTGGCGGACCGTACTGGCATGGCGGCGGCTGACCGGCAGCAGGGTGGCATTGCCTTTCAGTGCCAGCTGATTCTGTCCATCGGACGACCGCCGCAGCCCCTGGATAAAGCGCACGCCAACCAGTGTGTGTCGGTGGACGCGCAGAAGGTGATCCGGGTAAGCCTGCTCCAGTTCTTTCAGGGTGTAGTCGCACACCGTCTCGCCGTGGCGGTGGTGCAGAGTCACGTACTTCTGGTCGGCCTCACAGTAGTACAGATCTGACAGGTCGATCAGTTCGGTGCCTCGGTGCGTGCGCACCGCCAGTTGGTCGTTACCGGCATCGGTACTTTGCGCCAGGGCTTGCCTCTGTACCCGGTTCAGCTTGCCGGCCCGGGCCAGAGCATCGGCCAGCGCCTCACGCCGGACCGGTTTGAGCAGATAGGCGACGGCGCGAACCTCGAACGCCTGGATGGCATAGTGGTCATAGGCGGTACAAAAAATCACTGCGGGCGGATTGTGGAGCTTGCTGAGCTGGTCGGCTGCCTCCATGCCATCCATGCCGGGCATACGGATGTCCAGCAGCAGGATATCCGGTTCCAGTTCGGCCACTTTGCGCAAGGTGTCGTTGCCATCCACCGCTTCGCCACAAACCCGGTAATCCGGCAGGGCTTCCAGCAGGCGCTGAATGCGCTGGCGGGCGAGGGGTTCGTCATCGGCAATCAGTACGCGTTTGCTGTCTTCGGTATTCATGGCCTGTTTCGTGACTGACGGTTGCTGGTGTTGATGCTGCGCCGGGGCAGGCGAAGGGTGACGGTGTAGGTATTGCCCTGGCGACTGTGTTTGAGCACGGCCGGTTCGCCAAACAGTGCCTGTAGTCTGGCCTGGGTGTTACTCAGGGCGACCCGGTTGCCCTGATGCTGGCGTTCCGTAGATTCCGGCGCGGGATTCTGCACCAGAAGGTAGACAAAGTGATCCTTGGCCGATACTTCGACCCGGACGACACCGCCTTCCGGCCGCGGCTGAATGCCGTGATAGATGGCATTTTCCACCAGCGGCTGCAGTGTCAGGGGTGGTATTACCTGTTGCCCGAGCCCGGGTTGAATATCCCACTCCAGTTGCAGGCGTTCCCCCAGTCTCAGAGACTCAATCGCCAGGTAGCGCTGGCACAGTTCCAGCTCACGGTTCAGGGGAATGAGCTGGTCGTCGGTGCGCAGGCTGGCCCGGAACAGTTCCGACAGATCCAGCACTGCTTCTTCCGCCTGCTCCGGATTGGTGGCAATCAGGCTGGCAATGGTGTTCATGCTGTTAAACAGAAAGTGTGGCTGGATCCGGGCCTGCAAGGAGGTCAGCCGGGCCTGCATTTCCGCCTCACGCTGTTGCTGCCACTGGTGCTGAAGGTAAAAATAACGCAGCACCATCAGGACAATCAGCAGTGCCAGTAACAGCTTCTTGGCAATGCCCTGCCAGAGCGCCACGCCCGGCTGCGGGTGCAATACGCTGTCGGCAAACAGGCTGAACGCCAGTACGTCCAGCAAGACAATGGCGGCGATGGTCATCGTGGCGCGGCTGTTGCTCATGCGGGCCAGGCGGGGGCGCAACAGACAGATCAGTGCGGCGCTGGTGAGGGTGGTCCATTGCACGAACAGGGACAGCAGACCGAAGTAGTTCCAGTCGATCCAGCTGTTCTGTGCCTGCACGATGGCCAGCACCAGAACCAGCAGTTCGCTGGTAATCAACAGCATGAACACGGCCCGCACACGACACAGATCGGGCACGTAGAAGCTGTCGGTGTCCTTGTGGTTCATGCCTTTGTCGGGTTTCAGGGGAGTCTCCTTAACCGGGGCCGGAATGCTATACTGCCGCAACTTTTAACTTATCCATTGCCGGCATGATGATGCCGGGCTGTCAGCAGGAAAGATAGACCATGACGGATCAGAAAAAGTCTGACCAGACCACATCCTCCGAAAAACCCTGGGGTGGCCGCTTCAGCGAGCCTACCGATGCCTTTGTTGAACGCTTCACCGCCTCGGTGGGCTTCGACCAGCGCCTGTATCATCATGATATTACCGGCTCCATCGCCCATGCCACCATGTTGGCGAAGGTGGGTGTGCTGACGGACGCCGAGCGCGACCAGATCATCGACGGCCTGAAGGGCGTGAAGGAAGACATCGAAGCCGGGCGCTTCGAATGGTCCGTCAGCCTGGAAGATGTGCACATGAACATCGAAGCCCGGCTCACCGATCGCATCGGCATCACCGGCAAGAAACTGCATACCGGCCGCAGCCGGAATGATCAGGTGGCCACCGATATCCGGCTGTATCTGCGCGATGAAATCGACGTGATTGCCGAGGAACTGGCGCGCCTGCAGGCTGGCTTGCTGGACCTGGCCGAGCGCGAGGCAGACACCATTATGCCCGGCTTTACCCACCTGCAGACCGCCCAGCCGGTTACCTTTGGCCACCATTTGCTGGCCTGGTACGAAATGCTGGTGCGCGATGCCGATCGTCTGCAGGATTGCCGCAAGCGGGTGAACGTGATGCCTCTGGGGGCCGCTGCCCTGGCCGGCACCACTTACCCGATTGACCGCAATCTGACCGCCGAACTGCTGGGCTTTGACCGGCCCACTGAAAACAGCCTGGATTCGGTCTCCGACCGGGATTTCGCCATTGAATTCTGCGGTTTCGCCGCGCTGCTGATGACCCACCTGTCCCGGTTCAGTGAAGAGCTTGTGCTCTGGACCTCCGCCCAGTTCGATTTCATCGACCTGCCGGACCGGTTCTGCACCGGTTCCTCGATCATGCCCCAGAAGAAAAACCCGGATGTACCCGAGCTGGTGCGTGGCAAGACCGGCCGGGTAAACGGCCATCTGATCAGCCTGCTGACCCTGATGAAGAGCCAGCCGCTGGCCTACAACAAGGACAATCAGGAAGACAAAGAGCCGCTGTTCGACACGGTCGATACCATCAAGGGCTGCCTGAAGGCCTACGCCGACATGATCCCGGCCATCAGGGCCAAGGCCGACAACATGCGGGTAGCCGCCAAGCGGGGCTTCTCCACCGCCACGGATCTGGCTGATTACCTGGTCAAGAAAGGCGTGCCGTTCCGTGATGCCCATGAGATTGTCGGCAAGTCAGTTGCTTTCGGTGTCGCCGAAGGTCGTGACCTGTCAGACATGACGCTGGAGGAACTTCAACAGTTCTCCGATGTGATCGGCGAAGATGTGTTCGACGTGCTGACCCTGGAAGGTTCCGTGCAGGCCCGTGATCATCTGGGTGGAACTGCGCCAAACCAGGTACGTGCAGCGGTGGCCCGCGCTCGGAAAAATCTGGCATAGTCGATTGGCTGTCATGGGCGTGGCAGTTTAGAAAAAAAGTTTATGACAAAACCGTAAGGTGCGGTTTTGTCATAAATACACAATATCGGCTAGGATTGTCCGGCTAACTTTACCTGCTTGCTACCGTCAACAAGGACGCTGACGATGAGCTTTGTGAAACTGGTCAGGCCTTCAGAATTGAAGGTCCTCGACATTCCCTTTGTTGAAACTCCTTTTTTTGCTGCCGACAGGGCCCGCCTCCTGGTTGAGCAGGACAACCATCTTCGTTCAAGCATGCAATCGCTGTTCAGGTATGGCTCTGGTGACCGACGGAACCTAGCGGAAACTGTCCATCGGGCGGTCAGAGACGGCGAGTTGATGTTGGTCTGTTCGGAGTGGAATAAGCCTTTCTCGCCGATGGTGACCTGGCGGCCAGACAACAGTCTGCCTGCCGGTGGCCAGTGGCGGATAGAGGGCAGTTGGCTGAACGTTCCATCTGAGATTGAGTGTGCAGTAGCAGAGCTGAACAACTGTGGCATCACCTGCGAGCAGTTGCGCCAATCCGAATCCTGGGGTGTCGGGTCGCTGGAAGTGAACATGTTCTCAATGAACTACCGGCAGCGTCAGCGCCGGGAGCGGGCGGCTCAAGGTAGCGTGGATGACCATCGGCTGAGCCTGCCCTTAGGGGCTTCCGCACTGGTGGCTCCCGTGTTGATGTCTGCAGCATCCGCAACCGAAGACGCTAAGGCAGACTCCTCTCAGGCACCCGCCCCAAAGATACACCTGGAAGTGGGCCTGTTTACCGATGGCACCATGAACAACGCCGCCAATACCCGGGCCTTCGTTGAGCAGCTGGAGCAGGAGTGCCTGATTCCCTACGAAAATAACACCATCGGCCGGGAAGAGTGTGAGCGGCGGATGGGTCTGATGTTGGGCGACAGTTACGCCAATGCGGCCAGCAATGTGGCGAAGCTTTGGGATTTGTACGTCGAAGACGAAAAAGAGGAGGAGGGTACCAGCACCTACCGGCGTAAAATTTATGCTCCTGGGGCTGGCACCAAGACTGGCGAGGATGATGTGATGTATAGCGCAGCCACCGGCATGGGGGAGGCCGGCGTTATCGCACAGGTGGACTATGCTTTCTCGCAACTGGCCTTGCGGGTGAAAGAAGTCTTGCAGAACCTGCCCGCCGACCGTCTGGACAAACCCATCGACAAACTTACGTTGGACCTGTTCGGCTTCAGCCGGGGCGCGGCGGCTGGCCGCCATACTGCACACGAGATAAATCAGGGGGAGAATGGTCTGCTGGCCCAGATGCTGGCTGACAGCGGTATCCTCTGGCCGAAGACGGTAGAAATTCGCTTCGTGGGGCTGTTCGACTCCGTGGCCGCCATCGTTAACCTCGCTGCTGGTGATGCGTTGGCCCATAACAACCGCAACCACCCGGTGGAGTTGTACCTGGATCCAGGCAAGGTGGGCCAGGCGGTGCACCTGACCGCGGCCCATGAGCACCGCAGGAACTTTGCCCTGAACAGTCTGCGAAGCCGCGACGGCAGCTTGCCGGCCAACTTCCGGGAAATTTCCCTGCCGGGCGTTCATTCCGATATTGGCGGTGGCTACGGCGACAGCCAGCGAGAGGATGTGCTGTTAAGCCTCAGGTTACAGGTGCCTCGCGACCGGCTGAGCAGGCCGGACCAAACCCTCCAATGGGATAACCTGGAGGCCAAGCGGCAACAGATAGAGGCGGCAGGCTGGATTGGCCCATATAATCTGCCGGTACGGCAATCCGAGCAATTGCAGGCATGGCCGAAAGACCAGGGCCCGGAAGGGCCAGCCCGGCTGGATATTGTCACCCTGCGCCACGAGCACCCGGCCCAGGATGGCCGGGTAGAACTGGTGTTGCGGATGCTGCGCCAGGTGCGGGGGGAGTATTCGCAGGTGGCCGTGAGGTTGATGCATCGGTTGGCCACCGATAGCGGTGTGCCGCTGCAAGATATCGATACCAAAAAAACCGACAATACCCTGCCAGAGGAACTGATCCCCATCCTGCAACAAATTCTAGAGCAAGTTGAACAAGGGAGCGATGCCCCCTCACTGGCTACTGAATATGAGCATCTGTTGCTCCAGCGCTATATCCATTACTCGGCGCACTACAACGCTATTGAGACCATGGTGGCGGGCTTGCCTGCGAAGTTGCAGGGGTTTCATCCCAATGCACCAGCACCTTCAGGCGAGCGCCTGGTGTATCCACAGACAGAGGGCGACTAATGATTCAGAAAATTCTGGCCATGGGAGTCATGGCCATCGCCCTGTTGGGCAGCGGCTGTTCGGCGTGGTCGAAGGCGGACGACACTCTTTGGATGATCAGGATAGCGGCGCCACAGCACTATGAAGTGTGGGTGACTGATATGTTCCTGGAGAAGTCGGGGGAGCGGAGCTGGCGCCAGCCGATAGGCACGGTGGGGTGCTGCTGGAAGGGTGCCCGTGGCCCAACCGGGCCTGGGGGCAGAGCTGACCCCTTTCCGGAACTGATTCTGGTCAAGTGGTTTTCCTACGCGGAGCAGAAATATTACACCAAGATCATTCAGGTGCCGGAAGACCTGCTGGACCGAATGCGGGAGCCCGCAACCTATGTTACGCAGGTTGATGTGCGCTCAGGCCCCCGGAACCTCCTGACCATTGGCCTGGCGCCCGGCGGTACCGTGGTGGTCTGGATTTCGAACCAGATTGGCAATGAGATCGAGGTGATGCGGATGCAGGCGACGGAAGTGCCGGGTGACCCGGATGATTTTGAGGTAGGCACCAGAAATTATCTCGAAAAACACGGTGACTACCTCAGGGAACACGGCGTCCCTATGGAGGGCTGGTAAGCGGCCGCGGAAGCGGTTCTAAAGTGACCCAGTGTGAGGTCGGGGTAGAACGAAGCCTGCCCCCAACATAACTTAGCCGCCGATCCAGCCCGTACTCAGCTCAACCCCCACCGGCTTCAGCTCCGCCAGCGGTCGGGGTCTTGATAACCGGTAACCCTGGCCAAAATGGATGCCCAGGGTACGGACCTTTCTCAGGGTCTCGTCGCTCTCGATAAAGGTGGCAACGGTCTCCTTGCCTGCGGCTTCTGCAATACGATGCAGGGCATCCACCATTACTTGCTGAACCGGGTCATCTTCCAGATGATCCATCACCCGTCTGTCCAGTTTGATGATATCCACCGGCAGGTGGGCGGCCAGACTGTAGCTTTCCACCGAGGCGCCAGCGCCCTCCAACGCCACTCGGCAACCGATTCGATGCAGGGCATCGCAGAGCACGGCCACTTCGTCCGGATACTGGGTGGCATGGGCTTCCCGGATCTCCAGGCAGAAGCACTCCGCCCGGAACGGTGAGGGTGCCAGTAGCTGTTCCATGAAATCGGAAAAGGTGTCATCCAGTACCGAGGCCAGAGACAGGTTGAAGCCGCAGTATTTCAGCCTTGGTTCCAGCAGTCGGTGCTGCCCCAGCCAGTCCAGGGTCTGACGAATGACCTGACGGTCCAGCCGTTTGGCCAGGTCAAAGCGCTCGGCCAGGGGCAGGAACTGTCCAGGCAGGAGGGTGGTGTCGTCCGGCTCCTGGCCGGGAATGCGGCACAGTATTTCAATATGGTCGCCCCAGGTCACACTCGCCACCGGCTTCAGGGCCTGGAACTCAAGGATCAGTTGATGCTGGTCCAGAGCCTGGCGCAGCTGTTCCATCTGCTTGTCTGTGCCGGTATCGCCGGCGGCATCCGGTAGCGCATGGGCAGTGTGGATCCGGTTCCGGCCTGAGGTCTTGGCGGTATGGCACAGGTCTGCAGCCTGTGTGAGCAGCGTGTCGGCCCGCTCCGGCAACTCACTGTCCAGAATCAGCAGACCACCGCTGGTGCTGGTCTGCAGCGTTTGCCCCTGCCATTCAAACTTGAACTGGGCAATCTGTTCGCGGATTTCCTCGGCGATCTTTCTCGCTCTGGGTTCCGGGCAATTCTCGATGAACAGCGCAAAGGTATCGCCGGCCAGTCGTGCCAGAGCATCACGCTGTCGTACGCGCAGCCCGAGCATGGCGGCCAGTTCCCGCAGGTAGCGGTCGCAGGTGCCGCTGCCAGCGTCCTCGTTGAACTGTTCGAAGTTGTCCAGGTCCAGAAACAGCAGGCCGTCGGTGCTCTGGCGTTTGTGGCGATGGCCCATGGCCCGTTCCAGGTGTTCGATGAAGGAACGGCGATTCATCAGCCCGGTGACCGGATCGTGTCGCATGCGGTAATCGCTGTTGCTGGTGTGCTGGATCCGGTTGCTGATATCCCGTGCGACATGAACGGCCCCGGTGACCTCACCCCGGTCTCCGCGGATGCTCTGGAAGTGAAACTCGTAAATCGGCAGTCCCTCTCCCTGGCGGTTCAGGGGCATTTCTGCCACAAAATGCTCACGGTCGAAGGCCCGTTGCCATAGCCGTTCGATCAGTCTCCGCTCATTGGGGAAGTCCTTCAGAAGGCTGCGCAGGTTGTCTCCGGTCTTTGGCGTCAGGTCAAAGGCGTGTTGAAACTGCTGGCACCAGGGGGTGTTGAAATGCAGCAGCCTGAACTCGGTGTCGATGGCCACCACAAGATCAGAGGATGCGGCGGTCGTGGCTTGAAGAATCTGCTGAGCCTGTTGTTTTTCCAGATCGTGGACCATCGCCTCGCTGTGGTTGACCATCACGCCGCCGAGTTTTTGCACCCGGCCGCCGTTCTTCAGAGCACGGCCCGCCAGAGTAACCCGTTGTGGCCGTTGCCGGCTGGTGAGAATGGTCAGGTCCATGCTAAACGGCTGGCCGGTGCGGATGCAGCGCCTGAACATCGCTCGTACCCGGTTCTGGCCTGTCTGGCAGTAAAACAGCGCCTGTTCAGGCGTCAGTTCGCTGCCGGGTTTGAGCTCCAACAGGCGATACATGCCCTCGGACCAGCTGATTTCGTTGCTGGGCATGTCCAGTTCCCAGAGACCAAAGCCGGCATTCTGCTCCGCCAGTCGTTGAATCCGGCTATCCATGGCATCGCTGTCCCTGAGGGTAATCGAGGCGGTAGCGGCCTGGTCTGAATCCCGGATCTCCATTCGCAGCCCGAGCAGGGCAGTAAAGAAAAAGCCATCCTTGTGGCGGAACGTCACCAGCACTGTCTGGCCATTGTCGAGCCGGTGTCGGTGGGCGGGGGCGAAGGGATCGTCCTGGCGGGAAGCCAGAATATGCTGGACTTTCTGCCCGGTCAGATCGCTGATGTCGTAGCCAAACATGGTTTCTGCATGGCGATCAGCCTGGATGATCCGGCCATCGTCATCCACCCGAAGCAGGGTGGGCCGGATAACGGGGCCCGTCGGATCGGGCCGGTAGCGTTGAATCAGAAACTCTTTCACAGCTCGGGTGCCTCGCTCGGGCTGGCAGCGTGTTCACTGCCTGTGCTTTTATTTTTTTACAGGTTTTGCCACGATTCATTCATCATACTGACTATCTTGCCGAAAATAACCTCTTGCCGGAGCTCTCTTGACCGTTCACGCCGCGCCCATAGTTCTCGATTTCGAGGATGGAATCGACCGCAAGACGCTCAGGCGCCTGCGGGACCGGTTTCTGCTGGTTAACGAGCAGCGCTGGCGGCGGGCGTGCTCGGCACTGACTTACCGGCAGCAGATGGTGCTGGAGTTGTTGCCGCTGGTTTTTCACCGCAACCATCCGGCCTTGCCTGGCTATCTGGATGGTAACTGCCCGGACGGCTTCAATGGTTACACGCCCGGCCCGGAAGTGCTGGATGCGGCCCGCCGTTACGCCCGTAGCTTTCACTATCGTGATAAGGGCACTCGAAAGCCTGATCTGGACAGTCTGTTCCTGATGGGAAGCCCTGGCACCCTCGGCCACTCGGTGGCCAGTGATCTGGATGTCTGGCTCTGCCACCGTCAGGATTTGCCGGCGTCGGGCATTCGGTGCCTGGAGCGAAAAGCCGAAAAACTGTCGGAATGGGCCGGTGGCCTGGGGGTGGAGCTGCACGTGTTTGTGTTCTCTGCCGCCGATTGGCGGGCCGGGCGACAGCGCGTGGAAGTCACCGGGGAAAACTGCGGCAGCGCCCAGCATTTTCTGTTGCTGGATGAGTTCTACCGCACCAGCATTCACCTCGCCGGCCAATATCCGTTGTGGTGGCTGATCCCGGTAGACCGGGAGGCCGATTACGACCACTGCCGGCGACAGCTGGTGGAGTGTCGGTTTATCCAGGCCAGGGATTACATCGACTTTGGCGCGGTGCCGGACATTCCTCCCGCAGAACTGCCTGGCGCTGGTATCTGGCAGCTCTACAAAGGAATCGATGCGCCCTGGAAAGCCATCCTCAAGCTACTGTTGATTGAATGTTACGCCACCGACCGGGAGCGACCACTGCTCTCGGCCAGCTTCAAGCAGGCGGTTCACAATGGTGTGATCAGCGCCGATGCCCTGGACCCCTACGTGCTTTTGTACCAGAGACTGGAGCAGTGGTTGCTGGCCCGTGACGGCGCAGACCGGCTGGAGCTGGTACGCCGAAGCCTGTACCTGAAATCCGGCTTGCCGCTCAGCCGGGCGGGTATGGTGGGTGATCCCTGGCGGGTCCAGTTGTTGCGCAGTCTGGTTGAAACCTGGGGCTGGTCGTCGGAGGATCTGGGCCGGCTGGATGATCGTCAGCGCTGGTGTGCCGAGGAAGTGATGGGACTACGCCGGCGGGTGGTTGCCGAGCTTACCCACAGTTACCGCCTGCTTGCCAGATTGGCCCGGGAACAGGATGCACAGGCGTCGATCAGCGCCAATGACATCAATCTGCTGGGCCGCAAGCTCTATGCCGCCTTCCAGCGCAAGGCCGGTAAGGTCGAGCTGATCAATCCGGGGCTGGTGCCCTCGCTGGCAGAAGAGAACCTGTCGTTTCACCATCGCAGTGAACAGGGGGCAGCCGGAGACGGCTGGCTGTTGTACCGGGATCTTGAAGATCCGTCCGACGCCTTCTGGCAGCCGGTTATTCGCCGCGCCGGCAACCTGGCTGAGTTGCTTGTCTGGTGTTACTGCAACGGTCTGCTCAGTCGCAGTACACGGTTGAATGTGCGAGCGGGCCAGAGCGTGGCGTCGGTCAGCGAGTTGAAGGAAATACTGGATGTGCTGGCTGGTTTCCTGCCGGTGCCTATGCCCCCGGCGCCCCGCCAGGCCCTGTCCCGTGCAGTACGGCCCTTACGCAACCTGTTGTTGCTGAATGTGGCGGTGGACCCACAGGCTCATCTGACTGAGCGGGGGCTGCATAAACTCAGCGCCCGCAACGACTCGCTCGGGTTCAGTGGAGCCCGGGACAACCTGGTGGTGACCATCGACCAGATTACCCTGAACAGCTGGCACGAAGTCAGTCTGCAGCATTACGCGGCCGGGGACACCCTGATCCAGTGTTTGAAGAATGTGCTCGCTCAGGTGGCGATCAACCCTGCGGAATTGCCGGATATCCGAGTGATGGCGCCCAGCCGGGGGCACGGACAGGCCATTGCCCGGCGTGTGAGTGAGCTGTTTGCCGATGTGCTCCGACAGTTTTTTGCAGGCGGCACCGGCCCTCATCCCTTGCGTTATATCATCGAGATGGATCAGCGTTATTTTCTGCTCCAGTTCAATGGCCAGGAGCCGGGGTTTGTTGCCCTGGATAGCCGCGCGGCATTGATGGATGCCTTGTTCCAGCCCCAGGACAGTTTTCTGCCGGTGGTGCCGGATCGCTATGCTTTTCAGGATGCTCCCCTATTGAAAGCGGTATGTGAAGCCTCCGAAGCCGGTAACATCCAGGTATTCTGGCAGCTGCAGGGAGACCAGGGCCAGCTCTGGGTGGTGGATGAGTACGGCAGTCTGTGGCATCGCCAGCTGAAGGCCCAGCAACGCCGTCATCTACTGGCACCGTTATTGCGATTTCTGGACAGTGTTGTTGAGCGCCGGCAGTTGCGCCAGGCAGATAATCTGGAGCCGGTCGCCGGTATCCGGTGTTACGAACTGGTACTCAGGGATGGCCGATGGCAGGCCGATCCGAGACCAGAGCTGGTCGCCGGAATGCCCGTGTCCGGCCTCGAAGTGCAGGCGGTGGGCGTGCAACAGGGTGACAGCATTCTGCGCTTTGATCTGTATTGCAACGATCAGGAGTTTACCGTGCAGGAATATGGCGACCGTTTGATTCCAGCAGTGGCCCATTACATCCGCTCCCTGCGGCAGAGCCCGGACCCCTATCCGGTGTATCTGACTGACCTGCATCTGCCCCACGATCTCGACCCACAGCTGTATCAGCGCGATATCCAGACCAGCCAGTACCTGTTCTACCGGGCGCAGTTGGAAGATGCCCTTAACCAGCACCTGTCCTGATCATGTGAATCCTCGCGGTGCGGCCCGGGTGTCGGGTATACTTCGGCCATTATTCACTCAGGGGATTGGGTATGCAGCTTGGGCTTGTGCGCCGCCTGGCCGTCGCGCTCTCGGTGTTTGTGGTTTTGATGGTATCCGGTTGTGGCCAGAAAGGGCCGCTGTACCGGAACGCGCCGGTGCCCGACGCCGTACCATCGCAGACTGGTGACACCGCGGCAGCCGCAGAAGCGGGCGAGAATGCCGATGAGGACAATGAACGGCCCTGAGCCAGACCACCCCGACCTTAAGCTTTCAGGAACAGCATGGATCACTTCAATTACCGTAACGGCGAACTCTACGCCGAAGACGTTGCCGTTGCCGATATCGCCGAGCGCTTTGGTACGCCAGCCTACATCTATTCCCGGGCGACGCTGGAGCGCCATTACCGTGCTTACGATGAGGCCCTGAAGAATCGCCCTCATCTGGTGTGTTATGCGGTCAAGGCGAATAGCAACCTGGCGGTGCTCAATGTGCTGGCTCGTCTGGGGGCGGGTTTTGACATAGTCTCGGCCGGAGAGCTTGAGCGTGTGCTCCGTGCCGGTGGGGATGCCGGTAAAGTCGTATTCTCCGGCGTTGGCAAGCAGGAGTGGGAAATGAAGCGGGCCCTGGAGGCCGGCGTTCGCTGTTTCAATGTCGAATCCGACACCGAGCTTGATCGCCTGAACAAGGTGGCTGGCGAACTGGGAGTGAAAGCGCCCATTTCCCTGCGAGTGAATCCGGACGTGGATGCGGGCACCCACCCGTACATCTCGACCGGCCTGAAGGAAAACAAGTTCGGCATTGACATTGCTGAGGCGCCAGCAGTCTATGCCCGCGCGGCCAGCCTGCCCAACCTCGATATCCACGGGGTGGACTGCCACATCGGCTCACAGCTGACTTCAGTTTCGCCGTTCCTGGATGCCCTGGACCGGGTGCTTTCTCTGATCGACACCCTGGCAGAGCAGGGCATCCGTATTCGCCATCTGGATATGGGGGGCGGTCTGGGTGTGACCTACAACCAGGAAACCCCGCCGCAACCGGCAGATTATGTGAAAGCGCTCAATGAACGCCTGGGCGATCGGGAGCTGGATCTGGTGCTCGAGCCAGGGCGCTCCATCGCAGCGAATGCGGGTATTCTGGTGACCCGGGTAGAATTCCTGAAGTGCACCGAGCACCGGAATTTTGCCATCATCGATGCGGCCATGAATGATCTGATCCGACCGGCGCTCTACAGTGCCTGGCAGGCCATTATTCCGGTTCGGCCCCATCAGGACAGTGAGGAAAGGCCCTGGGACCTGGTGGGCCCGGTGTGCGAAACCGGCGATTTCCTCGGCAAGGATCGCGCTCTGCGCCTGAAAGCCGGCGATTTGCTGGCGGTGCGCTCGGCCGGGGCCTACGGATTTGTTATGGCCTCTAACTACAACACCCGCAACCGGCCCCCGGAGTTGATGGTGGACGGAGATCAGGTGCACGTGGTGCGGCGCCGGGAAACTCTGGACGACCAGCTGGCGCCGGAAAGTTGCCTGCCGGAATGAGCGGGGAGAACGAGATGTCTCAGCAACGACGCGGCCAGGGCCCGATTCTGCGTTTTACCAAGATGCACGGGCTGGGTAACGATTTCATGGTGGTAGACGCCATCAGCCAGCCATTCCGGCTGGCCCCGGACACCATCCGGGAACTGGCGGATCGCAATTTCGGCATTGGCTTTGACCAGTTGCTGGTGGTGGAACCACCGGGGTTGCCGGATGTGGATTTTCGTTACCGCATTTTCAATGCCGATGGCTCAGAAGTAGAGCAGTGCGGCAACGGTGCCCGCTGTTTCGCCCGTTTTGTGCGCGATCAGCGTCTGACCAATAAACGCGTCATCCGGGTGCAGACCGCCAAGGGTGTGATTGAACTCAAGGTGGGTCGGGACGGCCTGGTGGCCGTCAATATGGGAGTGCCGGAGCTCAATCCACCCGCGATCCCCTTTGCGGCAGATCAGCGCAAGGATGTGTATACCGTCGACGTGAATGGCCAGACGGTCGAGCTGTCGGCCATCTCCATGGGTAATCCCCACGGGGTACTGGTGGTGGACAATATCGATACGGCGCCGGTTGAAAGCCTCGGCCCGCAGTTGGAAAAGCATCCCCGGTTTCCGGCCCGGGCCAACATTGGCTTTCTGCAGGTGATTGATCGCCGCCGTGCCCGGTTGCGTGTATTTGAGCGGGGCTCCGGCGAAACACTCGCCTGCGGCAGCGGTGCCTGTGCAGCAGTGGTGGCCGGTTGTCTCCGTGGCCTGCTGGACAGCCGGGTCGAAGTCGAGCTGCGCGGTGGCCGGCTGGTCATTGAATGGCAGGGGGAAGGTGCCCCTGTTATGATGGAAGGGCCTGCAACCACGGTATTTGAAGGCCAGTTGCGGCTGCCTGGCGAACCCCAGCCCCGGCGCCGCAGGAGTGCCCGCCCGAACACCCGACCTCATAAAAACGGGGCCTGAACCGATCAGGAGAACACGATGACAGAACAAACGGCCCGCCAGAAGGCCGGCGAACTCACCAGGGAACAGGTCGCAGAATATCTGAGGGCCAATCCGGACTTTTTTATCGGCCAGGACGAGCTCCTGCGCAGTTTGACTCTGCCCCATGACAGCGGCCGGGCGATTTCCCTGGTGGAGCGCCAGGTGCACCTGTTCCGGGAACAGCGGGACACGTTACGCCGGGAGCTGGTGGAACTGGTGTCCATCGCCCGCCACAACGACCGGTTGTTCGAGAAAAGCAAACGCCTGCTGATGCAGGTGATTGAAGCCCGTAATCTGCAGGATATGGCCGCTGCCATTGATGACAGTATCCGGGGCGATTTTGGCCTGGATGCCGCGTCGGTACTTCTGTTCAGTGAAACCGGTCAGCTTCAGTCACAGGGTGCCTTGCATATGGTGGATGCGGCCGCGGCACGTGAGCGGTTGGGAAGCCTGCTGGAGGGGGAACGGGCCGTTTGTGGCCAGTTCCGTGAGAATGAGCGTGAATTCCTGTTCCCGGACCGTGACGATCCCATCGCCTCCGTCGCCCTTGTACCCCTGCGCCACGAAGGTCTGGTGGGTGTGTTTGCTGTCGGCAGTTGTGAACCCGGTTACTTTGATCAGAGCATGGGCTCACTGTTCCTGAGCTACATCAGCGACACCCTGAGCCGGCTTTTGCCTCCCATGCTCAAGCGCCATGGTACCGGCGCTCCGGTGACGGACCTGACCGCGGAGACCGGCCAGGGGTGAGCGCGGCGGCGAGTGACCACAAAGGATCAGCGAGCCAGTTGGCGGCGCTGACCGGCTTCATTGGTCATCTGCAATCCGAGAAACGGCATTCACCCCGTACCTGCGAACACTATCAGCGCGACCTTCAGCGCCTGATCTCCTGGCTTGCGGATAATAGCCTCAACGACTGGTCAGAGCTGTCTGCCCACGATGTTCGGCGCTACGTAGCCCGACTCAGCCGGGATGGACTGAGCGGGCGCAGCATTGCCCGGCACCTGTCGTCGATTCGGCGCTTCTACCAGTACCTGCTTCGCGAAGGGCTTGCGAGCGATAATCCAGCTCTGGACATCAGGGCGCCGAAAAGTGGTCGGCGTTTGCCCCGCGTTGCGGATGTTGATCAGATTGGCCAGTTACTGGATGCCACCCCCGAAGACCCCCTCGAAATCCGTGATCTGGCCATGTTCGAGCTGATGTATTCCTCCGGCCTTCGGCTGGCGGAGCTGGCCGGGGCCGATCTGTCGGCTCTGGATCTGAAGGGCCCAGAAATCCGCGTTCTCGGTAAAGGTAACAAGGAGCGCGTGCTGCCGGTCGGCCGTAAGGCCGTGGCGGCGTTGCAACAGTGGTTGTCCTGCCGGCGGGCACTGGTCACCGAGGGTGAGAAGGCACTGTTTGTCAGCCGGCGGGGCACCCGCCTGAGCCGGCGCAGTATCCAGAGTCGCCTGTCTCGCTGGGGTATTCTGCACGGCGCGGACCAGCGTTTGCACCCCCACCTGCTCAGGCATTCCTTTGCCAGTCACATGCTGGAATCCAGTGGCGACCTGCGCGCGGTTCAGGAATTGCTGGGTCATGCGGACATTGCCACAACCCAGGTCTATACTCATCTTGACTTTCAACATCTTGCCCGGGTTTATGATCAGAGCCATCCCCGGGCGCGCCGCCGAACGACCGATCGCACCGGGTGTGAAGAGGAAGAGCATCGTGCCGGCCACTAAGGGAGTAGTTCATGGCATCTGAAGATTCCTGGAAAGAGAAATATCTCAGGGAACTGGAAGAAGCAGAGCATCGGGAAAAACAGTGGGAATCCGAACGTAATCTGCTGGAAAGAATGCTGGTACGAACCAGTCTGGCCTCCGAAGGACAGCGGCCGGAGCTGGATGAATTGCTGGGTCGGTTGCGGGAGGATATCCGTAAGAAGCAGATCAACCTGCAGCACTGGCGGGAACTGCAGGACCAGATTGACCGGCAGATTACCCTGCTGGACGAGCAGGCCGGGCCTCAGGCTGTGTCGCCCACACCGGAACCGCAAGCCCCGGCAGAAGGTGTGGATCTGGCGGATACCACCCAGCGACTGAGAATTGCACGCCGCATCGGCCAGTTACTGGGGCAACTGTTGCAACAGGCTTCCCTGGAGCCGGCCGCAGAAGCAGAAGCCCGGGAATTACAGCAGACCTTGCTGACCAGCAACGACTGGGAAGTGCTCCGGGAGGGGTTGAACCGGGTCGCCGATCTGGTGATTGCCGCCATTACCCGCAGCCAGCGCGAATTCGAGGCCTTCCTGAAACGTCTGGATGAACGCTTGCAGGCGTTGCGGGAGCATTTTGCCCAGCAGAGTGACGCCCAGACTGGCCGGCAGGACGCCACAGCAACGCTGGACCGGGAAATCCGTGCCGAGCTGGACAAGGTGGGGGATGACATCCGCGCCAGCGAGGATATTCAAGCTTTGAAGCAGTCGGTCAGTCAACGCCTGGAATTTATTGGCAGTGCGCTGGAGCGGTTCCGGACGTCGGAAAGCGAGCGTGAAAAACTGCTGGCGAACCAACTGGAAGCCATGCAGGAGAAAGTCGCGGCCATGGAGGCCCATTCGGAACAGATGCAGGCCCAGGTGCGTGAAGAGCGTCAGCGAGCCCTGACCGATCTGCTCACCCAGCTGCCCAACCGTGAAGCCTGGCAGGAACGGCTGTCGTTTGAATACAATCGCTGGTTGCGCTACCGGCACCCGCTCACGGTGGCTGTGCTGGACGTGGATCTGTTCAAGCGCATCAACGATTCCTATGGCCACAAGGCAGGGGATCGCGTGCTGCAGTTGGTGGCCCGGGAGATGAGCACTCGCCTGCGGTCGACGGATTTTATCGCCCGGTTCGGTGGCGAGGAGTTTGTGGTGCTTCTGCCGGAAACGCCCACAGATGAAGCCCGCAAGGTATTGGATTCCCTGCGCGAACATGTATCCGGCCTGCCGTTCCATTTCAGCGGCGAGCCGGTAAGCATTACCTTTTCAGCGGGGCTGACCGGTTTTCAGGACGACGACACCGAAGAGTCGGTGTTTGACCGGGCTGATCGGGCCCTCTATCAGGCCAAGGATGAGGGCCGAAATCGGGTGTCGGTGCTCTGACCCAGCCAATCAGCGCCTTAGCAGGGCATCCAGTTCATCAATCACCTCCGCCCAGTCGCTGTCATCTTCCAGCCCTTCCTCCAGAAAATGGGACTGGCTCTCTGACCAGAAGGGCGCATCCTGGATAGCGACTTCACTGGGTAATGGTGAATGTCGGGCGATGAAATGCTCGACTTCCGATTGACCGGAGGGCAGACCCAGTTGTTCGAACAGGGTGCTCAGGCTGTGTTTGCTGGTGTCCATGGTTACGTACCTCCATCAGCTCATTGGCAAAATGCAATCCTGCCCGTTTGCAGGTATGGTTTTCCTGAAATGTAGTGGACCCGCCGAGGATATCCAGTGAAGTCTCGTTCACAGTTCATGTTTTGCCTCCTGTTGCTGCTTTTTCAAGGGGCCGTGTTGGCGGATCCACCCCAGAATTCGCCGGCGCCCGTACTGGGCGTTGAAGATCTGCGTTGGCTTGCAGAACAGGATGGCTTCAATGTGGGGGTCAGGCATACCCAGGTGCCGCTGGTGTTCGATACCGGGGAGGGGCGCATGGCGGGCATCTGGGTGGACTACCTCAACCGCTTGTCCTCCAAGCTGGGATTGCCCATTGAGCCCTTTCTGATGAACCAGATGCTGGGCACTGAGCGGCCAGAGCCGGACCTGATCCTGACCACCCGACTGCCCGGCGCCCCGGTTATTCCCGGCGTGCGACACACAGCGCCCTTGATGTCACTCACCTACGGGGTGTTTGTGAATGCCGGCGACCCGGCAATCCGGACTCTGTCTGATCTGGAGGCAGCGAAGGTTGTCATTGTCGGCGACGACCCCAATCAGTTTCCGCTGCTGGACCCGGTGGAAAGCTTTACGCCGGTACCGGTTTCCAGCCTGGGTGAGGCGGTCAGCCGGGTTATGTCGGGCGAGGCAGATGCTTTTCTCGGGCCGGTTCCGGTGGTGTCTGACTACCTCGAATCGGCGATGATCAATGGTGTCGGGCTGGCGGTGTTGCTGGATCGGCGACCTGTGGATGTGGTGCTGCAGGTTCCCATTGAGCAGGAGCGCATGTTTCGGGTGTTTGATCGCACGGTATCGTCACTGACCCATCAGGAACATCGCAATATTCGCCAGTCCTGGTTGGCGGGGGAGCTGCCCGAAGTCGAGACCCGAAACGTGGCCCTGACCGCCGGTGAACTGGAATGGCTGGCCAGTAACTCGGAGATTACCGTCGGACTGAGGCCGGACTGGCCGCCGTTCGAGTTTGAACAGGATGGCCGGCCCACGGGGCTGGTCGCCGACTTGCTCAGCCGGCTGGAGAAGGATCTGGGGATTCGCTTCCAGCGAGTGACGGTAGACAGTCGGGCCGGCGCCGAGGAAAAACTGAAATCCGGTGAGCTGGACGTGCTTCCCGGCATGTCCCGCACGCCTCGTACCGAGCAGGAATTCCTGTTCACCCGGGCCTATGTCAACGTGCCCATTGCGCTGGCGATCCGCGACACCGGTCGCTTTATCGGAGACCTGCGTGAACTTCGGGATGAGCGGGTCGGCGTGGTAAACCGCCAGGCCAGTCATGACTATCTGCTGATTAATCATCCGAATCTCGACCTCTATCCCCAGCAGACCGTGGAAGACGGGCTGCTTGCGCTTTCCAACGGCGATCTGGATGTGATGGTGACGCATATCCCGGCGGTAAGCTACACGGTGGCACGGCTCGGTCTGTCGAACCTGAGGATTACCAGTATTACCCCTTACCAGTACGATCTGAGACTGGCGGTCAGCCCGGCCCAGCCTGAGCTCCACCGCATTCTGAACAAGGCGCTGGGCAGTCTGCCGACGTCCGAAACCGAAGCCATCTATAATCGCTGGATTCACCTGGATATCGAACAGGAAGCCGATTACACCGTGGTTCGGCGGATCATTCTGATAGCCATCGTGGTGGTGCTGATCTTCCTGTACTGGAACCGCAAACTTTCACTGGAAGTGGATGAGCGAATCCGGTCCGAGAACGCGCTGCGCCGGAGTGAGGATGAACTCCGTGCCGCCAAGCTTGAGGCGGAGCGGCTGGCCCGGGAAGCGGAGGCTGCGAGCCGTGCCAAGAGCGAATTCCTGGCCAACATGTCCCATGAAATCCGAACGCCTATGAACGCGGTGATTGGCTACAGCGATCTGCTCTACAATTCGGTCACAGATCCCCAACAGCGCAATTACCTCAATGCCATCCGGGCGGGCAGTCGAAGCCTGCTGATGCTGATCAATGACATTCTGGACCTGTCGCGGATCGAGGCCGGCAAGATGCGCCTGGATTTCGGCCCTGTTTCCGTGCGCCGGCTGCTCAGTGATGTCCGCCACATCTTTGACCTGCGGGCGACGGAGCAGGGCATTACCCTGGAAGTAAGCGTGGGATCGGGTATGCCCTCGGCGATGATGCTGGACGAAACCCGCTTGCGACAGGTGCTGTTTAATCTGGTGGGCAATGCCATCAAATTCACCCACGACGGCGGGGTTACCGTGCGAGCGGTCGCCAAGCCGCTGGGCGAGCCGGCGGATGCCGATTCCGAGGTTTGTTACTACCGGCTGGTGGTGACCGTAGCTGACACCGGTATCGGCATAGCCCCGGACCAGCAGGAGCGCATTTTTGAAGCCTTCGAGCAGCAGGAAGGCCAGAGTTCCCGGCGTTATGGCGGTACCGGGCTGGGGCTTGCGATCAGCCGAAAACTGGTGGAAATGATGGGCGGCAGACTGACCGTGAAAAGTGAGGCCAATGTGGGCTCGACGTTCAAGGTGGTACTGCCCAGGGTAGAAGCGACGGTGGAGCAGGCTGATGACGATGGCGCGCCGGAGGAATCCGAGCGCCTGCTGGCCCAGACCATGAGCATGCATGAGCGGGGCTGGCTGCGGGAAAAACTGGCTGAAGACTTCGGTAATGAATGGCAGGAAGTGCGCGAGAGCGGCGACCCGGAACAGATGAAGGATTTTGCCGTGCGCATTATCGAATGGGGGCAGCGGCACCGCTCATCGTCGGTCACGCGCTACGGTGAGAAGCTGCTGGCGGATGTGGAGGCCTTTAATCTGGACGCGGTGAATACCGCCCTGGATGCATTCCCCCGCCTACTGGGACAGGAATAGCCTGGGCTACAGGCTAGAGGCAGTCAAACTGGGACTGGCGGTCAAAGGCCACGGCCACCATGTCGTAGCCGGAATCCGACAGCGAGCGGATCAGTTCACGATCTTTCAGCAGGGTCATGCACACTTTGTGTACGCTGGCCGGGAGTTGTTCGGCGGCCGGCTGTTGGTTCGGAAAGCGGAAATCCACAATCAGGTATTTCCGGTCTACGCTGGCCCGGGCGGGAATGTCCTCGCGCTCGATGCTTTCATAGCCTATGTAGGTGGCTTCGTTGGCCTGAAAAACCTGGCTCATCAATACATCCAGGTTTTCGGCGGATACCTGCGCCGATGACAAGCCGAGCACCAGACCAGAGAGAAGGGCGGTAGTAAAGGTGCGCATGTGAGGCTCCCGAAAGGTAATCTGCGATTCTTGTTAGTGTAACCAAGTGTAAAGTTTGGTTACAGTTGATTGTTGCAGAGTGTGGCGTACTTTTCCTCCTGTGGGCGCTGGATTTTTCAATTGTTTGCAATGCTGAAATGATTTCCGGATGGTAAGGCCCGGCGTTGGTTAATGCCTGTTGTAGCCTGTGATTTCAGCTATCATTGACCAACAGTTGTTGTAAAAGCAGAGGGATAGCCATGTACCAGCTCGTGTTTAAAGGAGAGTGCACGCCAGGCACCGATCTGGAAACCGCTCGCAATAATGCCCGGGCTCTGTTCAAGGCCAGCGTCGAGCAGCTGGACCGCATGTTCAGTGGGCAACCGGTGGTCATTCGTAACAAACTTGAGCAGGTTCAGGCCGAGAAGTACCTGGCAGTGCTGAAAAAACACGGGATGGTGGCGTATGTTCAGCTCATGCCCGGAGCCGGGCCGGCCCAACCCGCACCGGCGTCATCAGCTCAGGCTCAAGCGTCAACGCCTGCCCCGCCTCAGGCCCCGGCACCGAAACCAGAGCAACCGGCGGCGAAATCCGGTGAGACTCCAGCGGTTGAGCCGGGCGACCGCCTACCGGTGGCCGGCGAAAAGGTGGATGATATTCTGGCCGGTTCCGGCCTGAGCCTGGACCCGGTCGGGGTGACTCTGGTTGAGCATCAGGAGGCTGAGGCACCGATGTTTGAGCATCTTGATGACTGGACACTGGCTCCGGCCGGCAGTGATCTGGGGGTAAAACGGGATTTTCCCCCACCGGTCGTGCCGGATACTTCCCATCTGTCACTGGCCGACGATGACAAAAAACAGAGCTCGTGACGGGATTGTGAGCACTCGTTGGCCGTCCTGGTTACTGTGCATTCTGCTTGTCCTGCCCGTATTCCCTTCTGCTTTCGCCGATGCTGGCGCCAGTAGCGCTCGCCCAACCATTGGCCTGGTGCTCAGTGGCGGTGGTGCCAAAGGCATGGCTCATGTCGGGGTACTGCGGGTGCTGGAAGAAATGCAGGTGCCGGTTGATGTGGTGGTCGGTACCAGTGCCGGATCGGCCGTTGCCGCCCTGTACGCCACCGGGATGCCGGTGGAAGAAATCGAACAGCGGTTTATCGGGCTGGACTGGCTGTCCAGTTTTCGCGATGACCCTGGCCGGGCCTATAAGCCGGTGCGCCGAAAGCAGGACGATTGGCGCCTGCCACTGGTGCCGGGCATTGGCGTCGGTTCCGAGGGCGTTCGGTTTGGTGGCGGACTGGTTACCGGCCAGAATCTCGGCTTTATTCTCAACGAGCTGACCCGTAATGCCGCGCTGGTGGATGACTTTGATCAGCTACCCATCCCGTTTCGCGCTGTGGCCACTGATCTGGAAACCGGCGTTGAAGTGGTGATTGGCGACGGCAACCTGGCCGACGCGATTCGTGCCAGTATGAGCATTCCCGGCGTCTACGCCCCGGTGGAAAGAGGCGGGCGATTACTGGTGGATGGTGGGGTAGCCAACAACCTGCCGGTCAGCGTGGCCCGGGACATGGGCGCTGATGTGGTCATTGCCGTGGATATCACCGATCCGCTCATGACCACAGAGGACATGCGCGAGGCCTTTTCAGTGGTCGGGCAGCTCACCACGCTGATGACCCGGCGCAACACCGAATTCCAGCTGGGCCTGTTAACCGAACGCGACATCCTGATCCAGCCAGATCTGCAAGGCTACACCTCTGCCGATTTCTACGACGCGCCGGTGCTGTTTGAGCTGGGGGCCAGCGGAGCCAGGGATCATGCTGTGGCCCTGAACCGGCTGGCAGTGTCTGACTCGGAGTGGCGGGATTACCGTGCCCGGCTCCGGGCCGAGGAACTGGCACCGGGGCCGGTTGTCCGGATCGAATTCCGTAAGGGCGACCGCCTGGCCAGTGATTTTCTGCGCGAGCGGATCCGGCAGAAAGAGGGTGAGCCGCTCGATGTGGAACAACTGGAAGCCGATCTCAAACGCATCTACGGGCTGGGGTATTACGAGACGGTGTCCTGGTCCATGCGGCCGTCCGAGGCCGGCCCCGTGCTGATTATTCAGGCCAGGGAGAAGAGCTGGGGGCCCAACTACCTGTCGTTTGGCCTGAATTATGAGGACAACTTCGACGGCGATACCCGGTTCAATCTGGCCACCGGGTTGCGGATGACCGAACTCAATCGCCTGGGCGCGGAATGGCAGACGGGGCTTCAATTGGGCACTCAGCCCTGGGTGCGTAGCCAATGGTACCAGCCTCTCGATTACGGTTATGACCGGTTTGCGGTGGTTGGGGTGGAATATCGCCGGGATGATTACAGCATCTACGACAACGGTGATCGTATTTCCGAGATTGATGTGACCTTTCGGGAAGTGGATCTGGCCCTTGGCATGGAACTGGGCGGCGATGGCGAAATCCGATTGGGTTTTGTCCGTGGCTATGCCACCGTGGATGACGAAGTGGGCGTTCCGGTTGCACCTTCCGGTAAGGTGCATCAGGGCTACGGCAGCCTGCAACTGGTGCATGATTCCCTGAGTGATGCTTTCTATCCGAAATCCGGTGCTTTTGCCGGTATCCGGGCCAGAGTAGAGCGGGAAGCGTTTGGCAGTGACCGGGAGTTCGATGCCCTCACCGGCATGTTGCTGGGAACCGGCACCTGGCAACGTTTCAATCTCACCGGCTTGCTGTATACCCGGCAGGTCATCAGCGGTGAACCGGGCGTTGAGAACGCAGCGCGCCTTGGCGGCTTTCGGCAGTTGTCAGCCTACGCCCCGGGGGAGATCACAGGAAATGATGCCGCTTTACTGGCGGCCTGGGCCCGGCGTGAATTCGGCGGGCCGGTGCTGCCCTGGTTCACCGGCGTAGGATTTGAGACCGGCAATGCCTGGGAGCAGATGGACGACGCCACCTGGTCGGGGCTGGTGCGATCCTGGAGTGTGTTCGCCGGGGTAGATACCTTCCTGGGGCCGGTACAGCTCTCGGCCGCCTATAACAACGAAGACGAATGGACCGCGTATCTCAATATCGGCTTCTCGTTCACTCAGCTGTTCTACTGAGTTTTCGCGGTATCAGTGATTCAGAGCGGACAGCACCTGCTCACACTGCTGCACGGCATAACGGTGCAGGATATCGGCCAGGGCCTGTTCGTCTCGTTCCCGTATCACCTGGATGGACTCTTCCATATGCGCCAGGTTGTCTTCCAGAACCTGTGTGCCGCCGTGGCGAAAGGCGACAAAGGCGCAGCGCTTGGCTGAGGGCCAGAGATCCTCAATGGCAGAGACAATAAAGTAATTGTCGGCGTACGCCAATGAGGCCTTGGTGTATTCAATCCCCAGCTCCAGAAACGCCATCAGATCATTTTTCTGGAAGCGGTCACGCATCTGCTCGTACAGGGATTCCAGCCGCTGCATGTCAGCCGGCTGCCACTGACGCACCAGCTTTCGCCCGGTGTGGGTCAGGTACAGTTCCAGGGTCTCGTAGAGACTGCGGACAAAGTGCTCGTCCAGGGGGGTGACAAACGCGCCCTTGCGGGGCACGTTACGCACCAGGTGGCGCTTCTCCAGCAGCAGCAGGCCTTCCCGGATGGAGCCGTGGCTGACATCCATCTGTTTGGCCATGGCACTTTCATAGATGCGCTCGCCGGAACGGAGTTGCTCGAAGGCAATCAGGTTTTCAATGTGACGAGCGACCTGCTCGGTCAGAGTTTCTCTGGGCTTGAATGCGTTCATGAAATGGTCGTTTACAGCATCAGTCGAGCGCTCATGTTCGCACAAGCGCCCGCCCGGGGCCAGATCAAAGCAGGGGCGCCAATAGTCGTACCGCCCGGCAGCCCAGCCGGAACAGGATGGAGCGCTGGCGATAGTCGTTTTCGGTCATGCGCCGGCTGGCCCCCAGATCTTCCTCCAGCATGGTTTCCACCTGCCGGATGAACGCCGGGCTGGTGTTAACGGCGGTAATCTCGAAGTTCAAACGCATGGAACGGTTGTCCAGGTTGGCAGTGCCAATGGCAGCGTAGCGGCTGTCCACCAGAACCACTTTCTGGTGCATGAAGCCGGGCTGGTAACGATAGATGCCGATGCCGGCCTGACTGGCCTGTACCAGGTAGGAATAGGCGGCCAGGCGAACCAGTGGACTGTCGGTTTTCTCCGGGATCAGGATGCGAACATCTACCCCCCTCAATGCCGCCAGCTGCAGGGCATTCATAATCTGGAAATCCGGCACGAAATAGGGCGAGGCAATCCAGATCCGGGTGCGGGCGTTGTTGATGCAGTTCAGGAAGAACAGCGTGCAGGTTTCCCAGGTGTCTGCCGGGCCGGTGGGCAACACCAGCACTTCCTGGTCGCCGGGAGGCGACGACATGGACGCCCAGTTAAGCTCCGGCCGGGTATTGCTGGCCCAGTTCCAGTCTTCCAGCCAGGCCAGCTGGAGGCCGGTGACCGCCGGCCCTTCTATCCGGCAATGGGTGTCGCGCCAGGGCTCCTGGTCCATGGCGGTGCCCAGGTATTCGTCGCCCAGGTTGATGCCGCCGACAAAGCCGACCTTGCCATCGCAGACCAGGAGCTTGCGGTGATTACGGAAGTTGATCTGGAAGCGCCGGCGCCGGATATTGCCGTCACCAAACGAGGCGATGCGGGCGCCGGCGGCTGAGAGTTCATTCAGCCATTTGCGGGACAGAAACGCGCTGCCAATATCGTCGTACAGGAACCAGACCTCCACGCCCTGGGCCAGCTTGCGTTCAAGGATGGCCTTGATGCGCTGGCCGACCCGGTCTGAGCGGACAATATAGAACTCCAGCAGCAGGTAGTGGCGGGCGTCTTCCATGGCATCGAACAAGGCTTCGAAGGTGGCTTCGCCGTCTCTCAGAAGCGTGCACCGGTTGCCGCTGGTGAACGGTTGCCGGCCGAGCTTGCACAGCACCGGCAGCTCATCGCTGAAATGCTCCTGGCCCGGATTGGTGATGGAGGTGGTCTGGCTTTCAAACTGATCCAACAGGTTGGTGAGGGATTCATCGCCTATGCGGCGCGCCTTGACGTAACCACCAAAGCGATAGCGGCCAAACAGCAGGAACATGGGCACGGCAATGTAGGGCAGGCCCACCAGTGCGAGAATCCAGGCAATGGCACCCTGGGCCGTACGATAGGTGAGCAGGATGCGATAAATACAGGCCAGCGCCGCCAGGTACAGCGCCGCCAGGGGAATGGCCAGCAGCGAAAGGTTTTCTGAAATCATGACTCGCGCCCCTGATGACTGGCCCGGAACTGGGCCGGGGCAACACCGGTCCAGCGCTTGAACGCACGGCTGAAGGCACTCAGCTCGGAGAACCCCAGAAGAAAGGCGATTTCGCCAAGCGCGTACTGGTCGTCGGCGACATAGCGAAGGGCCTTGTCCTTGCGGACCTGTTCCACCAGGTCGTGGAAGCTCATGCCTTCTTTCTTGAGTTTTCGGTACAGGGTCTGGCGGCTCATATGACACTGCCGGGCCAGGGTGTCAGCATCAATCCGGTCGGTGGCCATCTGACGGGAAATGAGCCGTCGCACCTTGCGGCTGAACGAGCGGCGGGTCTGTAGCCTGGCCATGACCGCATTGACCTGTTTCAGCACCGCTGAGTAAACGTAGGGATTGCGGTGCGGAATGGGGTGGCCCAGGTGCTTGCTGTCAAATGCCATGCGGGTAATGCCACAGCCAAAATGGACGGTACCACCGAACAGTTTGCGATATTCATCGGCGTACGCCGGCTCCGGGTGGGCAATTTCCAGCCAATCAGCCTCGATACCGCGATGGATAAAATGCCGGGTCCGGCACAGGGCAGCGGCCAGGGTGCGGTCCATGTCCTGTCGACAGTAATGATCCGGATGATCCGGCTGCCAGGTCAGGATGGCCTGGTCCGGGGTTTGCTCAAAACTCAGGGTGACCGATTCGTTGATCAGTCGGTGCAGCCGGACATACTGCACCACGGCTTCGCCCAGAGTGTCGCAGTTGAAGAACACATGGCCGACCAGTCCCATGCGCTCGGGGTCGATGACCTGGCCGGCATGCAGGCCGACGCCCGGATCGGCGGTCAACTGCTCGGCCAGTTCCCACAAACGGTAATGGGCAGAAGCGGGTACCCGCAGATCCGGATCTTTCAGAGTCGCCAGTGTCAGCCCGGTAGCCTGTTCCACCCGGACACGATCCAGAAGACCCCGTGTTTCCAGATAATGCACCAGCGCCAGTGTGCTGGATGCCGCCACCTGGGGCGATTCCGGATATTCGGTCTGGGGCTGCATGCCTGGGTTCTGCTCCCGGTTGTTATCTGATGGACTGATACAAAATGTCAAATGATTGGGACAGTGAGTCAACGGGTTGCCACTGCTTCAACGATAGCATGTTGGCTATCAGGTTGAAGTAATGCGTTGCAAAGTGGAGGTGTTGTATGGAACAGGAAATCTTTGTACCCCATAGCGAAACCGAGCGCAGAAACGTTCTGGCACTCGCTGAATACCTGGACAGCATTTTCTATTGCTGATCTTTCAGGCGTATGTCTGTGACCTTCCAGCCGGGCCCTGCCCGGCTTTTTTCTGCCCGTGGGGTTGGCACCAATTTCCCCTTGCCCCGTAAACTGGCAGTGGTAGTGTATCCGGTTTGATCCGATAACCGGAGGCTGCCAGACCATGAGTGTTGCACTGAACCACCGAATTTCCGGCCAGGGCGAACCGTTGATCCTGCTGCACGGACTGTTTGGTTCCCTGGAAAATCTGGGCGGTATTGCCCGTCGGCTTGAAGACGGCTGGCAGATTCACGCTCTGGATGAACGCAATCACGGCAGCTCTCCCCATACCGACGACATGGACTATCCGGCCATGGCCGAGGATGTCATTGCCTATCTGGATGCCCAGGGTATTGAAAAAGCCAGTCTGCTGGGCCACTCCATGGGCGGCAAGGTCGCCATGCAGGTTGCCCTGAAGCACCCTGAGCGGGTGCAGTCACTGATTGTGGCGGATATCTCGCCGGTTACCTACAAGGCCCACCACGACGCCATCCTTGAAGGCATGCAGCAGATGGACCTTCGTGGCGTGAAATCCCGGAGCGAGGCGGATGCCCGCCTGGCAGCGTTTGTTGAAATGGCGGGCGTGCGCCAGTTCCTGCTGAAAAACCTGGAGCGTATTCCGGCCCAGGAGCAGGCCGATGATGAGGTGACGTTTCGCTGGCGGCTGAACCTGCCTGTCATTGATGCCTGTTATGGCAAGCTGGCGGCCGCGCCGGAAGGGCAGGGACCGTTTGAGGGGCCGGTGCTTTTTATCAAGGGAGCGGATTCGGCCTACATCCAGGAGAAACACCGGGACACGATTCGTACCCTGTTTCCGGGCGCCGAGCTGAAAATCATTGAAGGCACCGGGCACTGGCTGCACGCAGAAAAACCGGACGCTTTTGCCATGCTGTGCCGGCGTTTTCTGGAACAGGCCTGATCTTGTCAGAAACCCTGTGATGTCTGCTAAGGTTAGGCACACGGAGTTATCCGCCGGGTCGCCTGCGGACAAAGAATCATAAAAGGGAACGGGCGCGCATGATGAAATGGTTGCTGGTTGGCTTGCTGGTTGTCTTTTTGTTGCTTGGCAGCTTTCTGCTGACCCCGTCTCCGATTGACAGTAAAGCCTGGGATGCGCCTTCGCCACCGGCCATGACCGGTGTGCTGGCGCCCAATGAACGGTTGCGGCTGGCGGATCTGCTTGCCCGTGGCGAGGTGTACGGCCCGGAAGACACCACCATCGGCCCTGATGGTGTGCTCTACACCGGTACCCAGGATGGGTGGATTGTTCGTGTTCACCCTGATGGTACGGTGGAACACTGGCTGGAAACCGGTGGCAGGCCGCTTGGACTTGTGTTTGACAGCAACGGCAATCTGATTGTCGCCGACGCCTGGAAAGGCCTGTTATCCATTACCCCTCAGGGTGACATCACGGTGCTTACCCGAGAGGCCGAGGGCACCCCCTTCCGGTTCACGGATGATGTGGTGATCGCCCCCGATGGCCGAATTTATTTCACCGACGCCAGTTCCCGCTTCCAGCAGCCTGATTACGTACTCGACTTGCTGGAGATGCGTCCTCACGGCCGGCTGCTGAGATACAATCCGAAGACCCGGAAAACCGAGGTGCTGCTGGGCAACCTGCACTTTGCCAACGGTGTGGCGGTAGCCCCTCAGGGCGATTATGTGCTGGTGAACGAGACCTGGAAATACCGCATTCTCCGGTACTGGATCAGTGGCCCCAAGGCTGGCAGGGCTGAGGTATTTGCCGACAACCTGCCGGGTTTTCCGGACAACCTGGCGGTGGACGGTGTGGGCCGTTACTGGGTCGCCTTCCCGACCTTGCGTAATCCCCGGGTCGATGCCATGCACAAGTCCCCCTGGCTGAAGGATCTGGTTGCCAAGTTGCCGGACAGCCTGAAGCCCAAGCCCCAGAACTACGGTCTGGTCGTCGCCTTCGATAGCAAGGGCCAGATGCTGACCAGCCTGCACGACACTCGCGGTACTCATCTGCAGGAGATTACCTCAGTTAATCCCCACGATGGTGTTCTATACTTTGGTTCACTTCACAACGACCGTATTGGCCGGCTACCGTTGCAGGCCATCCCTGGCCTTGGAGAAGCAACCCCATGACTGATGCCCCCGCCCTGAGCTGGGATTTGCCCGGCCCGTTCACCCTGAAAATCACGGTTCAGGCCGAAGATACCGATCGACTTGGCCACGCCAATAACGTGGTGTACATCCGCTGGCTGGAGGAAGTGAGCTGGGCGCACATCGAGAGTCTGGGCATGACCTGGGCCCTGCACGAGGAAACCGGCAAGGCCATGGCCATTACCCACACCGACGTGGACTACCTGATGTCCGCCAATGCCGGCGACCAGTTGGTGCTGGGCACCTGGTTGACTGACTGGGATGGTCGTTTCCGCTCGGCCCGACAGTTCCAGCTGATTCGCCGGGCCGATGGCAAAACCCTGTTGCGGGGCCTGTCCACTCACGCCTGCGTTGATATGAAATCCCAGCGCCCGGCACGGGCCCCGAAAGCATTCGTCGATATTCTGTCCGGCGCCCTGGTGCCCGGCGGCCGGGGCCTGCCGCGCTAGGGCCGTCGCCGGAAATATCTGCTAGTCTCATCCTTGATGCCCTTCGAGGGACATCTGACCCCATGCACTCCGGAGGCAATCATGGAACCTACCGACGTTAGTCAATCAATCCTCATGCAGCACGTGATCTACGGCGAGTTTGGTGAGCGGGAGGTGCTTCAGGTGGCGCAGGCTCCGGTGCCTGAGCCCCGGGAGGGTGAAGTGGTTATCCGAGTGCATGGCGCCGGTTTGAACCCGATTGACTGGAAAACCCGGAAGGGGCTGGGGTTCGCCGCCCGACAGATCGAAAACCGGCTGCCCTGGACGCCGGGGTACGACGTTGCCGGTGAGGTCGTCGCCGTTGCTGAGGGCGTGACCACCCTGGCCCCGGGCGACCGGGTGATGGGTATGGTGGGCTTTCCGGCCGGCGGTGGTGCATATGCGGAGTACACACTGGCTCGTGCTGACGAGTTGGCCATCGTCCCTGATGAGCTTGATCTGGTGACTGCCGGCGCGGTGCCGCTGGCGGCATTAACGGCCTGGCAGGCCCTGTTTGAGGTGGCCAGGCTGGAATCCGGTCAGAAGATACTGATTCATGCAGGCGCGGGCGGTGTCGGCCATTTTGCGGTTCAGTTTGCGCTGGAGCGTGGTGCCCATGTGGTGGCAACAGCCTCACCGGCCAATCGGGATTTTCTGGCAGAGCTCGGCGTGCACGAAGTGATTGATTACCACACTACCGACGTGGCTGAGGAGTGCTATGGCCTGGATGTGGTACTGGACCTGGTGGGAGGGGAAGCCGGCAAACGCTCCCTGCATACCTTGTCAGAAACCGGCGTGCTGGTGACCATTCCTACCGTGACCGCCGATGACATTGTCAGTGCCGCCGAGGCCATGGGGCTTCGGGCCCATGGTATGACCGTGAGGCCGGATGTGTTTCACCTGGACGAGATCGCCGAGCTGATTGAGGACGGCGATGTGCGGGTTCACATTGAACAGGCTTTCCCGCTGGATCAGGTGCAGGCCGCCCACGCATTGCTGGAGGGCGGCCACGTCCGTGGCAAGCTGGTGCTCGACTGCCGCTGACGGAGGCGAATAGCGTCAGGCTGGAGCGGCACCGCTTGCCGTTTTGTCGCCCTTCTCACCGGCAGGTTCTTCCCGGTCCCGACGTTCCTTCTGGGGTTGTGGGGGAACCAGGCTGATCAGTACCCAGTCGTCACCGGGCTCGAGGGTTTCCATGTCCTTGACCGGGTGAATATGGTCCCGACTGTCGCGTACGAACAACACCAGGGCCTGGTTCTGATACTGGTTCAGAAACTGCTGGTAGCTGAACTCTTCGCTTAGCTGCGTGGTTTTCACGGTGTAGCCCTGGCTGACCAGGCTCGCCAGCTTGGCATAGCTGACACCATCGAACAGACCCCGGGTCCGCTGGACCTTACCTGCGGTCTGAAGCCGCGCCCGCTGATCCTGGTCGCCTTCCACCAGGCCAAACACCGAATCATCTCCGAACCAGTCCAGAAAATGGTAGGTGGCCAGACTGTTCATCTGCTTGTATGGCGACAGTATCAGGAGGTTGCCGATCCCGGTCAGGTCCATATGTGTGGCGGCATGTTCCGACACCGGGTTGCCGAAATACACCGGCAGGTTTTCCATGCGCGCCTGGCGCACGTTCTCCCAGTTGGTGTCGGTCAGCATGGTGGGAATGTCATGCTTTTTCAGGGCCTGGGCCACCAGCCGGGCCACCGGGTTGGCGCCCAGAATCAGGAAGCCGTGCGCGGGCGGTTCCTGAACCCCCAGCAGTTTTGCCACGGGTCGGGCAGTGAGGCTTTGCAGGGTAACGGTGGTGATGATGAGCATAAACACCAGTGGTACCAGTACGCCGGCACTCTCATAGCCGATTCGCTCAAGCTGGAATGCGAACAGCGCTGAGACCGCCGCAGCGACAATGCCACGTGGAGCAATCCAGCTCAGGTACAGCTTTTCGCGCCAGTTCAGTGTGGTGCCAATGGCCGAGAGGAAAATGCTCGCGGGGCGTGCAATCAGCATGAGGATGGCCAGCACAGCAACCAGGCCCCAGCCCAGTTCGGCGATGGCTGCAAACTCTACACGGGCGGCCAGAATGATAAACAGGGCCGAAATGAGCAAGACACTGAGGGATTCCTTGAATTCCAGAATGCTGTCGACCGGAACCTGCTTCATGTTGGCCATCCAGATGCCCATCACGGTCACGGTGAGCAGCCCCGATTCGTGGGCCAGTTCATTGGAAATGGCAAAGACACCGAGCATGAAGGTGAGTGTGCCGGCGTTATGCAGGTACTGGGGAATCCAGTGCTTTCTGAGGACCAGGCCGTTCAGGTAGCCGGCGGCGGCACCGATGGCAAAGCCTACCAGCAGGGTTTTGCCAAAAATATAGAGGGAATGGCTGAAAACATTGCCTTGGCCCCAGGAAACGATGCCCTCGAACACCAGAACCGCCAGCAATGCGCCCACCGGGTCAATGATGATGCCTTCCCAGGTGAGGATGTTCGCCAGCTTGGAGGTGGGTCGTACAGCCCGGAGCAGGGGCGCAATCACCGTGGGCCCGGTGACCACGGATATGGCGCCGAACAACAGTGCGACTTCCCAGGACACTTCGAGAATCCAGCGGGCGGCCAAGGTACCGATGATGCAGGTGACAATGGTGCCCACCGGAATCAGGTTACGCACCATCTTGCCGTGGCCTTTTATTTCCTCGTAGCGCAGGGTAAGACTGCCCTCGAACAGGATGATGGCCACTGCCAGGGAGATGACGGGAAACAGCAGGTCGTCAAAAATGGCTTCCGGTTGCAGGAAGCCGGTCACCGGGCCGGCAAGGATGCCGCCGGCGAGCAGGAACAGGATAGCCGGCATGCGTACTCGCCATGCCAGCCACTGACAGACCAGGGAAGAAACGCCGATACCGGCCAGAATTAACGTGGTGCTTACGGCCATAAAAGGGCCCCGATGGTTGAATTAGGCGTTGGCCTTACGGGCGACGCGGTTCAGCAGCCGGGACGCTGCGAAAAAGCCGAAACTCGCGGTCACCGGGCTGGCAGCACCAAAACCGGTGGCGCAGTCGAGCCGCACCGGGCCATCGCTTGTCGGTTTCTGTTGACATACCTCGCCGTCGGGGGCGGGATAGGTCAGTTGTTCCAGTGAGTATACAGCTTCTACGCCGAAGCGCCGTTTCGGGTTTCGGGAAAAACCGTATTCCCGGCGCAACATATTACGGACCTTGGCCAATAATGGATCCTGTGTGGTTTTCGCCAGGTCTGCAACCTGGATCTGGGTCGGATCCATCTGGCCCCCGGCACCACCGGCACAGATGATCGGAATCTTGCGCCGCTGGCAGTGGGCAATCAGCGCCGCTTTTGCCTTCACACTGTCGATGGCATCCACCACGCCGGTCATATCTTCGGTGATCAGCTCGCCGACATTCTTCACCGTGAGAAAGCCAAAGTGCACCCGAATATCCGCCTGGGGATTGATGGCGCGCAACCGCTCCGCCATGGCATCGGTTTTGGTTCGACCATACTGGCCCTGCAGAGCGTGTAGCTGCCGGTTGGTGTTGGAGACACAGATGTCGTCCATATCAATCAGGGTGATGGTGCCGATACCACTACGCGCCAGAGCTTCTGCCGCCCAGGAACCGACGCCACCGAGACCAACAATGGCGATGTGAGCATGGCGGAAAGCATGCAGGGCCTTGCGGCCGTAGAGGCGTTCTATGCCTCCGAAGCGGAAAGCGTAGTCGTCGGTCTGTGCAGGGTTTGATGCCATTGAGGCTTTCCGGTAGGCAGAAGAGTTCAACATGAATTTGGCGCAGATTGTACCGCAGCGAGCCTCCTGACGACCATGTGGGTTCAGAACAAAAAGGCGGGCTCATGGGAGCCCGCCTTTTTGCCGCTGCTTGGTTGCGGGTCAGGTCTTAGTTTGTCTCGGTCAGAATCACGAGCCCCAGTTCATCCGGATCGCCCTCGGTGGGTTCCCAGCGCAGTGCAAACAAGCCAAGTGAGGCGTCTGCATTGAAGAACCCATCCAAGGTTGTTGAACCCTCAGAGCTACCGACGGTTATCGTCGTTGCACCGTTGGCACTGATGCTGGCAGAGGCCTCTGCACCATCCACCATGTCGGTAGAAACAGATAGCTGCCCACCCAGGGTGGTCTTTTCTACTTCCAGGAAGCTACCGCTGATTGCGCCTTCGGTTTCACTTGCCATGGTCAGGAAAGTATTGAACTTGCTGCTGGAAAGCAGGAAACGCTCCTGAGTATCCAGTTTCATCGAAATAAGTTGTAACCGGTATTGCTTGCCTGCCACGCTGGGCCCACTGTCTGTGGGCAGCTTGGTCATCAGGGTCATGTCGAGCTCAGAGTAACTGCCAAGCTCGCCATCGCCGCCAGACATGACAATGAAGTCGCCGGTATCGTTAATAAAACCATCGGCAGGCTCACCACCGGCCTCTGTGATATCACCGGAACTGTCGACAACAAAGGTGCCAGTGTCCGCTGGGTCTGTAATCGGCACATAGCCCGGGCCACTTGCTGAAAGACTGATCTGGTGACCATGTCCTTCCATGACCTCTGCGTAGTTGAAGTTTCCATTGCCGTCGAAGGTGATGGTGTTGACTTCGGTTTTCAGTATCAGCTCACCGGTCGTGATTTCAGACGCGATATAAACCCGGCCAAACTGGCCTGACAGGTCGCTGCTCTGAAAGTTGGTTGGTTGCCGTGCAAAGACCTCAAAAGACCGGGAGATCTCGTCGCCCAGTTTCTGGGAGGGGTCTAGCGCATCGGGTGTGCCGTCGTCGTTGGTATCGATCACGGCGTAACGAACGCTGGCTTCATTGGGTTGGACAAAAAACAGGCCTCGCTCACCAGCCTGCACCAGATTGTAGGTTACTGCAGGCCAGCGCCAGCCTTCCTCCTCTTCGATTTCCTCTTCGAACTCGCCCTGGATAGCGAGGATGCCCGATTGGGTCAGAATGCCGTCGAAGGTTTCATTAACCTCTTCGAATTCGGACTCATGGTTGAGCCATTCAGCGCTGGACAAGGATGGGCCTCCCCGGCTTCCGTAGAGATCATCTTCATCGACCAGGGTGACGTTGACGACGTTTTCGCCACCGTCTGCCAGCTGAAAACTGGATGCCCACAAACTGTGGGCATAGGTGCCCGAACTGTGATTTTCAGCGTCGTGGAGTTCAAGTGCGAAGGCGGCGCTCCGGTAATCGCCAGCGACTGTGCTGGCCTCACCCTTGCCACCGGCTACCACGGCAACCTCGCTCTCTACGAAATCGCCGACTTCGCTCTCCAGTGTGCTGAACATTTCATCAAGATTGGCCCCGGCAGTCAGATCAAACTCTTCAACCTTGCCACTTAGTTTGACCACATCGGTGACAACCAACTGATCTAGGTCGGCACCCGTCTCGATGAACTTGCGAAGAACAAACTCGGACACCGGGTTTATATCGACGTCTTTTTCGACAACCTGTGCGCGCAGTTGCTTATTGTTTTGCCCGGTAATTCGAACCACGAGATTACCTGCAAGGTTAACGCCTTGCGGCAGTGTTAGCTTGTAGTTTCCTGTTGTTGACGTGGCGGTTTGAGCGAGCACGTCGCCGATTTGGTTGCCCTCATCATCCACGCGAATGAGTTCTACCGTGGCACCTTTTACGGGGTTGAGCCCGGTAATGGCTGCAGCGACAGGAGCTACAACAAAGTTCAATGCGACTTCAAAAATACTCGGCTGGGTAAAGCTGGCTATAGTACCTTCTTCACCAGGAGCGGTGGCGGTACCTGAAATAGTTTCTCCGGATACTGTCTCGCCCCCGGTACTCCCTCCACCGCTACTTCCTCCACATCCCGCAATACCAACAACCGAAGAGACCGCTGCGGCCAACGCCAGTTTTTTAAAACCGTTCATAACAACTCCTTGATTCAAAAAAGTACCCTGATTCGCCGGATGAACCAGGCTCTGCCCGAAGGCTCCCTGAGGAAGGGTTATTGAGATATAGCAAGGGTGGTCGGGGGGCGCCCCACCCGTTTGGGGAGTGCGGGCCGGCTACTTGTATGAAATTTGTAACTATGAGAGGTTGGAATATCTTTGAAACCTACACTAAATTGTGTAGGAAACATCGATACAAGAGTGGACCGCTGTGCATTGCTCCGACCGGGAAGGCTTTTTCAATCATGACTTCCATGAACTGATCGGCCTGATCTACGATTCGGTTACCTCGGAACAAGGTTTCTTTCCGTTTCTGCAGCGGTTTATCCAGGTGTTTAACGGCCACAGTGCATCGTTTGCAATTTATAACACTGCGGAGAATGCTCTTCTCGGTGCCTGGACCGTGAATATTCCCGAAGAGGCTCTTAGCTTCTATTCCGAACATGTTTCCCACCGGGACGTATTGGTTGAAAAAGCGATATCGGTCAACCGCCAGGGTAGCTGCAGGTTTGTTGCCAGTAACCTCGATCTTGGCCCCGATGTTAAGCGCTTGCGGCGCGATACCCGGGCCGAAGAGTGGTTAGAAAGCTACGGGGCTTGCGAAGCGGCCGGAGCGATTGCCTATATGGACGGGCATTACCTGAACTTTTTCGGAATGCAGCGCTCTCCTGGCCAACCTGAATTCAGTTATGAAGAGCTCAGCGTCTTCGATGGATTCCTGCCCCACCTGCACCGAGCCGTGGGCCTGTATACCCGGCTGATGCAGCGGCGGTGTGGTCCGGCGGTTGAGCGACTGGTACTTGAACGTGTCGATCGGGGCATCATCATTTGTGATGCATCCTTCCGGGTGGCCTTCAGGAATGGCAAGGCAGATGACATCCTTAAACGCAACGCAGGTTTGTGGGTAAACAAGGATGGCATGCTGGTGGCCCATGGGAACGAGAATGCGCGGCAGTTTGCGGTGCTTTTATCAGCGGCTGTTGAGGCATCAATTGCAAGGCGGGAGCTCGATGACCAGGTTTTCAGCCTGGAACAGGGGCCGCAGCGCATCACGCTGATTGTAACTCCCCTGCAGGGAGCGGCCGGGGCAGAGAGCATGGCACAGGGGGTGCTCGTTACATTACACGACTGGAGCTGGAGCAACGAAATCAACGACGATCTGCTAAAGAGCCTGTTCGATCTTACGGATGCGGAAGCAGGGGTAGCGGCGGAGCTTGTTGGTGGTCAGAGCTTGTCGGATATTGCGGTAACCTCGGGGCGGTCACGGGAAACCGTCAAGTACCACCTTAACAATATATTCCGGAAAACCGGCACGAGCCGTCAGGGCGAGTTGGTGTCACTGTTGTCGCGGGCTTGCAGCTCTGTTTAATGCCGTGGCCATAAAAAAAGCCGCGCATAGCGCGGCTTCAAGAAGGTACCAGCCTCGCAAGGAGGCGGGTTGGACTAGTTCAGAGACACTAATCAACGTGACCATTATCAATTTCTGATCTGTCTTGATGAAGGTCACAAATTGCCATTTGTCGGTCATTTCCGGCCAGGATTTTTGGCCTGACCGGAAGCTCTGCCGCTTAGGCCATCCACTGCTCATCTTCCAGGGCCATCAGGCTGTCTTTGCCGGACTGGATATCCCGTAGCAGCCAGTCCGCCTCAGGCATCAGTTTCTCGAAATAGAAACGGGCGGATACCTGCTTGCTTTCCAGTAGTGGCTTGTTACCTGCGCCGGCTTCGAGCTGCTGGCCAGCCACGGCAGCCATGCGGGACCACAGATAGCCGATGACGGTCAGGGCTGTCAGACGCAGATATGGTGTCGCCGCAGCGCCAGCCTGCTCCGGATCTTTCGGGGCATTCTGGGCCAGCCACAGAGTGGCCTGCTCAAGACCCTTGACGGCGCCTTTCAGTTCTTCCCGGTAGGGCGCATCAGGATTGTCTTTCAGGTAACCCGTCAGCTCGGCAAACAGGGCGCGTACCAGTTGCCCGCCCTTCAGCGACAGTTTGCGGCCCACCAGATCCATCGCCTGGATGCCGTTGGTGCCCTCGTAGATACGGGCGATACGGCCGTCGCGTACCAGTTGTTCCAGCGGCCAGTCCTGGGTGAAGCCGGAGCCACCCAGTACCTGCTGGCCCCAGTTGGCGTTGTTGTAGCCCTCATCGGTCAGGAAGGCTTTGACCACCGGCGTCAGCAGTTGCACCAGATCATCGGCGTTTTCACGCACCTTTTCGTCCGGGTGTGCCACGGAGAGATCCAGCTGGTGGCCGGTAAACAGTGCCAGTGCACGCATGCCTTCGTTCAGCACTTTCTGGCGCATCAGCATGCGGCGTACGTCCGGGTGCACAATGATCGGGTCGGCCGGGCCGTCGGGATTCTTCGGGCCACTCAGGGAGCGGCTTTGCAGACGTTCCCTGGCGAATGCCAGGCTCTCCTGGTAAGCCATTTCCGCCAGGCCCAGGCCCTGCATGCCCACCATCAGACGAGCTTCGTTCATCATGGTGAACATGGCGCTCATGCCTTTGTTGGGCTCGCCCACCAGCCAGCCCTTGGCGCCTTCAAAGTTCATGACGCAGGTGGCGGAACCCTTGATGCCCATCTTGTGCTCCAGGCCACCACAGAAGGCCGGATTGCGCTCACCGGAGTCTGGCAGGAACTTGGGTACCACAAACAGGGAAATCCCTTTGGTGGTGTCTGGCGCGCCCGGCAACTTGGCCAGCACCAGATGGACAATGTTGTCCACCAGATCGTGCTCACCGCCGGTGATCCAGATTTTGGTGCCCTCAATCGCGTAGCTGCCATCATCATTCGGCGTGGCTTTGGTGCGAATCAGGCCCAGATCGGTGCCACAATGGGGCTCGGTCAGGCACATGGTGCCGGTCCATTCGCCGGAAATCAGTTTTTCCAGATACGTCTGCTTAAGCTCTTCCGAGCCGTGGGCAAAGAGGGCGCTGATGGCACCATGCGTCAGGCCGGGGTACATGCCCAGCGACAGGTTAGTGGAGCACACCATCTCGTCCACCACGAATTTCAGCGTGTGAGGCAGGCCCTGGCCGCCAAACTCCAGTGGCGCGTCCAGCGCGGTCCAGCCACCTTCGACAAACTTCTGGTAGGCCTCTTTGAAGCCGTCTGGAGTCTTGACCAGTTTGGTTTCGGGGTCGTAGCTGCAGCCCTGACGGTCGCCAACCTGGTTGGTGGGCTGAATGACCTCTGCCGCCAGCTTGCCGGCCTCATCAATGACCGCGGAGATCAGGTCCGGTGTGGCATCGGCATATTTTTCCAGCTCGTGCAGCTTGTCTGCACCCAACACATCAAACAACAGAAAGCGAAGATCGTTCGCTGGTGCCTGGTATTGCATGGATACTCTCCTGTTTTGATTTGACGGTCTCAACGACCGCCGGATGTCGTCGTTTTGATCTGGAAGCCTCTCTTCATACGGGCGTTTGAATTATTTGGTTTGCTTCAGGATGGCCCGAACGCATTGATTTTTCGTATCAACGGCATGGTGTTGATTGATAATCGGGAGATCGGTGAATGACGACCGTTATTGCGGGGGTGTCCGGTGCCATCGGTGCGGCATTGGCCCGACGTTATCTGAGGAGCTATCCGGACCTGAGCCTGGTTGGGCTGTGCCGGATGCCGGAGACGGCGCCGGACGCTTTGAAAAATCACTCTGGCGTGAGATTGATGGCCTGGGATGCAGAAGACGAGCAGGTGCTTGATGTCGCCGAGTTCAAGGCTGTGCTGGAAGCTTCTGGTCCGGTTGACACCGTTATTTATGCCGCAGGCCTGCTGCACGATGACCAGTTGTTTCCGGAGAAACGGTTGGAGGATATTGATGGCCGAAGCATGATGCGAAGCTACCAGGTGAACTGCGTCGGGTTTGCCCTGCTGATTCAGAGGCTCGCTCCGGCGCTGAGGGGAAAGCACTTCAAGCGTATTGCCGCGGTGTCTGCGAAGGTGGGGTCTATTTCGGACAACCAGTTAGGGGGCTGGTACGCCTATCGCGCCTCCAAGGCGGCCATGAATATGGTGGTAAAGAACCTTTCTATTGAATTGTCGAGGCGTTACGCGCCACTGGCCTGCGTTTCCCTGCACCCGGGCACCACCTTGTCGCCGCTGAGCCAACCGTTTCAGCAGTCGCTGGAGCGGTTAACGGTACACGAGCCAGAGCAGACGGCAGGCAATCTGTTTTCGGTTCTGGAAAGCCTTGATGCCAGGGATAATGGACGTTTTATCAGTTGGGATGGCAGTGATCTGCCATGGTAGCGCAGTCATGCTGCGGCGGCGCCGCAGCATACTGTTAACGCAGGAACGGATTGAGCAGGCGGGTGAAGGTCCCGGTCAGCTTCAGGGGGGCGCTCAGCACGGACAGCGTAATGCAGTCTTCGCAGCCGACGGCCACCGGACGATGTTCGTCCTGTTCGTTCAGAACCACAAAGTCCCACTGATTGAATACGCCCTTCTGGTCTGCAAATGCCCCTTGAAGCACAATCGTGGTTTCATCGCCACGGTGGGTATGGGCCGGCGCCTTGCCGCCCGCTACCAGTTTTTGCAGAACGACCCTCTCGTTCTGGCCGGGAAACTTGTCGGTAATGTCGAGCACACTCACGTCCGCAAGCTGACGTTTCCAGGGCAGCGCATTGATGTCATCCCCGAGCAGTTTCTGCAGAGGGCTCACCTTAGGTTGAGGAACCACCGGAGATGATGCTTGCGGGGAACTATCGATGCGCGCCATCAGTTGATCAAAGCTCGAATCAGCCACCGTCACCTTTGGCTGGTGATCCATCATGACCGCGCCCAGGCTGTTCAGGGTATCGACCCGGCTACGGCAGTGGGGGCACTGCTCCAGATGCAGGCGGATGCACAGTGCATGGGGCTCGCTCAGGTTGCCCGCACTGTACTCCATCAGACTCAGGCTGTCGGGATGGTGCCGTGTCATACGTTTTGATCCTGCAAAATCACTTTCAGTTTGTTCAGTGCCAGGCGAACCCGGCTTTTCACGGTGCCGAGAGGAATGTTGAGCTCATCTGCCACCATCTGATGGGATTTGTGCTCCATATATACCTTCGCGATTACGGTAATCTGCTCTTCCGGGAGCTGGCTCAGCGACTCCCGGATGCGCCGCTCGGACATCAGGCGGTGCAGGGAGGTAACTGGTTCGTCTTCGTTATCACCCGGAATCTGCCAGAGATCCTCGGTTTCCACCGCCATCTCAACACTGGTCCGCTGCATTTTACGCAGCATATCAATGCGCTGATTCCGGGCAATGGTGAAAATCCAGGTGGAAGCGGCCGCCTTGCGCCAGTCGTAAAGACAGGAACGGCGCCAGATAGAGACGAAGACTTCCTGCACCAGCTCTTCCGCGTGGCTGGCCAGCCCGTTCGAGATTGCGTAGTACTTGATCTGCGGGGCAAAGTGCTCGAACAAAGCATGATAAGCCGCCCGATCCTGATGCTTGCCGACTTTTTCCAACAAAACACCCCAGGGGTCTTTGCGCCCTTCGGTTTTCGTTGGTTGCTGCTCCAGTGTTGTCACCGGGCGCTCCTTGACAGTTATCGTATTTGAGCTGGCTATGGTCATCATTCTATGCACTCGTCACAGATTTGTCAGTGAGAGTGTTTACGCAATGGATTACCGGGCGGATTCATGGATTCTGAAAAAAATTCTCGGGATGGCCTGAAGGCCGGAAGAACTGCGTCACCGGGGTTATTGCCGGTTGCCCCGGCAGGGGCTAGTCTGATCGGTAAAACAACGATCAAAAATTCCAGACCATGAACGCAACGCTCTCCAGTGGCTCTTTGCCCGTTATGCGGGTGCATTACGCTGAAATTCTCTGCCAGTTGGCAGAGGAGCGTGGGGTGCGTCGTTCGGATCTCGTGTCAGTGACCGGTATTCGAAACAGCCAGCTCCGTCATCCCGACAATTTCATTACGCTCGATCAGTTCACTGCGTTATGCCAGCAGGCACTGACCCGCTGTGGTGATGAATGCCTGGGGCTGGAATACGGCAAACGTCTGAAATTCACCGCGCACGGAGCCCTGTCCCAGGCTGCCATCAGTTGCGACACCCTGGAGCAGGCGCTGGCGGTGTTGATCAAATACTTCCGGATCCGGTTTGCCTACATGTCGCTGGCGTTCTTTGTCGAGGATGAGGATGCAGTGATTCAACTGGAAATTCACCACGACACCGAGAAGCTTCATCGGTTTAATATTGAAGTGGTGATGGCCACCCTGATGGACGTGAATTACCTGTTATTCGGCACTCAGTTACTGGATGGCGGGCGGTGCCTGGTGGATTACCCTCGCCCCGAGGATGTTGAGCGCTACCAGTATCTGTTCGGCGGCAAGGTCACGTTCTCGGCGGGAGTAAACCAGTTGCGCTTTCGCAAGTCGTTTCTGGGGTTACCGATGTCACTGTCCAATCCGGTTGCCCGCCGGGTGGCAGAAGCCCAGTGCGAGGAAGAAATGCGCCAGATGGAAGCATCTGCCTCGGTGAGCGATCGGGTCTTGCGTTTGCTGGAGTCTGCCCGGGATGGGCGTTTGCCCGGCCTCGAGGATGTGGCGCAGCAAATGGGGGTGTCGCCACGAACGCTTCGGCGGCAGCTCTCCGCCGAGGGTGGCGGGTTTCATGGTCTTCAGGAGAGTGTGCGACATCAGCGGGCCCGGGAGCTGCTGTTGCGCCATTCGGCGATGAGCATTGACGAGATCGCCGAGCATCTGGGTTACAGCGACCCGTCCAATTTTGGCCGGGCCTTTCGCAAGTGGGAAGGAATGTCGCCCTCGGCCTGGCGCCGGGACAATCAGACCTGATCACGCCTTTTCATCCGTCCTGACGTCTTATCCTTCTTCCAGGTAGGTATAGCCCTCAAGCCCGGAGGACAGCTCGGCCAGCAGCGTTTGCTGCAGCTCTTCAGCCAGGCCGCTGTGCCGGAACTTCTGCCGGTAGGCCTCAAGCAGGTTGGCGGGCTCGAAATTCACATAACGCAGTACTTTCGCCACGGTGTCCCCGGTAATGGGTTCCCCCACCTGATATTGCCCCCGGTGGTCCAGCTTCACATCCACCGAGTGGGTATCGCCGAACAGGTTGTGCATATCGCCAAGAATTTCCTGATAGGCGCCGGTCATGAAGAAACCCATCAGCAAGGGGGATTCCGGGTCGTGTTCGGGCAGTGGCAAGGTGGTTTCGATGCCCTGGCCGTCCACGTACTGATCAATCCGGCCGTCCGAATCGCAGGTGATATCCTGAATCACGGCCCGCCGGTTCAGTGACCGGTTAAGCCCGTTGATCGGCATCACCGGAAAGATCTGATCGATGCCCCAGACATCGGGCAGGGACTGGAACAGGGAAAAGTTCACGAACAGTTTCTCCGCAAGCTTCTCGTTCAGCTCGTCGATGATTTCCCGGTGCGCCCGGTTGGCGCTGTCCAGCTCGGCCCGGAGCATCCGGCAGCAGCGCACGTACAGGGTTTCGGCCCGGGCCCGCTCCTGCAGGGACAGCAAACCGTGGGCAAACTGGGCGTGGACATCGGCCATGGCGTGCAGGATGTCGTGATAGATTTCCGCCAGTGAGCGGGGCGAGTCCTCATCCTGAAGACTTTCCAGGTCTCGCCAGAGATCCTGCAGCGGCGCGGGGGCCTCAGCAGCGGGTTCCGTAGGCTCGCGGTTGTCCGGGTATTCGCGGTCAATCACATTGGTGACCAGTACCGAGTGATGCGCGGTGAGCGCCCGGCCGGATTCACTGATCAGGTCCGGGTGTGGGATACCCTGACGGTCACACTCGGACTGCAGCACGTGCACCACATTGTAGGCGTATTCGAATACGCTGTAGTTCATGGAGCAGCTACTGCGGGAACGGGTTCCTTCGTAGTCGACACCCAGGCCGCCGCCGATATCGACGGTACCGATGGGGGCGCCCATCGCGTGCAGTTCCGTGTAGAAGCGAGCGCACTCACGCAAGCCGGTCTGGATGTCCCGGATATTGGCAATCTGTGAGCCGAGATGGAAATGCAGCAGTTGCAGGGTGCCCAGGGCTCCGGCCTGTTTCAGGGTATCCACCACATCCAGTACCTGGCTGGCAGACAGACCGAACTTGGATTTCTCGCCCCCGGTATTTTGCCAGTTGCCCTTGCCAATAGTCGCCAGCCGGGCTCGCACGCCAATCAGCGGGGAAATGCCCAGCTTTTTTGCTTCTTCCAGAATCAGTGGCAGTTCCGACTGCTTTTCCACCACGATAAACACCCGGTGACCCAGTTTCTGGCCGATCAGTGCCAGGCGGATGTACTCCCGGTCCTTGTAGCCGTTGCAGACAATCACCGAACCGGCCTGCTTTGCCAGCGCCAGTACGGCCATCAACTCCGGTTTGCTGCCGGCTTCAAGGCCCACCTGGTTGGCCGAGGCGGCCGGTTCGGCTGACAGCAGTTCCTCCACCACCCGGCGCTGCTGGTTTACCTTGATGGGGTAAACCGCGGTATAGCGGCCCCGGTAGCCCTGCTCCTGAGTGACTTTGTTGAAGGCATTGCAGAGCTTGTTGACCCGATCGTGCAGGATATCGGTAAAACGAATCAGAACCGGCAGGGGAACACCTGCATCGGCCAGTGAACGAGTCAGCGCTGGCAGGTTGATGCGGGCGTCGCTTCTGCCCCGGTCCGGGCAGATTTCAACCTCGCCCTGACCGTTGACTGAAATGTATCCGTCACTCCAGTGAGCGATGTTGTAGACCTTGTGGGCTGGTGATGCAGCGGTTTCAGCCATTGTTGCTATCCTGTCAGGAAACCCGGGGCGGCCGGCGGGCCGGTAACAGGCTGCATTGTAGGAGCTGACCACTGCACCTACAATACGCCCCTTTCAGATGCCCCGGCACATTGCAGCGGCACACAGTGGGAGACAGACATGACCGCATTGAACGAAGGCTGGTTCACCGAGGTATTTCAGGACCAGGGCACCGCTTTTTCCCTGCAGGTAAAGCGCAAGCTCCATGAAGAGCAGACGCCATTTCAGAAACTCGAAATCTATGAAACCGAAACCTTCGGCAACCTGATGGTTCTGGACGGCTGTGTGATGCTGACCACCAGGGACAATTTCCTGTACCACGAAATGATGACCCATCCTGCGCTGTTCACCCACAAGGACCCGAAAAAAGTGGTCATCGTCGGTGGTGGCGACTGCGGCACCCTGAAAGAAGTGCTGAAACACCCTGGAGTGCAGGAAGCCTGGCAGGTGGAGATCGATGAGCGGGTAACCCGCATGTCTGAGAAGTATTTTCCAGAACTGTGCGAAGCTAATGGCGACCCCCGTGCCAACTTCTTTTTCGGTGATGGCATCCAGTGGATGCGTGATATCGAGCCGAACAGCATTGATGTGCTGATTATCGACAGTACCGACCCGGTGGGTCCTGCGGAAGGCCTGTTCGCACTGGATTTCTATCGCGATGCCATGTTGGCCCTGAGGGAGGGCGGTATCATCGTGCAGCAGAGCGAATCCCCCCTGCTGCACACCAATACCATCATCAAGGACATTCACGATGACATGCACAAAGCCGGTTTTGGCCATGTGCAGACATTGCCATTCCCCCAGCCGGTATACCCCACGGGCTGGTGGAGCTGCACCATGGGCAGCAAGGAAAACCCGCTGAAGTATTTCCGCGAGGAAGATGCCAACAACCGCCCCTTTGTCACCCGTTACTATAATGCCGGGGTGCACCACGGTGCCTTGGCCATGCCGCAGTTTATGGTGGATGCGCTGGAAGATGAGGTTCGCCCGGAAGAGGGTTGAACCAGAGCTTAAAGAAGAAGGGCGCCACAAGGGCGCCCTTCTTTGTTCCGGTAGGTAGCGGTGTTACTGCTTGCCGCTGACAAACTCCGGATAGGCTTCCATACCGCACTCGGAGAGGTCGACACCTTCGTATTCTTCCTCTTCGGTCACACGGATACCCATGACGGCCTTCAGGATACCCCAGACAACCAGGCTGGCCACGAATACCCAGATAAAAATGGTCAGGGCGCCGATGATCTGGCCGCTGAAGCTCACATCGCCGTTGGTAACCGGTACCAGTAGCAGGCCCAGCAGACCACAGACACCGTGGGCAGAGATGGCGCCGACCGGATCGTCGATGCGCAGCTTGTCCAGAGTGACGATGCTCAGTACCACCAGGATGCCGCCCAGGGCGCCCCAGATAGTGGCTGTCAGCGCGCTCGGGGTGGATGGCTCGGCGGTGATTACCACCAGACCGGCGATCGCACCGTTCAGCAGCATGGTCAGGTCAGCCTTGCCAAACATCAGGCGAGCGGTGATCAGGGCGGCAATAGCGCCACCGGCAGCGGCTGCGTTGGTGTTCAGGAACACCATGGCCACGGAGTTGGCACTGGCTACGTCGCCGAGTTTCAGTACAGAACCACCGTTGAAACCGAACCAGCCCATCCACAGGATGAAGGTACCCAGAGCGGCCAGCGGCATGTTGGCGCCCGGGAAGGCACGGATTTCACCGTTGGGGCCGTATTTGCCTTTACGCGGGCCAAGCAGCAGTACGCCAGCCAGGGCCGCAGCGGCACCTGCCATGTGTACGATGCCGGAGCCGGCGAAGTCACTGAAGCCAAGATCACCGAGGTTGTACATACCGAACACATCGGCGCCACCCCAGGTCCACGCGCCTTCCAGCGGGTAGATAAAGCCAGTCATGAAGACCGCGAATACCAGGAACGCCCACAGCTTCATGCGCTCGGCAACCGCGCCGGACACGATGGACATGGCGGTGGCCACGAACACGACCTGGAAGAAGAAGTCAGAGGCCGCCGAGTAGATGGAGCCGCCGGTGAAGCCGTCTTCACGGGTGGCGAAGTCACCCAGTACGCCGTCCACGTCCACATCGGCGATGCCGGAGAGGAAGACGTTACCGCCGTACATGATGGCGTAACCGCACACCAGGTACATGGTGCAGGCCACGGCAAAGAGCGCGACGTTCTTGGTCAGGATTTCGGTGGTGTTTTTAGCACGCACCAGGCCGGACTCGAGCATGGCAAAGCCTGCGGCCATCCACATGACTAATGCGCCACACACGAGAAAATAAAAGGTATCTATTGCATACTGCAGGTGAAAGAGATTGCTTTCCATAGGAAGCCCTCCGCACAAGGCTCTTCAGGTTATAAGTTTTTTGCGTTGGCTAGGTGTCAGTTCTGGATCAGACTGCTTCTTCGCCGGTTTCGCCTGTCCGGATCCGGATAGCCTGTTCCAGTTCAGTCACGAATATTTTGCCGTCGCCGATCTTGCCGGTGTTGGCTGCTTTGGTGATGGCTTCGATGACCTGGTCCAGCAGGTTGTCGCCAATGGCGATCTCCACTTTGACCTTGGGCAGGAAATCCACCACGTATTCCGCGCCACGATAGAGCTCTGTGTGGCCTTTCTGCCGACCGAAGCCTTTGACTTCAGTGACGGTTACGCCTTGTACGCCAATCTCGGATAGTGCCTCACGGACATCATCCAATTTGAAAGGCTTGATGATCGCTGTCACAAGTTTCATTGCTTTCTCCTTGGTAAAGCCGTCCCAACAGTGAGGGCCCGTCGGCCGGTTGTTGAGTTCGGGATGCTGCCACCTCGCACATCAATTGTGCGGATTGCGTACGAGGGCTTTAGCATCGGGTATGCCAACGCAAAAAATAGCTTTTAAAACAAACTCTTAATTATTGTCTGTGCCGAAATGGCGCAGCTTGATGCACTGTTGTGGTGCGTTGTGCCTGTGATTGTCTCAAAACAGCGCAGTCGGGCCATCGGCCGCGGCCATTATAATGCCGACCGGGTACAGTATGGCAGGGGGTAGGGTGTGATACACTCCCGCAAACACCCCGGCGACACGGAAAATAGTCTGATATCGCCGAAAAACCGATACGAGAGGTGATTGATGAAAGGGCCCCAGGAAATTTTTTCTCAGTTGCAGGGTCAGTTTGGCCAGTTTGTTCCCGATATGGCTCGGGCAGCACGGGAAGATTTTGAAACCCAGGCCCGGGCCACGGTGATGTCGGTTCTGTCCCGGCTGGAGCTGGTGACCCGGGAAGAATTTGATGCCCAGCAGGCGGTCCTGATGAAAACCCGTGAAAAGGTTGAGGCCCTGGAAAAACGTGTTGCCGAACTGGAGCAACGCCAGAGTTCCTGATGGTTTGCCCGGGCGGCAGGGTCGCTGCCCGCAACGACTGATTGTTCTGTGCCATGGAAGGTTGTCATGCTCGCTATTGTCCATTCGCGCGCCAGCATTGGCGTGTCTGCTCCCCCGGTTACCGTTGAGGTGCACCTGTCTGGTGGCCTGCCGGCATTATCCATCGTCGGGCTGCCGGAAACCGGAGTGAGGGAAAGCAAGGATCGGGTTCGCAGTGCACTGCTGAATGCCGGTTTCGAATTCCCCGCCCGTAGAATCACCATCAATCTCGCGCCTGCTGACCTGCCCAAAGAAGGTGGCCGTTTTGATTTGCCCATTGCCTTGGGCATCCTGGCAGCCTCCGGCCAGATTCCCCCCGAAAGCCTCGAAAGCCACGAGTTTCTCGGGGAACTGTCCCTGGATGGTGCGCTTCGGCCCCTCAAGGGGATATTGCCCGCGGTACTGGCGGCTCGCGAAGCAGGCCGTTCGCTGTTGCTACCTCAGGACAACGCCGAGGAAGCTGCCCTTGCCAGCCGTGATGATGTGCTTGCCGCGAGCCATCTGCTGACAGTGTGTGAGCATCTGACGGGCCGTGCCAGGCTGGTTCCTGTTCCTCGATCTGAAACGCCGGGAGACGGTTCCGCAGCGGTGTCTGTGGCCGATCTCTCAGAGGTGCGAGGCCAGCAAGTGCCCCGTCGGGCGCTGGAGGTGGCCGCAGCTGGCGGTCACAATCTGCTGTTTTTCGGCCCGCCAGGAACCGGTAAAAGTATGCTGGCGAGCCGGTTACCGGGCATTCTGCCAGGTTTGCCAGATGAGGCAGCCATGGAGGTGGCCAGCGTGCATTCCGTTGCTGGCCAGCCGCTAAAGCCAGGTGGCTGGCGTCAGCCACCATTCAGGGCGCCTCATCACACGGCGTCTGCAGTGGCGCTGGTGGGCGGTGGCAGCAGTCCTCGCCCGGGTGAGATCTCTCTGGCGCACCGGGGGGTGTTGTTTCTGGATGAACTGCCGGAGTTTGAACGGCGGGTCCTGGAAGTGCTGCGGGAACCTATGGAAACTGGCGAAATCTCCATCAGCCGGGCGGCGCGGCAGGTCACTTTCCCAGCGCGATTTCAGGTCGTGGCCGCCATGAACCCATGCCCATGTGGTTACAGTGGTCACCCCAATATCGAGTGCCAGTGCACGCCGGCACAGGTGATGCGTTATCGGGCAAAGATCTCGGGGCCGTTGCTGGATCGGTTCGATCTGCATGTGGAGGTTCCAGTGCAGTCCGGAGAGGTCTTGCTCGGTTCCGGGGCGTCCGGTGAGAGTAGCGCCAGTGTCAGGGCCAGGGTTCTGGCTGCCAGGGCCCGGCAGAAGGCTCGTGGGATGCTCAACTCGGGCCTCTCGGGAGCGTTGCTGGATCAGGCTTGCCGGCTGGATGCGGCCAGTGAGCGGTTGTTGACCCGGGCCATGGAGCGACTGGGGTTGTCGGCCCGGGCGCTCCATCGAATATTACGACTGGCCCGCACCCTGGCGGATCTGGAGGGTGCTGAACACCTGAGCCAGTCGCACCTGATGGAGGCGCTGGGTTACCGCCAACTCGACCGTCAGACTGGCCAGGGGTCGGTTGTCTCCGCCTGAAGCTACTGACTCTGGTAAACTGTGTGCCAGGTTTATTCCACGAGATCCGCTTTGAAGCTTGAGGACACAGAATGACTGACCAGAACGAGACTCAGGATACGAATCCGGTCACCACACGCCGCGGTGTTCGCAGCTTTGTACTGCGCCAGGGGCGGATGACCGAAGGTCAGAAGAAGGCCTTCGATCGCAACTGGGCCAAGTACGGACTGAGCCGTGACAATGGCATGATCGACCCCCGTGAGGTGTTTGGCCGCGATAACATGCTCAACCTGGAGATCGGTTTCGGGATGGGCAAATCCCTTGCCGATATGGCCGAAGCGGCACCCGAGCAGGATTTTATCGGGGTGGAAGTACACCTGCCGGGCGTCGGCGCTTTGTTGAAAGAAGTGGAATCGCGTGGTCTCGAGAACGTGCGGGTTTACAGCATTGATGCCAATGATGTGATTGACCTGTGTCTGCCAGATGCCTGCCTGGATCGGGTGATGGTGTTCTTCCCGGACCCGTGGCACAAGAAAAAGCATCACAAGCGCCGCTTGATCCAGCCGGAATTTGTTCAGCGCATCCGCCATAAGCTGCGGGTGGGCGGTATTCTGCACCTGGCCACAGACTGGGAGAACTACGCTGAGCACATGCTGGAAGTGATGAGTGCGTCAGAAGGCTTTGCCAATACCCAGGAGCAAGGTGGTTATTCGCCCAAGCCTGATGACCGCCCGATCACCAAGTTCGAGAAGCGTGGCGAAAATCTTGGCCACGGAGTATGGGATTTGTTGTTTTATCGCACCAACTGAGTTCAGTGGGAGTGAGTCAGGGGCCTGCGGCGGGAAGCACGGATGACCACCAGGCCCGCCATGCCAAGTATCAGGCCGGTGAATTTCACCAGCGCCAGAATGGTGGCGGTCAGGCTCAGGGAATCTGAAGGCGGATTGAAGTTATTGAGCAGAACAATGTTTTCCGCTACATCGCTGATGCCTGCGATGACAAACAGGGCGCGCACCCAGCGGGCGACCATCCGTTCCCGGATACCCGGTCTGTCCCGCGTGAAGTGGCGGGTTAATTGAAGCAGCGCGGCCAGATAGACCACGATGAACACAAAGTCGAGCCACAGTGATAGCCGTGCCATGGCGAGATTGCCGTCCCGCCAGCTGCGCAGAATGGCGTGAGTCTGCTCGGCGGTACCGGCCAGCTGTAAACTGACAATCCCCTGAGGCGCGGCGGCCGTATGCAGTGGCTGGTTCAGCGCCACCAGAACCAGCCACAGTGCCAGTGCAGCCACCAGGGAAACTTTCATGGGCAGCTTCATCGGGCGCATGGGAATAAGCGGTGGGCGCTGGGCTGAGTCCATCAGAGAAAGTGCTCCAGCAGGCTGTTCAGGTATCTTTGCCCCTTTGCCGTCGCCTGCAGACGGTCGGGGACGATCAGGTTTTCGTTTCGTAACTGCTCAAGTTTTACCGCAATGGACGACAGTGGTAAACCTGTATGCTCACCGTACAGTCTTTCGTCGGTGCCGCTTTTTAGTCTCAACGCATTCATCATGAATTCCAGGGGCCGGTCTTCCGGCTCTATGGCTTCACTGCCAGCGGTGCGGGAGCCGATCCGGTTGAGATACGCGTCGGGCTGCCTGGTCTTCCAGTATCGCAGGATGCGCCCGTCGGCAAGGCTCACCTTGCCATGGCCGCCTGCCCCAAGGGCCAGATAATCCCCGAAGGTCCAGTAATTCAGGTTATGCCGGCTCTGGGCGCCCGGCAGGCTCCAGGCGGAGACTTCATAGTCGTCCAGGCCCGCCTGGCGCAGCAGAGCTCCCCCGCGCTGGTAAATTTCCCAGAGCCGATCATCGTCCGGCAGGGCGGGTGGTCGGGAGAAAAACTCGGTGTTGGGCTCGATGGTGAGCTGATACCAGGACAGGTGCCGGGGCTGGTAGCTCAACGCTGCCTGTAAATCATCCAGAGCCTGACTCGGTGTCTGGCCGGGCAGGCCATGCATCAAGTCGACATTGAAGTTATCAAAACCGGCCTTGCGGGCGGCTTCAATGGCGCTGTGGGCCGACGCGCTGTCGTGAATCCGGCCCAGGGTTTTCAGTTGCGCCGGATCAAAGCTTTGAGCACCGATGGACAGCCGATTGATGCCAGCCTCCCGGAAGCTCTCGAATCGACCGGTCTCCAGCGTGCCGGGATTGGCCTCCAGGGTGATTTCGGCCTCGGGGCTGAATGTTAGCCGTTCCCGGAGCCGCTCGAACAGGCGGTGGTAGAACGCGCCGCTCATCAGGGACGGGGTTCCGCCACCGATGAACACGGTTTCAATGGGGCGTTCCCGTACCAGGCTCAGATCCTGATCCAGATCGTCCAGAAGGGCGTTCAGGTAGGCGTGTTCGGGAATCTCTCCCTTGACAGCGTGGGAGTTGAAGTCGCAGTACGGGCATTTGCGCACGCACCAGGGCACGTGAATGTACAGGCTCAAGGGCGGGCAGACCGCCACGGGCAGGGTGGCGGTCACAGTATTAAAGCTCCGCCCTGAGTTGATCCAGAAGGCTGGCCAGAGCCCGTCCCCGATGGCTGATCCTGCCTTTCTGCTCCCGTGTCAGCTCGGCAGCGCTGCATCCATGCTCCGGTACCAGAAAGGCCGGGTCGTAACCGAAGCCGCCTTGCCCGCGCGGCTCGGCAAGAATGCGGCCTGGCCAGCGACCATGGCAGATGATCGGCGTGGGATCGTCAGCATGGCGGAGATAAACCAGAACGCAGTGAAACTGAGCGCTGCGCTCTGCTTCAGGCGTGTCTTTCAACGCTGCCAGCAACGCCTCGACATTATCATTGTCGGTTGCCTCTTCGCCGGCAAAGCGGGCGGAGCGAACGCCCGGGCGGCCGTCCAGGGCATCCACGGTCAGGCCACTGTCGTCGGCCAGCGCAGGCAGGCCAGTGACTCTCGCTGCATGGCGGGCTTTGATAATGGCATTCTCAACGAAGGTAACGGCCGGTTCTTCGGCCTCTGATACCCCAAGCTCACCCTGGGCGACCGGCTGCAAGCCAAGTGGCGCGAGCAGATCAGTCAGTTCGGCGATCTTGCCCTTGTTGTTGCTGGCGATGACGAGTTTGCGGGCCATGGTGTCAGTCGTTGAACAGGGTATGGGAAAAACGGATCGGAAGGTCTTCCTGGTGGCCGCTGGGGCGCGCCGTGACGTTGAACGTCATCAGATCTCCGGATTGATACTGGTACTGGGCAATGAAGTACACGGCATCACCTTCCTGAATGCGCCGGAACGCCAGAAAGTTCACCTGCTGGATATCGTTGGAGACCTGGCCTTCCACCTGCCCACTGACGGGCTGGATCTGGCCGTGCTCGTCGTCGGTCATGATCGAGATGTTAACGATGCCGATGCCCCGGCTGCGTTGCAGATTGTTGGCCTGTGCCACTTCCGGCGCCAGGAAGGTGCTGGGGAGCACGCTCCAGTGCACCTGATATTCTCCGAAATCCTTTTGCCCGGCCTGGCTGGTGATCGATACCAGCATGAGCCCGAACGCCAGAAACAGTGTCTTGCTTGCAGTCAGAAGGTTCATCATGTGCTCTCCCGTGTGATGCGGTATATGGCGATTTCCCCCAACAGATTGGGCCAGAGCCGCGCCAGCCAGCTGTTCTGATGCTGCCCGTCCACTACCCGGCGGCTTTTGATCTTGATGCCTTTCTGCCGGCACAGCGCTTCAAAATCCTTGAAAGTGCAAAGGCGGATATTGGGGGTGTTATACCATTTATACGGCAGTGCATCGGATTCGGGCATTCGGCCGCTCAGCGCCAGGCCCCAGCGCAGTCGCCAGTGGGCAAAGTTGGGGAAGGTGACGATGCCTTCGCGACCCACCCTCAGCATTTCATCAATGACCTTGTCCGGGCGGCGTACCGCCTGCAGGGCCTGGGTCATCAGGACAATATCGAACATGCCATCATCGAAGTTGTCGAGGCCCTGGGTATCCAGGTTCTGCTCGATCACCCGTACGCCGCGGCCCATACAGGTGGTGATGTGGTCCGGGTTGATCTCAAGGCCAAATCCGGTGGCATTGCGCTCCCGTTGCAGGAAATCCAGCAGGGTGCCGTCGCCGCAACCCAGGTCCAGAATGTGGTGGCCCGGGCGCACCCACTGTTGAATAATCTCAAGATCTGCTCTCATGCGCCGACCTCCCGTGCTACCCGGTCCATATACGCAGTAAAGATATCGGTGTATCTGGGGGTCGGGATCAGGAAGGCATCATGGCCCCAGGGTGCATCAATTTCGGCATAGCTTACGCGCTTTCTGGCGGAAATCATGGCATTGACCATTTCCTCGGAGCGCGCTGGCGAGAATCGCCAGTCGGTGCTGAAGGACAGTACCAGGTATTCACATTGTGCCGGTGCCAGGGCCTTGGACAGATCGCCGCCGAAGTCGTAGGCGGGGTCAAAGTAGTCCAGTGCCCGGGTCATCAACAGATAGGTGTTGGCGTCGAAGGTTTCGGAAAAGCGCTCGCCCTGGTAACGCAGGTAGCTTTCCACCTGGAACTCGGCGTCGAAACCGAACTTGTAGGCTTCCTCACGCAGTTCACGGCCGAATTTTTCGCCCATGGAGGCGTCTGAAAGATAGGTGATGTGGCCAACCATCCGGGCCAGCATCAGGCCGCGCTTCGGCACCAGATTCTCGTCGTAATAGCGGCCTTCGAAAAATTCCCGGTCCGAAGTGATGGCTTGCCGTGCGACTTCGTTGAAGGCGATGTTCTGTGCGGTCAGGCGTGGAGTCGAGGCGATGACCACGGAATGCCTTAGCCGGTCCGGGTAGTCCAGGCTCCACTGCAGGGCCTGCATGCCTCCGAGGGAGCCGCCAACCACAGCGGCCCATTGCTGAATGCCCAGATGATCCGCCAGTCGGGCCTGGCTGGCGACCCAGTCAGCCACGGTAACGACCGGGAAGTCCGGCCCATAGGGTTTCCCGGTTTCCGGGTTGTTGGAGTTGGGGCCGGTGCTGCCGTGGCAGCCACCGAGATTGTTCAGGCTGACCACGAAAAACCGGTTGGTATCAATGGGCTTGCCGGGGCCGATACAGCTGTCCCACCAGCCCGGCTTGCGGTCATCCAGCGAGTGGTAGCCAGCGGCATGGTGATGGCCGCTGAGTGCGTGGCAGATCAGTACCGCATTGCTGGCATCGGCGTTGAGTTTGCCATAGGTTTCCACCACCAGATCGTAGCTTTCCAGCGTCTGGCCGCAGGCCAGCTCCAACGGCTTGTCGAAGTGGATGGTCTTCGGGCTTACAAGGCCCACGGAATCCGAGGGCAGGGAATCAGGCATGGGTGTGATGAGTTCCTGGTTCGGTCCACTGGTGTCTGGCCACAGGCCTTGGTTGGCACCGGAACTGGCGCCAGCACTGCAGTTTAAAGGCGGGGGGAGGTTGCTGCAACCGGCGTTTAGGGTGCCTGTCTGGCGAGTCGCACCAAAGTAGTGCGGCTCGCCAGTGCCTGGTTACATGGCGCCGGAAATATTGACGACTTTTTGCTGGATCATCGTGGGTGCCGGCTTGCGAATCTGGCGCATCATGGCGTCGGCCAGTTCCAGCTGCTTGCGCAGGTCTGCCGTGGCATGATCCAGACGCTGGCGTTCGGCCCGGCTGTCCCGATCGGTGCGAACCATGTCGCGCAGGCGGCGGATCTGGTGCTCAAGCAGCTGTTTCTGTTCCATGGAGAACTGCATGATTGGCAGCAGGGCTTCGTGTGGCCAGCGCTCTACATCTTTGCGCACCCGGCCATGCAGCGTGCGGGCCTCGCTCACCATCACATTGAAGAAGCGGCGGACCACCGTTGACTGTTCCGACAGCAGATTCTTCGGGTTATTGCGGAAACGCCGGGCTTTCTTGCGCAATTCACGAATGGCAATCACATGCCGGCCGGCCCGTAGCGGAATGGGCTCCAGGTGCCGGGCGCGGGTGTCTTCGTTGTATCTGCGATAGATGGCGCCTACCATTTTCTCCGCGAGCCGCCCTTCGCTCAGCAGGTTAGTGAGGTCGCTCTCCAGGAGTTCGAAAAAGTGTTCCATGGCCCGGTTCATGCCGGCCGTGGTCCAGCTTTTCGACATCATTTTCCGTACCTGGCTGGCGTGCTGCTCAAAGCGATCTTCGCTGACCAGCTTGGTGAGCATGTCACCCTGGGATTCCATCAGCCGACGCGATGAACGCAGAGTGATCAGCTTCTTGTAGTAGAAGTCATAATCCTTCTGGGCCCGTTCCGCGAGCCGGGACAGCGCGGCCTTGTCGAGGGTGGCGCCGGCGCAGGCCTGGCGTTCTTCTTCCAGGGCATCCAGGCGGTACTGCATGGCCGCCTGGCTGTTCTGTAGCATTCCCAGCAAGTCGTTGATCAGGTTCTGGGTAATCAGCTGCTCCTTATGCATCAGGATGCGCTGAATGATCAGCTGCTCCAGCTTACCGATGTTGGAGCGGTCGAACAGGTTGTTGTCTTTGCGAACCCGTGCCAGCAATCCCTGTTTTGCAGAGAGAGGAATAACGTCCTGCTGGCGGATGCCCAGATGGTCCGCGGTGTAGTTGCGAACACGGTCAATGGATTCCTGGGTGTGCTTCTCGCCCTGAAGGTCGTCCCATAGAACGTCGATCTTGTTGAGAACTGCAAACCGGCCGGCCCGGTGGTCGGCGTGCTCGGTATCGATATGCTCTTTCCAGATAGTCATGTCACTGGCTGTGACGCCAGTATCCGCGCTGAGCACAAAGATAACGGCATGGGCCCGGGGCAGCATGCTGATGGTCAGTTCGGGTTCCGAGCCAAGGGCGTTCAGGCCCGGAGTATCAAGAATGCGCAGGCCGCGCTCGAACAGGGGGTGGCGAATGCTGATCTGGGCATTACGCCAGGCCGGTACCAGCACATTGCCGGGATTATTGCGATCGTGTTCCAGCATGGCCTCGTCGAAGCCCAGCTGCCGGGCCTCTTCCGGGCTCACGCTCTTGATCCGGGCAACTTCTGCCAGCACTTCGCGCATGACGTCCGGATTGCGCTCGTCGAGCTCATGCCGAATCCACTGTTCCGGCTTCTTGCGCAGCTGCTGCAGAGACAGATCACCCGTGCGGGTTTCGATCGGGAGCAGAAGCAGATAGTTCTGGTTGGCGCTGCGATCAAAAAACAGCTCGGTCGGACACATGGTGGTGCGTCCGGCCTGGGATGGCAGCATGCGCTGGCCGTATTCCGAGAAAAACAGGGCGTTGATCAGCTCCGTCTTGCCACGGGAGTATTCACCAACAAAAGCGATGGTCAGCTCATCCTCAATGAGCAGCTCCAGTCCGTGACGAATACGGGTGCTGACGTCTTCTGAAAACAGGTTGTTATCCTGCAGCCACAGCCGATAGCGGCCAATCTGCCGGATCAGTTCCTTTTTCCAGTTGTGATACGCCTCAACCTGCTGCGACAGAGTTCCCTGCGGGTTCATCGGATAATCCTTCTGCGCGACTTCCGGGTATGTCCTGGGTGAGAAGGTCAGTGATGGTGAACACGTGTCGCCAATCGCTCGCCCAGATTAAATGCGTTTAATAATAACCTGTTTTGTTAATATTTGAGGGTGCGCGAGTCGGCATTTCCGGGAAAGGATCTGAGTTTGCTATCAAAAAGGCCAGCAATTCAGTGGGTTGAATTGCTGGCCATCGATAGTAACAAATCAGTGTATTGTGTAACGAAATGTATATTCGAGACGCGTGTTACATTCCGAGCCCGATTGAGCCCAGCCCGGCCGCCACTTTCATGTGATCAATGACCACGGTAATCACGTTCAGAATCAGGAACACGATGATTGGCGAAAGATCCAGACCGCCCATGGAGGGCATGATATTACGCACGGGTCGCATCACCGGTTCGGTGATCTGAGCCACCAGTTGAATGGCAGGGTGGCCACTCTGGGGGGCGATCCAGCTGACCACCACCACGGCAATGACCGACCAGAAGTAGATCTTCACGATCAGACTGAGCACGTTCAGTACGGCCCAAACCAGCAGAGTAACCGGATTGATGGCGGGAATGCCGCCGTTCAGTGCGACCAGAATGAGGAAGAAGGTAATGGCCTGGATTAAAACCGCCAATACCAGGGATGCGCCGTCAATGCCGCCCCAGCCCGGAATGAAACGCCGCAGGGGACGCAGCGGTGGGTTGGTGGCCTTGACTACAAATTGTGAAATGGGATTGTAGAAATCCGCCCGCGCCAGCTGCAACAGAAACCGCAGCAACACGATGGTCATATAGAAAGTGGACGCAATCAGCAGGATCGTAATAACAATATCTGCCAGCATGAAGCTGAGTCTCCGTTATCGGTTACTGTTTATCGGCCAGTTCTCTGGACATCTCGCGTGAGCGCTCGAAGGCAGCGCTGTAGGCTTTTTTCACCAGATCGCGCAGGCCGCCTTCCTCGAAGGTGTTGATGGCGCGTTCAGTTGTGCCGCCAGGGGACATCACGTTGCGTTTGAGCTGGCCGGGATCATCCTCGCTGCGCGCGGCCATCTCGGCGGCCCCGGCCATGGTCTGAATGGCGAGGGCGCGAGCCGTTTCGGACTTAATGCCGGCTTCGGTTGCGGCGGACTCAAGTGCTTCCAGCATCAGGAAGAAATAAGCGGGGCCGCTGCCGGAAAGGGCGGTGACACTGTGCAGAAGGTTTTCGTCGTCAACCCACAGTGCCGAGCCGATGCTCTCGAACACTTTCTGTACCGCATTTCTTTGATCGTCTTTCACCTGGCTGTTGGCGAACAGACCGGCGGCCCCTTTGCCCACCAGAGACGGGGTGTTGGGCATCACCCGAACCAGCGGCAGCCCGCCACCAAGCCAGGTATCCAGTGTGTCGGCCGTCAGCCCGGCCGCAATGGAAACCATCAGCGGGCGGGTGTTCTGAACTACCGGGGCAATGTCCCGGCAGACGTCGCCCATCACCTGGGGTTTGACCGCAAGCACCACAATGTCCGCCTGCTGGGCGCAGTAGCGGTTGTCGGTTGTGACGCTGACCCCGAAACGTTTGCGAATTGACTGAAGATGGCCGTCATCCGGGGCGCTTACCCAGATATCGCCGGCCTGAAATCCGCTATCCAGCATACCGCCGATGATGGCACTGGCCATGTTACCGGCGCCGATGAATGAGATGGTGGGTGATCTGCTCAAGGTTCACTCCCGGTCTTGATCGTTTGAATCGTTGGTTCGGATGATAGCAGGAACCGCAGCGTTCAGCTCTGGCTGTGTTTGGCCGGGCGGGCGCCGAACAGGGCCGTACCAACTCGAACCCAGGTAGCACCCTCGGCAATAGCCATTTCCAGATCATCTGACATGCCCATGGAAAGGGTGTCCAGCGGGCCGGCTTCAGGATGCCCCTGCCGCAGTTTTGTCAGGGTGGAGGCCAGCTTCCGGAAGCTCAGCCGCAGCTCGGCCTCGGGTTGGTCCGGGTCCGGAATCGCCATTAATCCCCTCAGGCGCAGATTGGGCAGTTCGCCAATGGCCTCGAGCAGTTCATCAAGCTCGTCCAGCGAGCAGCCGGACTTGCTCTCCTCATCGTTGATGTTCACCTGCAGACAGATGTTGAGCGGCGGCAGGGTCTCTGGTCGTTGTTCGCTGAGCCTGCGGGCGATCTTCAATCGGTCCACACTGTGAACCCAGGCAAAGGCTTCGGCAATCTGACGGGTTTTGTTGGACTGGATCGGCCCAATGAAATGCCACTCTATACCCTCTATGTCGGAGAGCGCCTGCATTTTGTCCAGGGCTTCCTGCAGGTAGTTCTCGCCAAAGGCGATCTGGCCGGCCTCAAAAGCGGCCTTCAGATCCTCCGCCGGGCGGGTCTTGCTCACCGCCAGAAGGCGCACGCTGCCGGGCTCCCGGCCAGCCTGCAATGTTGCTTTTTGTATGCGTCGGGTTACGCTCCCGATGTTGTCTGCTATGCTGCTCATAATGTGAGTTTGCCGCTTCTGGACTAAAAGAAAAAGCCCTCCGAGGAATCCTATGGATATTACTGAACTGCTTGCCTTTTCGGCCAAACAGGGTGCGTCGGATTTGCACCTGTCTGCCGGTTTGCCCCCAATGATTCGTGTCGACGGCGATGTGCGCCGGATCAACCTGCCCCCCATGGAGCACAAAGAAGTGCACGGGTTGATCTACGACATCATGAACGACAAGCAGCGTAAGGACTACGAAGAGTTCCTGGAAACCGACTTCTCGTTCGAAGTCCCCGGCGTGGCCCGCTTCCGGGTTAACGCCTTTAACCAGAACCGCGGTGCTGGCGCGGTATTCCGTACGATCCCCTCGAAGGTTCTGACCATGGAAGATCTGGGCATGGGCCAGGTTTTCAAGGATATTTCTTCCGTGCCTCGTGGTCTGGTACTGGTAACCGGGCCTACCGGTTCCGGTAAGTCCACCACCCTGGCGGCGATGATGGATTACATCAACGATACTCGCTACGAGCACATCCTCACCATTGAGGATCCGATCGAATTCGTGCACGAATCCAAAAAGTGTCTGGTGAACCAGCGGGAAGTGCATCGGGATACCCTGGGTTTTAACGAAGCCTTGCGTTCGGCCCTGCGGGAAGACCCGGACATCATTCTGGTAGGTGAGCTCCGGGACCTGGAAACCATTCGTCTGGCGCTGACCGCTGCTGAAACCGGCCACCTGGTATTCGGCACCCTGCACACCACCTCCGCCGCGAAAACCATCGACCGGGTAGTGGATGTATTTCCTGCGGAAGAAAAGTCCATGGTTCGCTCCATGCTGTCGGAATCACTGCAAGCGGTTATCTCCCAGACTCTGATGAAGAAAATGGGGGGTGGCCGTATTGCCGCCCATGAAATCATGATCGGCACCGCCGCCATCCGGAACCTGATCCGGGAAGACAAGATCGCCCAGATGTACTCGGCCATTCAGACCGGTGGTTCCCTGGGTATGCAGACGCTGGACCAGTGCCTGGAGCGCTTGCTTCAGAAAGGTCTGATCTCCCGCGAGGCTGCGCGGGCCAAGGCGAAGATGCCGGATAACTTCTGATACTGAAAACTGGGTAGAAAAATGGAATTCGAGAAACTGTTACGGCTGATGGTAGAAAAGGGTGGTTCAGACCTGTTTATTACAGCAGGGGTGCCTCCCAGCATGAAGGTGAACGGTAAGGTGTTGCCCGTTACCAAGAATGCCCTGACGCCAGAACAGACGCGGGAGTTTGTCTACGGCGCCATGAATGACAAACAGCGCGCCGAGTTTGAAGAAACCCACGAATGCAACTTTGCCATCAGTGCCCGGGGCATTGGCCGCTTCCGGGTGTCGGCCTTCTTCCAGCGCAACCTTTGCGGCATGGTGCTTCGCCGGATTGAGGTGAAAATCCCCCAGATTGACGATCTGTCGCTGCCGGAGATCATCAAGGATCTGGCCATGACCAAGCGTGGCCTGATCATGTTTGTGGGTGCAACCGGTACCGGTAAGTCCACCTCGCTGGCGGCCATGCTTGGCCATCGCAACCGCAACAGTCGCGGCCATATCATCTCCATCGAAGACCCGATCGAATTCGTGCATCAACACCAGGGCTGTATCGTGACCCAGCGGGAAGTGGGTATTGATACCGAAAGCTTTGAGGTGGCTCTGAAGAACACTCTGCGGCAGGCGCCGGATGTCATTCTGATTGGTGAGGTGCGGACACGCCAGACCATGGAATACTCGGTTCAGTTCGCCGAAACCGGCCACCTGTGTCTGGCCACCCTGCACGCCAACAACGCCAACCAGGCGCTGGACCGGATTATCCAGTTCTTTCCGCCGGAGCAGCACAACCAGATCTGGATGGATCTGTCTCTGAACCTGAAGGCCATCGTCGCCCAGCAACTGGTTCCCACGCCGGACGGCAAGGGGCGTAAGGCGGTTATCGAGGTATTGATCAACACCCCGCTGGTGGCAGACCTGATCCGCAAGGGCGAAGTGCACAAACTCAAAGAGCTGATGGCAAAATCGAACGAGTCTGGCATGCAGACCTTCGATCAGGCTCTGTACAAGCTGTATGCGGAGGGTTCCATCACCTACGAAGATGCCCTTGCGCACGCAGATTCCGCCAACGATCTGCGCCTGATGATCAAGCTGGGTGCTGACGCCCAGGGTGCAGACAAGCTGTCTTCCTCCGTCGACAAACTCACCATTCAGGACGACTGACGTCCTCGTTTTCCGCCCCCGTTCACCGGGGGCGGCATCTAATACCAAAGTTGTAATTGGTTAGCGGCGCGAACCAGTAGCTTTGGCATTTGAGGCGGTTGCCATGTGCTGCGTATACTCCGCGCGATTCTAAAAAAGGAGACACCATGAACAAAAATACCAACGCACTCGTAAAAGCGATCCGTTTGGTGACGCTGGCAGCCGTAGCAGCACCGGCCAGCGTTCTGGCCGGCGGTTTTTCCCTGAACGAGCAGAGCGCCAGCCAGATGGGCGTGGCCAATGCCGGCGCTGCCGCCAACCCTGAGAATGCCACCACGGTTCTGTTCAACCCGGCCGGTATGAGCCAGCTTTCCGGCACCAATATTTCGTTTGGTGCGGCGGTGTTGGATATTGATGCTGAGGCGAAAAGTGGTGCGAAAGCGGTTAACCAGCTCGGCGGTGACGTAGAGGGATCCCGCGGTGGTGATATTGCTGATCCTGCGGTTCTGCCGAATTTCTATCTGACCCACGAAATCAACGATTCCATCGATGTAGGCTTCGGCATCCATGCGCCATACGGTCTGGCGGCAGACTACGACAATGACTTTGTGGGCCGTTACTTTGCCGACAAGACCGAGCTGACGGCGATTGCCTTTACGCCCTCTATTGCCATTAATAACGGCAAAGGCCTTTCAATGGGGGCAACGCTGAACATCATGTACGCCGAGGGCCGACTCAGTAAGTTCCAGGATATTCGAGGTGGGTTGGTTCAACGGGGGTTGCCACCAGCTCAAGCCAACGGGCTTGCAACGCAGTATGAGCAAGCATTTGGAGCTCCGTATGCGGATATTGAGGGCGATGATGTTGCAATCAATTTCCGGGTTGGTTTTTTGTACGAGCTGTCTGAGCAGACTCAAATCGGTTTGACTGCTCAAACAGGCACCGAGTTCGAGCTTGAAGGCGAAATTGAGCTTGAGGGCTATCCGGCTCCGAGTGCTCAGTCTCCCTTTGGTTTGGCACCGCAGACCCTGACCGAAAACGTTACGGTACCTCTCGCGATTCCTGAAAGCGCCACGCTGGGCTTGCGCCATCGATTGACTGATAATGTTACCCTTTTGGCGGGTGCTACTTATGCCCGTTGGAGTCGATTCGAAGAACTCGACATCAACAGTCGTGAGGGGCAATCGGGTGAGGTTTCGGCTGAGATTGGTCGAGTAGGTGATATGCCCATCACCCACATCACCGAAGAGTGGAAGAACACGTGGCAGTTCAACGTGGGTGGTATTTGGCAGGCTACGCCCGAGTGGGCTCTCAAAGCTGGCTATGCCTTTGATGAATCACCGGTCGACCAGTATGTTACCGCTCGTATTCCCTCTGAAGATCGCCATTGGCTCACCTTGGGTACTCAGTGGAAGGACGTGCAAAGTGGCTGGACGGTTGATGTGGCGGTAGGCACGCTGATCTTTGCCGACGACGCCAAGGTTGATGATCGTGAGTACAGTCACGCTGATCCGACGGGCCAGCCGATCTCAAATGCAAACTACCAGGCTGAATATGAACTCAGCGCCTGGAGCGCCGCATTCGAAGTCAGCAAAGCCTTCTGATTCTCGAATAGCCCTCTGAGGCTGATTCCTTCCGGAATCAGCCCACCACCTGGCCCCGGTAGATCACCTTTTTCTGCCGGGGGCAGTCAGGTTCCGACAGTTCCTCTGTAGCTTTTTTGGCACCTTCCTCCGCTATGGGTTGTCCGCGGTACATCCGTGGCGCAATTTCCTCTTCGATATTGGCGGTATTCAGCTCCGGTACTCTCTGTTTAAGCGCTTCCCAGGTATGAACCAGATGCTTTGAACGGGTTTTACGGGCGTACTCGGCCAGGTGTTGCTCCAGGCCATCTTCGTTAAGGTGCAGTTTTACGCCGAATTCAGACTGGATAAGCCGGCGGCACTGATGCACGAGTTTCAGAAGACTGGGGTCGAACAGCCAGTTGCGTTCGCTGGTTGCGGAATTCATCGCTTGGACCTCGCATTGGTGTCACTGCATGGGGCGAAGGGCCCCGAGACATCGGAGGACAATGCAGAATTCGTGCCTCAGTGCCGATGGCCGTCTTTGCTGGTGTCTGCGAGGGTGTGGGCGGAGAGTCTGCCCTGTTCCTGTGCCCGGAAGCGGGATGTTGTTCAGAAACAGGGCGTTATCCGAAGTTGCGGGGCTTTTAGTGAGCCTGGTCCCAGTTGTCACCCACACCGGCTTCCACCAGCAGTGGCACATCCAGGCTGGCGGCGGCGGACATGCGCTTGACCAGGCCTTCTTTGACTTTGTCTACGGCCTCTTCGCGAACTTCGATGATCAGTTCGTCGTGGACCTGCATGGTCATGCAGGCATCGTTCGCGTGTTCTCTGCGTAGCCAGTTGTCTACCTCGATCATGGCCCGCTTGATGATATCGGCGGCCGTGCCCTGCATGGGCGCATTGATGGCGGTGCGCTCGGCGGCCTGCTGCAGCTGCTTGTTACGTGCGTTGATCTCTGGCAGGTACAGGCGGCGGCCGTAGAGCGTTTCCACGTAGCCGTCGTCATGGGCCTGTTTGCGGATGTTGTCCATGTATTTGAGTACGCCGGGGTAACGCTCGAAATACCGGTCGATGTACTCCTGAGCGGTTTTCCGGTCCACTTCCAGCTGGCGCGAGAGTCCGAATGCCGACATCCCGTAGATCAGCCCGAAGTTGATCGCCTTGGCACTTCGGCGCTGGGCGCCGGTTACCTCATCCACCGCCACGCCGAAGACTTCGGCTGCGGTGGCCTTGTGAATGTCTTCGCCGTGCTCGAACGCAGTCAGTAACCCTTTGTCGCCAGACAGGTGGGCCATGATGCGAAGCTCAATCTGGGAGTAGTCGGCGGCCAGCAGCTTGTAGCCTTTCGGGGCAATAAATGCCTGGCGTATGCGTCGGCCTTCCTGGGTCCGAATCGGAATGTTCTGCAGGTTGGGTTCCGATGAAGACAAACGTCCTGTCGCTGTCACTGCCTGATGATAGGAAGTGTGCACTCGCCCGGTGCGGTGGTGGATAAGCTCGGGAAGGGTGTCAGTGTAAGTGGACTTCAGCTTGCTTAAACTGCGGTGCTCGACAATCAGCCGGGGCAGTTCGTGCTCGTGGGCCAGCTCCTGCAGAACCGGCTCGGCCGTAGACGGGGCGCCCTTGGGTGTCTTTTTGATGACCCGCAGGCCAAGTTTGTCGTAAAGGATGGCCTGCAATTGTTTGGTGGAGCCCAGGTTGAAAGCTTCGCCGGCAACCTCGTGCGCTTCCTTCTCCAGTTCAGCCATGCGCTCGGCAAGTTCCTGGCTGTGCTGGCGCAGCGTGCTGGCACTGATCAGGGTGCCCCGCTGTTCCATCCGGGACAGCACCGGCACCAGCGGCAGGTCGATTTCCCGGTAGACGGATTCCAGCTTGCCGGTGTCTTTCAGCCTCGGGGCGAGAGTCTGGTGCAGGCGCAGGGTGATGTCAGCGTCTTCGGCGGCGTAGGGGCCGGCTCTTTCCAGATCGATCTGGTTGAACGTCAGTTGCTTGGCACCTTTGCCAGCAATCGATTCGTAGGTGATGGTTTCTTCATCAAGATAGGTACGGGCCAGGCTGTCCATGTCGTGGCGGGTGCCGACCGAATTCAGCACGTAGGACTCCACCATGGTGTCCTCGGCGATGCCCTCCAGCTGTATATCATGGTTGGCCAGCACGTTTTTGTCGTACTTGAGGTTCTGCCCGACCTTTTTGTGTTTCGGGTCTTCAAGCAACGGCTTCAGCTGTTCCAGCACAGAGTCGCGGTCCAGTTGCTCCGGCGCGCCCATATAATCATGGCCCAGTGGCACGTAAGCGGCCTTTCCCGGCTCAACAGCAAACGAAACGCCGACAATTTCGGCATCCATGTAGCGGAGGCTGGTGGTTTCGGTGTCGAAGGCGAACAGATCGGAATCTTTGAGTTTCTTCAGCCACTGGTCCAGGTCCGCCTGCTCGGTAATGACCTGATACTGCTTTTCCACCGAAGGTTTCGGCTGTGGCTGGCTATTCTGGGAGCCGTCGTCTGATGAGGAGCCGTTTTCCAGTTCCGCGATCCAGGTGCGGAATTCGTACTCTTTGAAGAGCTCCAACAGACTGGCGTCGTCCTGCTGGCGTTCCTGAAGATCTTCCAGCCCGAATTCGAGTTCCACATCGGTCCGGATGGTGGCCAGCTCCCGGCTCAGGGGCAGGGTGTCGGTTGCTTCCCTGAGGTATTCGCCGATCTTGCCCTTGATTTCGTCGGCATGTTCAATGAGGTTGTCGAGGTTGTCGTAGCTCTGCAGCCATTTGACGGCGGTTTTCGGGCCGCATTTGTTTACACCGGGAATGTTGTCGACTTTGTCACCCACCAGGGCGAGGTAATCGATGATCTGCTCCGGGGTAACACCAAACTTTTCAACGACCCCGTCCCGGTCCATGGCGGTTTCGGTCATGGTGTTGATGAGGGTAACGTGGTCGCTGACCAGTTGGGCCATGTCCTTGTCGCCGGTAGACACGACCACATCGATGCCCTTGCTGGTGGCTTCATGGGCCAGGGTGCCGATGACATCGTCGGCCTCGACGCCGGGCACGATCAACAGCGGTAGGCCCATCGCCCTGACAATCTCGTGAATGGGCTCAATCTGTACCGCCAGATCATCTGGCATGGGGGGGCGATTGGCTTTGTATTCCTCATACATGTCGTGCCGGAAGGTCTTGCCCTTGGCATCAAACACCACCACGGTTTTCGAACCCGGAAAGTCCTGTTCAATGCGCCGCAACATGCTGATTACGCCTTTGATGGCGCCAGTCGGGTGATTCTTGCTGGTGGTTAGTGGCGGCAGGGCATGGTAGGCACGGAACAGGTAAGACGATCCGTCCACCAGAACCACGGGAGGGTTGGTTTGTTCAGTCATATCAAAACAGGTCCGGATTCTGATTGAAGCGTGGATTGGCTTGTGCAACTCTAGCCAGAAAGATGAACCAAAGGGTACCACGAAAATGAAACGAATCGCCTGTTCCGCCCTGCTATGGGGCTGCTTCTCTGCGCCGTTGCTGGCCCAGGATGAAGGGGCTCTGGATGCCACTCCGGTGGTTACCCCTCAAGAACCTGTGGTTATTTCCGATTACCAGCCGCCGGAGGGTGGTGCGGAGATTGTTATTCGCCCCGGCGAGAAAGAAGTGTTTTATGAGTATCGGGTGAATGGCCAGCTAATGGAGATTAAAGTGGTGCCTGAAATTGGCCCGGAATACTACCTGGTGCCGGCCGACGGCGGTGGCTGGGTTCAGGATACCGAGTCCGACCTGCTCGTGCCCAGTTGGGTGATCTTCCGCTGGTAATCCGTCCTTCCGGTCAGATCAGGTTGACCTCAACCGGATCTGATCGCCTGCTTTCCAGGCCATCCACATCAATGGTTGTGATTGAGAACTCGTAGGCGCCGGGCTGCATCTCCGACAGGGTGTATCGGGTTTTGCTGCCATCGTTCAGCGGAATGACGCTGAAGCTCTCCTGATGTTTCAGTCGGTAATAGATGCGGTAACCGGCAATCTGACCAGGTGTCAGTGCTGAGCCATCTTCACGGGTGAGCGGTGGGTTCCATACCAGGGTTTTCGGGATGTCGGCGCCAGGTGGCTGTGGCGTTTCCTGATCGTCCGGCTGGCTTTGGCCGAGCGTGGCAAGCAGGTCGCCCTGCGCCTGTTTCAGGCGGCTGTCTGCCATCTCCGAAGCGCGTTTTGAATCCAGTTTACTGGCTCGCGTGTCTTCCTGGCAGCCGGCCAGAAGTATGGCAAACAGGCAAAGGAGTGTGGCCGCGGTTCGTGACAGCGGACTGGGATAAAGCGTTCTCTTCATAACTACTCGCATACGGGGCGCTGCAGGTGCACCCTCTGGTATTCGTTCGTATGGAGCCTGAATACAACCGGGAGACGGGCTTCGTTAAAACAGTGTGCGATTATGCCAGCGAGTATTCTGTGATCAAGTGAATAATCGGTAAAAACCCCTATCCGTGTTTAGTATGAACATTCTAATTTTTAGCCGTAGTTTGGTAGGTGAAAGTTACCAAAGGCTCTGCAAAACGCGGTGCCGAAACGACTCGGAAAACAGGGAGAACCACCATGGGTAAACTGAAATCCTACCAGGAACAGCTGCAAGACATCGTTGAGAAAGGCATCAACGCGGCTGAAGAGCAGCAGAAGAAGCTGGCGTCCAAGCCGTTTGATTATGCAGAAAAGCTGGAGGCGGAAGCGCGCGAGTACAGCGTAAAGACCCTGCGCAAGCGTTACAACGGCTACTCCGAGAACCTGTTCGAGCAGCTGCGTTCGCTGAACTCCCGCTTTGGCAATTTCGCCGCTGAGCTGGTTGCGAAGCTGGAAAAAGAAGCTGCCGAAGGTGCGGACGCCGTTTCTGAAGCAGCCGACGATGTTTCAGAAGCCGCTCAGGATGCCAAGAAGTCCGTAACCGCCAAGAAGCCGGCTGCGCGCAAGACCACTGCCCGCAAGCCTGCGGCCAAGAAAACCACTGCCGCCACTGCTTGATTCGGCGAGTTGGTGAGTCATACGCAAAGGGCGCTCGGTTGAGCGCCCTTTGTCATTAGTGGAGCTTAGTTTTCTTCCGGCTCCAGGGGGAGTGTTCGTGTCTCCCCGGTGATTTCTTCCAGGCGCTTGATGTCTGATTCGTAGGCCTTTTTCATTTCGCCGATATCCTGCCGTTGAGCGGAAATCTCCCGCTCGATATCTCGAATCTGGGCTTCGAGCCTGCGGATTTTCTCCAGCGTCGTTTCCGGGATGTCCCGGCCGGCGCGCTCCATATCCGCCGCGCGGCTCTGCTCGCTGTCGAGCTGGCTGGAAATTACTGAAATGTTCCCGCGCTTCAGCTGGATAATGCCTTCCAGTTCGCGGATCTTGCGATGCATGGCGCGCACAGCCTGATCCGGATGGCTGAAGCGTTTCAGGAGCAGACGATCCTGCTCCTGCTGGATTTCCAGTTGCTTCTGGCGCTCTTTCTCCGCTTCCCGGGCGGCGATTTCTTCCGCGGTGGGGGCGGGGGCAACGGTTTCGACCACCCGGCCGTTGTTGCTCAGGATATCGTAACCACGTTTGGTCGCTTCCTGGGGAATGGTGTTGCTGATAACCAGCCGTCCGTTTTCATCCGTGTAACGGTACATGGTTGCCTGGGCGCCGGCCGCAAACAGCAGTCCGAAGGCCGCAACGCCGGCAACAACAGGAGAAACGGTCAGATGGTGACGCATTCATCAGACTCCGTAGCGGTCCCGGTAGCTGGCCACGTTCTCCGCATGGCCGGCAAATTCCGGATTGGACTTCAGGTAGTCCAGTACCTGTTCAAGACGAATGATGCTGACAACGGGGATGCCGAACTCTTTCTCGACTTCCTGGATGGCGGACAGTTCACCGTTGCCCTTTTCCTGTCGGTCCAGGGCAATCAGCACGCCGGCCGGCTCGGCTCCGGCGGCCCGGATGATGTCGATAGATTCCCGGATGGCCGTGCCTGCGGTAATCACGTCGTCAACAATCAGTACTTTACCTTGTAGTGGGGCGCCAACAATATTGCCACCTTCACCATGATCTTTCTTTTCTTTGCGGTTAAAGGCAAAAGGTTTGCTGTTACCGTCTGTTGCAAGTGCCATGGCGGTTACCGTGGCCAACGGAATGCCCTTATAGGCAGGCCCGAAAATGATGTCATAATCCAGCCCGCTGCGTGCTATCGCAGCGGCATAGGCCTTGCTTAACTCAAGCAGGTCGTTTCCGGTGTTGAACAGTCCGGCATTGAAGAAGTAGGGGCTGGTGCGCCCGGATTTGAGTGTGAATTCTCCAAAACGCAGCACATTCCGCTGGATGGCAAACTCAATGAATTTTTGCTGATAGTCATGCATGGCAAGGCTTCTGGCGGGGTTTGATCTTTAATTAAAGCGTAAAAACGGTATCATACACACAAACCGAATCAGGGAACACGTATGCGGGTAGTATCAATCAGCGTCAATGGTCTTGAGCAGGCTGTTGAAAAGGGTTTTTTTGACTGGCTTGCCGAACAGGACGCTGATGTGGTCTGTGTGCAGGACCACCGCATGCGCGCCTACGAAATTGAAGACAGGAACCTGGTTCCGGAAGGCTACGAGGCCTATTTCATCGATGGTGAGCTGAACGAGCACGGTGGTGTCGGCATCTACACCCGTCATTTCCCGAAAGCCATTATGTATGGCTTTGCCAATGAGCAGGCAGACCGGGAAGGCCGCTTTATCCAGGCCGACTTCGACAAGGTTTCCGTTGCCTGCGTGCTCGCGCCCTGTGCCCTCGGCCGCGAGGAAGAACTGATCGGTGAAGACGACCTGACAGTGCTCGATCACAAAGACGAGTTCATGGAAGCCTTTGGCATTCATATGCAGAAAACCCTGCGCAAACGTCGTCAGTTTATTCTATGCGCGAATCTTCAGACCGCTCATCATGTAACCGACGCAAGCCCGCTTTATCACAAGACCGATTTCTCCGGTTTCCTGCCCCATGAGCGCGCATGGCTGGATCGTTTGTTTGATGAAATGGGCTGTATTGATGCGTTCCGCGAGATCAACAAGCAGAGCAATCAGTTCACCTGGTGGCCGGAGCAGACTGAGGGTTCCCGTAAGAAAGCGGGTATCCGGGTGGATTATCACCTGCTGACGCCGGGTATTCGAAAGACCATTCGCGATGGCTGGATTGATGACGAGACCCGGTTCTCTGATCATGCCCCTGTGATCATGGATTACGATATCGAAATCGGCTTCTGAGCTTTGAGATAGTCGGTCGCGTGTCCGGAGGGGGAAGCCTTTCCGGAACACGCTACAAGCACATCCCTGTGCGCTCGACTCCGGCCATCCCTGGCCGGAGACGGTCCCGGAAAGGCTTCCCCCTCCGAACCCGCTAGCTTTCAGTAGGCCGTCAGGCCTATGCGCTCAAAGCTTCTTTCTGCAGTTCAAACAACTGATCAATCGCTTTTCTTGCCAGCGCCAGCATGGCGTCCAGTTCTGCCTGCTCGAACGGCGCACCTTCCGCAGTTCCCTGGATTTCAATGAAGCCGCCCTGGTCGGTCATGATCACGTTCATGTCAGTTTCAGCTTCAGAGTCTTCCGGGTAGTCCAGATCGGCCACCGGGGTGCCTTTGTAGACACCGACAGAGACCGCAGCCACCATCTGTTTGAGAGGTGATTTCTTCAGGCGTTTCTCTTTTACCAGGTGATTCAGCGCGTCTACCAGGGCCACGCAGCCACCGGTGATCGCAGCAGTGCGGGTGCCGCCGTCGGCCTGGATCACGTCACAGTCGATGGTGATGGTGTGTTCGCCCAGCGCTTCGAGATCCACTGCGGCGCGCAGGCTGCGGCCGATCAGGCGCTGGATTTCCACGGTGCGGCCACCCTGTTTTCCACGGGCAGCTTCCCGGCCCATGCGGCTGCCGGTGGAGCGGGGCAGCATGCCGTACTCGGCGGTGATCCAGCCTTTGCCTTCGCCGCGCAGGAACGGTGGTACTTTGTTCTCGACAGAGGCAGTACAGATCACCTTGGTATCGCCGAATTCCACCAATACCGAGCCTTCGGCGTGGCGCGTGTAGTTCCGGGTGATGCGGACGTCTCTGGGTTGCTCAGGCGTTCTGCCGCTTGGTCGCATAGTGTGTCCTGTTTCTGAATATGAATGTCCGGCTGTTGCCGGTCGGGCGTTTTGAAAGGGCAACGAGTATAGCACGTAGCAAGGGGCAGGCGGGGGAGGCCGCGTGCCCCTTTGGTCGGGTTCGCCGCTCCGGGCGTTTGCCTGTTAAACTCGACGTTCCTTTGACGAACACTGGAGCCACTATGATCCGCAGCATGACTGCTTTTGCCCGCAAGGACGCCCAGGGTGACTGGGGTACTCTTACTTGTGAGATTCGTACCGTGAATCACCGCTATCTGGAACCTTCGTTCCGATTGCCGGAGGCTTTTCGTGAGCTTGAAAACCGGTTTCGGGAGGAATTGCGCAAGCAGGGCTTGAAGCGGGGCAAGGTCGATGTCTCCATGCGCCTGCAGTCGGCCGAGAGTGATGTCCAGGGCTTTGAAATCAGTGATGAGATGGCCCGGGCTGTGAACGAGGCGGCCAATCATATCAACCGTATGCTGGATAACCCGGCCCACATCAATGCGCTCGATATTCTGCGCTGGCCGGGGGTGATGTCTCTGCCGGAAAAGGACTACAGCGCGGCAAAGGAGGCAGCGGCAGATCTGTTTGTCGATACAGTGGCCGAGTTGATGAGCGTGCGCGAACGGGAAGGCGAACGCCTGAGACCGCTGTTTGAGGATCGTCTGGCCACCATGGGTAAGCTGGTGGCGGAGGTGCGCGAGAAAATGCCTCAACTGCTGGCCGCCCAGGAGCAGAACCTTCGGGATCGCTTTGAGAAAGCCAAGGTAGAGCTGGACCCGGAGCGCGTGGCCCAGGAGATGGTCATGCTGGCCCAGAAAAGTGACGTGGCCGAAGAGCTGGACCGCCTGGATGCCCATATCAGCGAAGTCACCGAGACCCTGCAAAACGACGATGCCATCGGCCGGCGCCTGGACTTCCTGATGCAGGAGCTGAACCGGGAAGCCAATACCCTGAGCAGCAAGAGTATCGATGCCGCCGTCACCCGCGCAGCGGTGGACTTAAAGGTGCTGATCGAGCAGATGCGGGAGCAGGTGCAAAACATAGAGTGATGTTCTTGGGTGTTTGTCGTTGTTCTTTAGCTCTTTAAAAATCAAATGGTTATGTAATTTTGACGGTCACCGCGTTCGTGTAAGTTCTGCCAAGTTTGGGTAGTGATGGGTAGTAGATTGGGGAGTATTTTCTCGCTATATTGTCTCAGCGAGATTGTACTCCCCAATTTTTTTAAGGCAGGAAAGTGGGCAAGCTACACGACAAGACCGTCAAGAAACTGATCAAAGAGAAGCCATCCGTGCGACATGCCGACGGCAATGGCCTCTACCTCATGACCCCGAAGCGCGGCGACGCTTACTGGATGCTGCGATACACCACGCCAGCTACCAAGCTCCGGCGCGAATACACCATCGGCAAGGTGGACGACTGGTCATTGGCCGACGCCCGTGATGAGGCGGCGAAGCTGAGGTTGGCGATCAAGCGTGAGGGTGCTGACCCGGTTCAGGAGCGGCAGAGGGTCAACCAAAACCCCTTCAAAACGCTCAATGACCTGTACGCGGACTACTACGAGCTTCGCAAACGAGAAATCGCGTCCCACCATAAAGAGAAGAGCCTGTACGAGCGTGAGGTCGCCTGGCGCATCGGAAAGGTGGAACTTGAAAAGATCCGGCCAGTGGATATCAGCGAAATCCTGCGGGACGTGGCCAATGGCTATGAGGACAATAAGCCTCGCCCGACCCTCTCAAATGACTTGATGCGCCTGCTGAGGAACCTGTTTGATCATGGCATCAAACTGGACGTCACCAGGTTCAATCCAGCTTCGCCATTCCGCCCCAGGGACGCCGGCGGGGAGGAGAAGGCCGCCAACTACCCAATGAATGAAGACGAAGTCACCGAGTTCTTTACCAAACTTAGGGTGATTCCGGCGCAGTTCAGTCGAGAGAACTACTTGGCCTGCGCGTTGCTGATAGCGACTTGTACGAGAAAGATGGAGCTTCTGGCCGCGCCTTGGTCAGAATTCGATTTGGAGAACCGTATCTGGTACCTGCCCGAGGAAAGGACCAAAAAGAGAAGGGCCATCGATATCCCGTTGGCGGAACCCGCCGTGGAATGGTTGAATGAACTGAAAGTACGCTCCTGTGGGAGTGAGTGGGTCTTCCCAGCTCGCAGGATCAGCAAAAAAGCACGGACTCCGCACGTATGCGAGAATACGCTGAACCATGCGCTCAAGAAGCTCTTTGAGAAAAAGCTCTTCTCATTTGACAAGCGCCGCGTCCACGATCTTCGCGGCACGGCCCGTACGAAACTGGGTAAGCTCGGCTTTGATGACAATCTGGCCCAACGCTGCCTGAATCAGCTGCCCGGCAACCGGACTGACCGGGTCTATAACAAGCATGCGTATTTTGAAGAACGAAAAGAGGCTCACGAGGCGCTCTGCGAGTGGCTGGCGCCCATCGTGAGAGGTGAAGTCAGCTCTGGAGAGTAAAGGGGCCAGATCAGGCCCCTTGTTGCTCGATCCAGGCCAACAGATCCGATAACCGCCACGCCACCGAGTTGCAGCCCAGCTTGAGTCGTGCCGGAGCCACTCGCTTTCGTTCCAAGGTCCACCACTGAGTTCGGCTGACGCCGGTAATCGCGCGGCGATCCCCCTCCCGGACCAGTCGCTCACACTGTCCAGAACGAGCCAGAAGCTTGGTGCGCACCTCTTCCGAAGGCGGACTGAAGGTTTTATCAATCATCCTCCTCTACCTCCGAATCACCGGTGGGAATAGTGGGAAACTGGGAAAGTCCATCTCCATCCGGTAGCGCTTCCCAATACGCCTTGATGCGATCAGGCCACAGGGCGAAAAAACGCTCCGATCGATCCCGCAGCTTGATTTTCATGGTGCCACGGCTCTGCTCATTGGTTTCCATGAAATCTCTCTGGATAAGCGGCTCAATTTCCCGAGTGTATCGACTACGAAGGCCAAGCTCCTTGATCAGAGTATTTTTGGGTATCAGCCACTGCGTCTCACCGGCCACTTTGCGTCGCAGACCAATTGCTCTTCCGTAATCCCCCCGCTCTATGTCAACAAGGCGGTGATTCCATTTGTAAATCGCATCGCGAAGGCGAGCCAAAATGCGGTGCTCCTCCGAATTGAAGATGTGACCTCGGCTCCGAAGCCAGGCTCCAACTGCTTGGTGTACCGCTCGAACTGACTCCGCTTCCGACCAGGGAAGTAGGTAGTTCCGGCAGGCTAGGCACAGAGCAGCGGTGATCAGTGCGAACCGCCTGATCACCCGGAGGACTTGCGAAGCCATATGAGAGGTCTTCCATTGGTCCGTCAACCGGGCGACCTCATTCTGGATATAGCCGGGCAAGTCATCCACATCTTCTGTGAGACGCTCAAGCCAGTGCCGGAACAGCGTGCCATGGTAGTGCCTGGTGCGGCTTTTCAACGCGTCCACGAACTCTTGGGGGCTGCTGAAGCCATGCACCTCGTCAAAGGCTCCAAATTTTCCAAAAACGGGGATCTCGACAAGACGATTCTCTTGGCCGGCTTTAACCGACTTTCCTATTTCCTGAAACACTTCCGACAGCCATACCTCACCAGTACTTAACGCCAGCGTTCGCCAGTGCGTTTGTTCAGCAAGATCCCCTGAGATATTCGCGCGCAGCTTACTGGCACCGGTCATTATGTGATACGTCGCCACATCGACATCTTCCGGCCGAGCCAGGCCAATCTCGTCCAACGCTAACAACATGTCGTTGTGCTCAGCAGCGACGGCTGCCAAGCCATTGGCAGTCGCTACCCAGTTCCTCACGAACGTTGGTGCTCCACAAACACTCGCGGCCACCTGCAGCAACGTCGTTTTCCCGGTGGAGCTATTACCAACCAAGTGAAAGGCCCCATTTTCAAGCTCCGCATGCTTTAGCAGGGGCGCCGCGAGTGCCACCCCGACGCTGAGGATCGCCAGCGGGTTGCCGCCACAGAGCTTCCCCACTTGATTCTGCCAGTCTTGAAGAGACCCGCTTTCCTGGAGCAACGGTGAGGTCGATAGCTGCCCTACAAAGTGGTGCTGCTCATCCGCCTGACCTGCCGTCCAGCTGCTCGTTGCGAAAATAGGCCCATGCCAGCCGCTGCGGTCGACGGTTGTGGCCGGAGGCGCCTTTGCCATTTCCTCCAGCAAATACCGCTGCAGTCGTGTCCAGCTAATATTGCCGGGTTCGAGGGGATAGCCGGTGTCCACCAACAGCTCTCGTATCTGACGAGCGTTATCACCGTTCAGAGTCCTCGCATACACCACCTCGCGCAGCAGGACGTTGTCCATATTTTTCCACTGCAGCAGCGCGCCGTGGCCGTGTTTTTTATTGGAGAGGCGGGTTCGGGCAACAACCTCTATCCATCCGCCAACCCTCTGCCACTCTTCAGAGCTGTAGCAGTACAGCCCTGAGTCTCTCAATTGATATTTCATTCGCGCCTCCGTCACAGCCGGTCCAGCCAGTCACGAACATCCTGAATCCGGAACCTGACGGCCCTTCCTTGCGGGCTTGGCTTTATGGGGGCAGGGAAACGACCGGCTTTCACGTACCGTCGAAGCGTGGCTTGCGAAAGCTGGGTGACGGCACAAACCTCTTCATAGGTGAGCAAACGCTCATTCGTCTCGTTGAAATACTGTCGTTGCATAATCCACTCCTGATTCGTTGTTTAACGGTCAGGAGTGATTATGAATAGTCCTGAATTCACACCAGAACCGTGGAATTGGCCAATTTGGGCGCAAAGAGAAAAAGATATTAAAACGCTGAATTTAAAGGATAAATTTTAGGGTTTAGGCGCTTTCTATGTGGCGGCCATCGGTTTTTGGATAAATTCTGGCGAAAATGTGAACAGTCTCCGCTAGCCGCCATCATCACGGCATCATTTTATGAAGCGGTAACTCCCGCTGACTTTCACATGTGAAAGTCAATGCTGGACGTGATCAAAACAGCCTCTCAAAAAGCCTTGTCGAGACCCTGTTATTTCACGGGACGTGCCCGCATCACACCGGGGCTCCAAAAGGTCTCTTTCAAGCCCCTTGTAAGTGCCTCGAGGAAGCGGTGGGAATTGTTGTAGCGACGACAGTCAGTCCGGTTCCATCAAGCCTCCGGATACCGGTGTTGTCACTGAGGTGGGAGGCCAGGGTCCCAAATGAATAATGGAACGCGGATCCTTCAGCCCATGCGAGCTATTTCATGGCGCGCGGGAGCGCAGCGGCAAAGTCCCAAATCAGATAGTTACGTGGACAGGAATTGGAAAGGTCCCATGGCTTGGAGGAAGGAATCTGCCTCCGCCCCCGCCTTTGTGTCCAAAAAGGACAAAAGCACATGGCAGCTCAAAGCACTCGACGGATTACGATTGTTGGCAAATCCATAGCGAGGAGCCAGCCATGAGCAAACGAATGACTCACCAGGAAATCTGCGAAGAGTGGGAGTCGGTCAGCCGAGCCCAAAATTTGGACCATCGTCGCGGCACCGAAGCCGCCATCAGGCAGTGCCGCCAATTTCTGGCCGCGATTCAGCAACAAGCAGACGTGGAGCAAGCCAGATATCGCTATCTGGCGCAGCGGCTCTGTGATCACTTCTGGTCCCACAACGTCGCGCATCGTACCGACCAGACACCCGGCTATCCCGGGCACTTCGGCTGCCGCGTCCGACTCCGGAAAAGAAAGCTGGAGTTGTCCTGGTACTACAATCGCTTTGTACCGAAGAAGGGTAGTGAAGGCCGCTCGGTGTTCAGTGAATACATCCGCAAAGAAGGTCAGTATCGCTACCACAAACCGGCCTTCACGCGGGCCCAGGATTGGGAGCAACCGCTCATCATGGAGACTGAGACCGGTTTTGAGATGTTGCGAAGGCTCAATGCCAACCAGGCGGAGCTTTGTCGAATCGTGCGGAAAAGCGAGCGCCTTCTGAAAGATCTAGAGGACCACCTCCGTGGACTGAAGGAAGCTACCAGCGTGAGTTCAAGCCGCTCCAGCGAGGAGAGATGAGGGCTTTTGGCGGTAAAAGGCCTGTCGTTCACACCGCAGGTGTTGATTGTGTGGGGCTATTGATGGGGTCGCCCAGATTTTACATGGCTATATGCGCCGTTCTTTGCTGGTCTATCCGGGTCAAATCGGTTGAATGCGGCGTGGTACCTCTATATATTGATCAGTCAATCTAGTGTAGGGCTGCTCCGCCCACGAAACCATGCCGCCTCAGATGAGGCGGCAACACCATCGCCCATAGGAAGCGAAAACATGGCCGAGATGGAAGATCGCTGGTTATCCGTAGACGAAATAGGCAAGCACCTCGGTGTCAGCAATGACACCGTGTACCGCTGGATCGACAAGCACTCAATGCCCGCCCACCGCATGGGGCGATTTTGGAAGTTCAAAAAAGTCGAAGTAGATGAGTGGGTCAAGGGCGGAGGAGCCGCCGAGACGAGCAAAGGTGAGCGTTCCGAATGACCCAAGGCCGGTATCGCATCTCCTTCACGTCCGGCAGCCTGTATCACCGCGAATCGGTGAAGCTGGCCGAGCTGTACCTGTCGCTCCGTGACTGGGATGAGGTGCGGACTCAAGCTCTACATGACAACCTTCTACAGGCCAGAACGGAAAGCACGGCAAAGCGCACCTGTAGAGAGGCGGTTGCACGCCTGAAGACGTTGACCGAGAGCGAACTGACTTTCCTGGCCGAGGCAAACCACCAGGACCAGGCACATCTCCTGTGGGTTTCCGTGTGCCGCCTTTATCGCTTTATAGCGGACTTCGCGGTGGAAGTGCTACACGAACGGTTTGTAGCGATGAAGTTGGATCTCAGCTTTGAGGATTTCGACGCCTTCTATAACCGTAAATCGGAATGGCATGACGAACTGGATAATGCCAGCGCCTCAACGCGCGATAAATTGCGGCAGGTCCTGTTCAGAATGATGCGGGAGGTAGGGTTGTTAGCTAAAGACAAAACCATAAACGCAATACTGCTAAGCCCCAGGCTGGTTGAGTTGCTGCGTCAGAACAATCCTGACGAGTTTTTTTACTTCCCAGTCTATGAATCCGATATCAGGGGGATGTCAGCTTGAGAAAGGACATTGCCAAAATGCCGATGCAGGAGCGACTACAGCACCTGTTCAGCGTGGTTTCCGGCCAGCGATTCCTGAACAAACAGGGGCTGGGTAATGAAGTGCCTTTCTTCATCTGCCCCTACCGGCCTGAAGAAGCGGTCGAGATGGAGCGTCTTCAGCGGCAGTTGGTTAACCGGCTGGAGCAGGCGGGCATTCGGATTCTGAGCATCAACCTGTACGACCTGGCCGTCGATATTTTGAAAGAAAGAGACATCTGGGAGCAGGTGTTGGAGCTCGAGCCCACAGTCTCAAAGGATCAGCTGAAAGAGCTGCTACAGGGAGTGCTGGACCCGGAAGCCCATTTGGTGCCCGCTATTGCGGCAAAACTCCAGTCCGTTGAGTTTGACGTGCTGTTTCTCTCAGGGGTGGGCGAGGTCTTCCCCTACATACGCTCCCATAACGTGCTCAACAACTTGCAGAGCACCGCCAAAGACCAGCCAACGGTGATGTTCTTCCCGGGCTCCTATACCCACTCGCTGGAAACCGGGGCATCGCTGGATCTGTTCGGCAGGTTGCATGACGACAAGTACTACCGTGCGTTCAACATCTTTCATTACGAAGCCTGAGCGGACGATACGATTCGAGGCGTAATCATTAAGGGAAAGTACAATGACATTGAAGAATATTTTTCTAAAGCCCGTTGACCGCCCCATTGAAGGCGTTATCAAAGCCGACGATGAAGCCAGTCTTCGCCTCGAAATTGAAGAATACGTACTGACCAACGAAGTCGAGAAGCGTCTCGAAGAGTTCCTGGACGCCTACAATAACTACGAAGGGGCGAACGGGGTCTGGGTATCCGGCTTCTTCGGCTCGGGTAAGTCACACCTGCTTAAGATGCTGGCGCTTCTGCTTGAAAACCGCGAGATGGACGGTGCTACAACCCTGGACCTGTTCCTTCCCAAATGCAGCGAGAATGAAATTCTCCGGGGCGACCTGAAACGAGCTGTCTCAATTCCGGCGAAGAGCATTCTGTTCAACATCGATCAGAAAGCCGATGTCATCAGCAAAACCCAGATCGATGCGCTTCTGGCCGTGTTCGTTAAAGTCTTTGACGAAATGTGCGGTTACTACGGCAAACAAGGGCACATTGCCCAGTTTGAGCGCGATCTGGACGGCCGTGGCCTGTACGAACAATTCAAAGTCGAGTACGAGGCCATCGCCGGCCGCCCCTGGCAGAAAGGCCGGGAGCAAGCCCTTCTGGAAGGCCCGAATATTGCCAAAGCCTACGCCGCTGTGACCAGTGGCGACCCGCAGTCGGCAGCGGGCATTCTGGACAAGTACCGCAGCGAATACCGCGTTTCAATTGAGGACTTCGCGGACAATGTGAATGCCTATATCGAGAAGCAGGCAAAAGAGGGTGGCCACAAAGAGTTCCGCCTGAACTTTTTTGTGGACGAGGTCGGCCAGTACATTGCCGACAACACCAAGCTGATGACCAACCTGCAAACCATTGCCGAGAGCCTCGCCACTAAGTGTCGGGGCCGGGCCTGGATTATCGTCACCGCCCAGGAAGAGATGAAAAACGTGGTTGGCGAAATGGGCAAGCAGCAAGGTAACGATTTCTCGAAAATTCAGGCGCGTTTCAATAACCGCATGAAACTGTCCAGTGCCGATGTAGCGGAAGTGATCCAGAAGCGCCTGCTGACCAAAACCGAAGAGGGCGTTAACCAGCTGTCAGATCTTTACCACGATCAATCCAATAATTTTAAAACGCTCTTCGATTTTTCGGATGGTTCGGCTACCTATCGGAATTTCCGGGATCGCGACCACTTCATCCACAGTTATCCCTTTATCCCCTACCAGTTCGCGCTGTTCCAATCGGCGATCCAGAATCTGTCCCAGCACAACGCCTTTGAAGGTAAGCACAGCTCTGTTGGTGAGCGCTCCATGCTAGGGGTTTTCCAGCAGGTGGCCATCCACATCGGCAACCATGAGGTGGGCCAACTGGCCACCTTTGACCTGATGTTTGAAGGCATCCGCTCTGCACTGAAATCACAAATACAGCGGGCGATTATTCAGGCCGAGAACCACCTCGATAATGCCTTCGCCATTCGTCTGCTGAAGGCCCTGTTCCTGGTCAAATACGTCAAGGAATTCAAGCCCACGGTGCGCAACCTTTGCGTGCTGATGCTGGATGCCTTCGATCAGGATCTGCCGGCACTTCGCACCAAGGTCGAGGAGGCCCTGAGCCTTCTGGAGCAACAGACCTACATACAGCGCAACGGCGACCAGTACGAGTACCTGACGGACGAGGAAAAGGACGTCGAGCAGGAGATCAAGAACACAGAGGTCGAATCATCGGACGTGGCTGACGAGCTGGAAAAGATCGTTTTCGACTTTGTCATCAAGCAGCGCAAAATCCGCTATGACGCAGGCTCCTCCCAGAACCAGGGGCAAGACTACTCCTATTCGCGCAAACTGGATGATCGTCTGCATGGGCGTGAATACGAACTCTCGATCAATGTCATCAGCCCGTTCCACGAGCATACCGACAATGAGCAAATGCTCCGTACAGCCTCAACCTATAAGGCGGACGAGCTCTTCGTGCTCATGCCGTCGGACGAGCGCCTGGTGCGTGATCTGCTCATGTTCAAGCGCACCGAGAAGTACATCAAACAGAATATCTCTGTTACCCAGCAGGAAGCTGTCAAGCGGATCCTGAATGATAAAGGCTTCCAGAACCGTGAGCGCGAGGCCAGGCTCCGGCAGCAGGTTCAGACCCTCATTGGCAAGTCCAAATTGCTCATTGGCGGCGCCGATGTGGAAGTGGCGAATGAGGACCCCCAGACCCGCATTATCCGGGGCTTCCATGAGCTGATTTCACGGGCTTACCCCAACCTCCGCATGTTGCGCGGCGTTTCCTACACGGAAAACGACATCAACAATTGCCTCAACCGTACAGACGATGGCCTTTTCGGTAACGACGCCACGGCCCTGGCGGAATCCGAGCAGGAAGTGCTGGCGTTCATTCAGAGCAACAACCGGGGCGGTGTCCGTACCACCCTCAAGGGCTTGCTGGAAAAATTCGAACGCAAACCCTACGGCTGGTATTACGCCGCGATTCTCTGCACCCTGGCCAACCTGTGTGCCCGTGGCAAGGTGGAGGTTCGTCTCGACGGTAACATCCTGGAGGACAGCGAGCTGGAGCGCGCCCTGCGCAACACTCACGGCCACGGCAACGTGGTGCTGGAACCACAGATTGAGTTCACCGCCTCTCAGGTCCGAGCCCTCAAGTCGTTCTACGAGGACTTCTTCGACAGCCCGCCCCGCAGCAGCGAAGCCAAAGCCCTGGGTAAAGAGGCTGGCGAAGCCTTTCAGGACATGTTCCACGACCTGGATCGGCGGATAGCGCAGGTCGATCAGTACCCGTTTCTCAATGCTTTGAAGCCGGCCCTGGAGACGCTGAAAGAGGTCGCCGGAAAGCCCTACACCTGGCACCTGACGGAATTGGGCAAGCAGGAAGACCAGCTGCTGGGCCTGAAAGAGGATGTCATCGACCCCATCCGCAAGTTTATGGGCGGTTCACAAAAAGACATCTACAACCAGGCTCGGTCCTTCCTGCAGAGCCAGGAGCCCAACTTTATCTATGTGTCCGGGGATGAGATCGAGCAGATCCGCACCATCCTGAACGACCCTAACTGCTACAAGGGAAATCGCATTCAGCAGCTGAAGGGCCAATTGGACAGTCTACAGAGCCGCATCGACGAGAAAGTGCAGCAAACCCGCTCCCAGGCAGAAACGTCCCTAAAGACCATGCAAGAACGCATGCAAAGCATGGATGAGTATCAGTCCCTGCCGGAGCCGCGCCAGGATGAGCTCAACAAACCGTTCCGGGATCTGGTCGATTATATCGGGCAGGAGCGCCTGATTGCCGTGATCAAGGACCGGACCCGATACTTTGAAGAAGAGGGCTACCAGAAGCTGCTGGGCAAAATGGTGGCGCTGGCCAATCAGAAATCAGCACCGGCAGACGACCCCGATCAGCCCCCAGGTGGGCAGAGTGAAGACCTGCACGACAGGGGGCCTCACGAGATCAAGGAATCGCCCGCGGACTACGTTCACACCCGCAACCTCCGTGTCGCGTTCGACAAGGCCTGGCTGGCCGACGAGGGGGATGTGGACCGCTATCTGAATGCCCTGCGCGAGGCCCTGCTGGTTGAAGTCCAGCAAGGCCGCAAGGTCCAGATCTAAGCGTGCCGAACCGTCTAATCGGTCAAAGTTGGGGATAGCCATGCACGAAGCCGAACAGGAAATCCAGGCGCTCATTCGCGGCGGCGAAAGCCTTGCCGTCGAGTTCAAAAGCGACGTCAAAAGCCTGCCGGACCGGGATCTGGTAGCTGCGGTGGTGGCCCTGGCCAACACCGAGGGCGGCGACCTGTTCCTGGGCGTTGAAGACGATGGCACCCCGACTGGGCTGCATGCCAATCACCGCAACCTCGCCGGCCTGCCCGCGCTGATTGCCAACAAGACCATTCCCTCGCTGGCTGTGCGCGTTGAGTCCCTGGAGCTGGACGGGCAACCTATTGCCAGGATCCAGGTGCCCAAGTCCCGGCAGCTGGTGTCCACTTCGGATGGCCTGCTGCAACGTCGGCGCCTGAGAATGGACGGCACTCCAGAGGCTGTGCCCTTCTACCCCCATGAGTTTGTTCAGCGCCAGTCAAGCTTGGGGGTAACGGACCCCTCGGCCTTGCCGGTGGAAAACCTCGCGGTTGAGGACCTGGACCCGATTCAGCGCATCCGCATCCGCAACGCCATCAAGAAGTACGGTGGCGACCAGAGCCTGATGCCCCTGGCGGATGATGAGCTGGACGGCGCCCTGGGGCTGACTGTGAGCGTGGGAGGCATGCGCCGCCCTACGGTTGCAGGCCTGTTGCTGCTAGGGAGTGAGATGCAGCTCCGGCAACACCTACCCTCCCACGAGGTAGCCTTCCAGGTGCTGCGCGGTACCGATGTGCTGGTCAACGAGTTCTACCGCAAACCGCTGCTGGAGACGTTTGAAGAGGTCGAAGTGCTGTTCCGCGCCCGGGTGGAGGAAGAGGAGATTCAGGTCGGGCTGTTTCGCGTGCCCATCCCCAACTTCGACCGTCGAGCCTTCCGGGAAGCCTTCGTAAACGCCCTGGTTCACCGCGACTACAGCGCCCTGGGTGCCGTGCACGTCAAACTGGACGACGACGGCCTGAGCATCAGCAATCCCGGTGGTTTTGTGGAGGGCGTCAACCTGGACAACCTGCTGGTGGCTGACCCTCGCTCCCGTAACCCATTGCTGGCTGACATCATCAAGCGCATTGGCCTGGCCGAACGCACTGGCCGAGGCATCGACCGGATCTTCGAGGGTATGCTCCGCTACGGGCGCACCGCCCCCGACTACTCCATGTCGTCCGCTCACACCGTCTCCGTGCGCATGAGCGCAGCGGACGCGGACGCCGAATTCCTGCGGATGATCGTCGAGCGTGAGGAACAGACCGGCGCCGCCATGCCCATCGACAGCCTGATCATCCTGTCCCGGCTGCGCAATGAGCGGCGCTTAAGAACGGCGGACCTGGCCAAATCCGTGCAAAAGCCCGAAACCGTGGTCCGGGGCACCCTGGAAAAGCTGGTGGAAGCAGGCATGGTGGAAGCCCACGGCACCGGCAAGGGCCGCACTTACACCCTGAGCGCCAAGGTTTACCGGGGGGCGGGACAGAAGGCGGCCTACGTTCGCCAGGCGGGGTTCGATGCCATCCAACAGGAGCAGATGGTGCTGAATTTCATCGATACCCACGGCAGCATCAAACGAGCGGATGCCGCTGATCTGTGCCATATCAGCCCTTTCCAAGCCACTCGGCTGCTCAACCGCTTGAAAGACAAGGGTGTGATACGCCCGGTAGGCCAGGGGAAGGGGACTCGATATGAGCGAAGCTGATAAAATACGTGCGGCGCACGAAAAATACGAGCGGATACGAGCGCCGCGCGTATTTCCGCGTGCAAGTGAGGGCAGTGGCCGACCGGGTGCTGGATCAGGGGATAGTGAACAATCGGGAAGTAATGATGATAGACCGGCTTGAACTCAAAAACTTTACGTCATTCGGTGATCTGAACATCGATTTCTCACCCAAGATCAACGTGATCATTGGTGAAAACGGTACCGGCAAAACACACTTGCTCAAGGCGGCCTATGGGCTTTGTGCCGGCGCATCGTTTTTCAAGAGCAAGCCGGATCTCGGTAAAGCCGAGCTCGAAGCGGCCTTAACTACCAAGTTCTTACGCCTGTTCATGCCTCTGGATGACAAGCTCGGGAAGATGCACCTCCACGGGGCCAGGGAGCACGCCAGTTTAACCGCACAGTTTGCAGAGGGGCAGAAGGTCAACGCGACCTTTTTCAACAACTCCTCTGAACTTTCGATCAAGGATTCGCAAAGCTACGCCAAGTACCGGGCTGAGCCAGTGTTCATCCCAACCAAAGAAGTGCTCTCTCTGGTCAAGGGTATGGCCGACGAAACACACGATCAGAAGACGGTTGAGCTGATATTCGATGATGGCTACGTCGATCTTGCCAAGGCCCTGACCAAATCCAGTGATGACGACCTGGACGTGCGAATCAACCAAGATCCGAGGCTGAGTTCGATCGTTCCGCAATTGGTCAGCCTGATTGGTGGCCGTTATCAGTGGGAAAACGGCGGCTTCTGCTTCCAGCCAGGTGAATATCGGGAAAAGCCCTCTCCTAAACGAACCAATTCCAAGTCCGCCCAAGCGTATCAGGACTCCACAGTGACGGAGTTCGTCGCAGAAAGCGGTCGTCAGTACTCCAGCAGCATGACAGCGGAAGGCTTCAGAAAGATCGGTATTCTGCACAGGTTGCTAAGTAACGGCGTGCTGTCTCCTGGTTCCAGTGGCCCCCTGTTCTGGGACGAACCAGAATCCAATATGAACCCCAAGCTGATGAAGCTGCTTGTTCAGGTTCTTCTGGAGCTCGCTCGAAATAACCAGCAGGTCATTCTCGCCACCCATGATTATGTACTGCTCAAATGGTTTGACCTCCTGGCCCGCCCAGGGCAGGGAGATCATATTCGCTTCCATGCACTGGTCAACAAAGGTGGCCAAGTTACTCTTCAATCAGCGAATAGCTATAAAGAGCTGGATAACAATGCCATAGCGAACACGTTCAATGATTTATACGACGAAGAGATCAAGCGCTCGCTCGGGGGAAAGGTATGACTCTTCTCTCCGAGGACGATCTGGAATTCGATTTCAGCGATGCTATTGAAGCCGTCCGCTTCGATGACGACGCGCTACATGGGCAAAGCACCATGAAGCGCGTTGATTTTATTGCAGAGTATGAGGATCGCTTGGTTTTTGTGGAAGTAAAAGACCCTGACAACCCTGTCGCGACCAATCCTGAAGCATTCAGACAAAAGCTCGTCAGTGGCAATTTAATACCCGATTTAGCGGGAAAGTATAGAGACAGCCTTTGGTTCCGAGCCCTCAGCGGTAAGGTGGGAAAACCAGTTCATTATGTCGTCCTGCTTTCCATGGCCGCTCTCGATCCCGCATTGCTGCTAGCTAAACAAGATCAGCTGCACCGCTGCCTGCCATTGAATCACAAAGACTGGTCTCTGTCGTTTGCACAGGCGTGCGTCATTCTCAATCTGGACCAGTACAAGAAACAATTTGGAACCCATACCGTCCGCAGAATAAGTGCGGGAGCCTAATTCATGGAAACATCGAAACTTAAAAAATTCGCCCAATTTGCTCGCCGGAGCCTGCTCGAACAGGTTACAGCCAAACTCAAACTGGTACTCGCCGACGAGAGTCCCGCCCGGCGAGAAAGACCACAGGCGATTAAAAAGCTGGAAGAGGCGATAACCGACCAAGGCAAAGGGCAGATTATCGAGCGGGTGGCCTATATCTGGTTCAACCGCTTCTGCGCCCTGCGTTTTATGGACGTGAATCGTTACAACCGCATTGGCATTATTTCCCCTGCTGAGGGGCAGTTCCAGCCAGAGATCCTGGCGGATGCCAAAATGGGCCATATCGATGAAGAAATGGTGTCGGAGCCAACCCGCCAAAAGATCTTCGCCCTGCTGGATGGCAAAACACCCAGCCAGGACCCGCAAGGGGAGGCCTATCGCCTGTTGGTCGTTGCGGCCTGTAACTATTGGTACAGTGCGATGCCGTTCCTGTTTGAGCGCATTGATGATTACACCGAGCTTTTGATGCCGGATGACTTGCTGTCAGGCAATTCGATATTGGCCTATACCCGCGAGGCCATGACGCCGGATGTCTGCCAGGATGTCGAGGTGATCGGCTGGCTGTATCAGTTCTATATCTCCGAGAAGAAAGACCAGGTATTTGCTGACCTCAAGAAAAACAAGAAGGTTACTCCCGAGAATATCCCGGCGGCGACCCAGCTGTTCACGCCGCACTGGATTGTCCGCTATTTGGTGGAAAACTCTCTGGGACGCCTCTGGATGCTCAATCGGCCAGACTCTGGCTTGATCGGGCAGATGGATTACTACATCAAGCCGGAGGAACCCGAGACCGACTTCCTGCGTATCAGCAGCCCCGAAGAGATCAAGGTCTGCGATCCAGCCTGTGGCTCAGGCCACATGCTGACGTATGCCTTCGATTTGCTGTATGCCATGTACGAAGAGGAAGGCTACGAACCTGCCGACATTCCGGCCAAGATTCTAAGTCATAACCTGTATGGCATAGAGATCGACGAGCGGGCTGGAGAACTCGCTGCTTTTGCTTTAACCATGAAGGCACGGGCCAAGCTTCGGAGGTTCTTTAGAAAGCCAGTTCAGCCCAATATTTGCGTTCTGGAGAATGTGCGTTTCGATGAAGTTGAGCTAAAGGAATACATGGGGTTTGTCGGGCGCGACATGTTCACCGCGCCGCTGCAAACAACTCTGCGCCAGTTCGAAGAAGCCGACAACTTTGGCTCCCTGATCCGTCCGGATGTCACCGATGTGGACGGCGCTCTGAGGGTTTTGGAAGCCAAGGAGGTATCAGGACAACTTTTTCTGAGCGAAACGCATAAGAAGGCGCTGAAAGCCCTGCGGCAGGCAGATTACCTGAGTCCCAAATACCATGTGGTGATCGCCAATCCTCCGTATATGGGAGCGCCCGGAATGAATGGGAGGCTGGGAGCATGGGCCAAAGATAACTACACAACTTCTAAAGCCGACTTGTTTGCTATGTTCATCGATAGATGTGCAGATTTAGCTTTAGATAGTGGTTCATTCGCTATGATTACCATGCAAAGTTGGATGTTTTTATCATCATTCGAAGCCCTTCGTGAAACCATCATTAATAGAGACACCATAAGAACTATGGCGCACCTAGGTGCTAGGGCCTTCGATAGTATTGGCGGCGCTGTTGTTCAGACTACAGCATTTGTAGTGGATAAGGCGCGACGGCAAGATTACAAGGGAACCTACATTCGTCTTGTAGATGATACTTCAGAACATGAAAAAGAGAAGGCTCTAAGGGAAGCGCGGGAAAACCGTTTTACGGCATCCACCTCAGATTTCAGAAAAATACCAGGCAGCCCCATTGCCTATTGGGTGAGTGACAAAATTAGAGACCTTTTCTTAAATGAGGAAACATTTGAGAGTTCATTTGCCATTAGGGCGGGAATGTGTACTGGAAAGAACGAAGTATTTATACTTTATTGGCCTGAAGTTGCATTTAACCTTATTCGAAAAGATCCTGAACAGAAATATGAGTACACCCCACATAATAAAGGTGGCGAATTCAGGAAATGGGCTGGCAACTGGGACACCGTCTTGAAATATTCCCAAAGGCATTTGGATGCCATGGAGAAAAATCCAGGGTTCAGGCATGATGGAAAAGAGTATTACTTTCAGGAACATATTGGCTGGTCAAAAATAACGTCCTCTACTTCTAGCTTTCGATTTTATCCGGAGGGATTTACTTTTGACTCTGCAGGGTTGGCACTCTTCTCGAATGAGCGAGATAGCCTCTATGATGCAATGGGTTTTTTAAATTCAAAAATATCAGACGCCCTGATCGAGTTATTAAATCCAACGCTTAATGTAACACCGCAAATTCTTAAAAAACTTCCCTTGATAAGAGTGCGCCCTGAGCATCGGGACAAGTATCTAGAATTATACGAAATAACAAAAGCAGACTGGGATTCCTTTGAAAGCTCATGGGGCTTCACTAGGATCCCGCTTATGAATGCCGGCTACCACCAGCCCACCCTAAAAGCTACCTACCAGAAGCTTCGCGCCCACTGGCGGGAGATGACACTCAAGATGCAGCGGCTGGAGGAAGAAAACAATCGCATCTTCATTGATGCCTATGGCCTGCAGGATGAGTTGACACCAGAGGTGCCGCTGGAAGAGGTCACTCTGACCTGCAACCCTTATTACCGCTACGGCAACAACAAAAATGAAGAGGAGTTGGAGTCTCTGCTGCTGGCCGATACCATGCGCGATTTGGTCTCCTACGCCGTTGGCTGCATGTTCGGCCGCTATGCTATAGAAGAGCCGGGGCTGATCATGGCCAATCAGGGTGAGACCATCGAGGACTACCTGAAGCGGATCCCAGAACCGAGCTTCCCGGCAGACGATGACAATGTCATCCCCATGCTCGACGGTGACTGGTTCACCGACGATATCACCGAGCGCTTCCGTGAATTCCTGCGCATCGCCTTTGGCGAAGAGCACTATGACGAAAACCTCCGCTTTGTCGAACAGGCACTGGGCAAGGACCTCCGTAAATACTTCCTGAAAGACTTCTACAACGACCACGTGCGCCGTTACAAGAAGCGCCCGATCTACTGGCTGTTCTCCTCACCAAAGGGCTCATTCAATGCGTTGATCTATATGCACCGCTACCAGCCCCACACCGTGGGCACGGTGCTGGAGTACCTGCGGGATTTCAAAGACGAGAAGCTGCAAGCCCGGAAAAACCATCTGGAGGCCGTCAGTATCAGCGCCGGGGCCTCCCCGGGTGATAAGACCAAGGCCCTGAAAGAGATCGAGAAGATCAACAAAATCCTCGCCGAGCTGGATGACTACGAGCGGGATGTGCTTTACCCCCTGGCTACCGAGCAGGTGGAAATCGATCTCGATGACGGGGTGAAGGCCAATTATCCGAAATTTGGCGACGCTTTGAAAAAGATTACTGGGTTAAGCCAATGAGTGACCGTATTAGCCAAGCCCTGAGCCGACTGTTCGATAAGCACCGAATCGTGTTTTGGTACGACACCAAGCAAGAGCTGCGCAGCGACTTCGAGGCGGTTTCCGTTCAGGACGTCGAAAAGCTGGAGATCGCTAACAACGAGTACGGCCTGAAATATCGCATCCTGCGGGAGGCACCGGAGCGGAAGTTTCTTCTGTACAAGGAGGGGCCACAACCAGAGGACCTGCACAACTGGTTGCTGGACGTACAGCTGGCCCACGGCGAGTTCCGGACCGACCAGGTGGCAATCTGGCTCTCCGAATTGGAGCTAGGCCTGGAGTTTGCCGAGGTGGCCCAGGCCCACGCGGAGTTTTTCCAGGCAATCAAACGCAAGGATGCGTTGAAGAAGCTGCTGAAGCCGGACGACACTGCCGGTCAGCTGCGCCTGAAGATGCTGGCTGTGTGTGCCGGCAGCGAGCCCCGTATGGACTCGGTGGTGGAAACCCTGCTGCAGCAACTGGCGGAAGAGCGCGATGATGGCATTCGGCTGATTGAGCGTTGTGGTCTGGATAGCTTCCTGTGGGAGCAACTGACCCGTTTCTACGGCTACGAGGCCAGTGAGCCCAGCCTGCGCGACTTCGTGGTTGAGCTGTTCAAGTCCTGCTATGCCATGGGTACGGACGGCGAGGTCAAGTTGACTGGCGACGCCCTGGTGTTCCTCAAGCGCTGGAAAGACAGCCGGCAGTTCGAGCAAGGCTTTGAAACCCTGTCTGCCGAGTGTGCCGAGGTGCTGGGTATTGAGCAGGATCTCGGTAAACGGGACTTCCGGGACCTGGTTGAGCTGGACTACTTCCGGCTAATCGATCAGAAGATTATCAGTGATCTGGTGCGGGCGGTGGTAGGCCGCACGGTCACTAGTGGCGATGTGGCACTGTGGGTGCGGCAGCGGCGCCAGGGCCACTGGTACGGGGAGTTCCGCCACCTGTATGAAGCCATTGAGTTTGCGGCGCGCTTTGTCCAGATGCTGGGTGAGGCTCGTCTCACCATGGACAGCCTCTCCGACGGCGTTCAGCGATACAGCCGCACCTGGTTCCAACTGGATCAGCTCTACCGCAAGTTTACCTACCATGTGCGCATGTCCGGCCAGGCATCGTTGATGGGCGAGCTCAGTGAGCAGGTGGAGAACCTGTATTCCAACAACTATCTGCTCAAGCTGGGCGATGGCTTCCAGGTTCACGTGGATGCCGCGTCACGCTGGGAAGCCTATCCGGTCGTTCAGCAAAAGGCCTTTTTCGAGCACTGGGTTCGCCCGTACTTGCGTAAGGACAAGCGGATCTGTGTGATCATTTCCGACGCCATGCGCTACGAGATTGGTGACGAGCTGCTGGGCCTTATCCGACAGGAAGATCGCTACAGCGCGGAGCTTGAACCGGCACTCTCGACCCTTCCCAGCTATACCCAGCTCGGTATGGCGGCGCTATTGCCCAACAACTCCCTGGCGATTGCCGACAACGATACCGGCACGGTGCTGGTGGATGGCCAAAGCTCACAGGGCACGGTCAACCGTACCAAAATCCTGCAGGCCGCTCTGGATGGGCGGGGGCAGGCCGTCAAGGCGGAAGATTTTATGCAGCTCAACCGGGAAGACAGCCGGGAGCTGCTCAAGGGTAATGATGTGCTGTACATCTACCACAACCGCATCGATCACACTGGCGACAAGATGCACTCAGAGGGGCAGGCCTTTGAAGCCGCAGAACAGACCCTGGGGGATCTGATTCGTCTGATCAAGAAGCTCACGGCGGCCAACGCTAACAACCTGCTGATCACCGCTGACCATGGCTTTATTTACCAGAACCGTGAGCTGGATGAGAGTGACTTCCTGGGGGATGCTGTTTCTGGCGACGATATTCGCTACCGGGACCGTCGGTTCGTGCTGGGCAAGGGGCTGTCCGCCTCTCCAGCTTTCCATCACTTCTCGTCTGAGCAGCTTGGGCTGGATGGCGACATGGAAGTGCAGATTCCCAAGTCCATCAACCGACTGCGCCTTAAAGGCTCTGGCAGCCGCTTTGTGCATGGCGGCGCATCCCTTCAGGAGGTTGTGATTCCGGTCCTGAAGGTTAACAAGAAGCGCCAGAGTGATGTCAGCGCCGTTGAGGTGGACATCCTGCGTGGGGCCAGCTCGGTGATCACGTCCGGCCAACTGGCCGTCACCTTGTATCAGTCCGGGCCGGTTACCGAGAAAGTACAGCCTCGCCGTCTGCGGGCCGGGATTTATACCCAGTCAGGGGAGTTGATTTCAGACAGTCACGAACTGTCGTTTGACCTGACCTCGGAGAATCCCCGCGAGCGGGAGCTTCAGGTGCGCTTTGTGCTCAGCCGCAAGGCGGACGAGGCCAACGGCCAGGAGGTCTTCCTAAAGCTGGAAGAACAGCACGCCGGCACCTCCCACTACAAGGAATACAAGTCGCTCAGGTATTTGATGCGGCGGTCCTTTACCAGCGATTTTGATTTCTGAGGGTTATAGCCAATGAGCACGCTTGACCAAAAGATCAACGAACACTTCCCCGGGTTGGTGGTGCGCAAAGACCTGGTGAAAACGGTCAAGGGCAACGCCATCGTCCCCTCATATGTGCTGGAGTATCTGCTTGGCCAGTACTGCGCCACCAGCGATGAGGCCACGATTCAGACCGGGATTGAAACGGTCAAGGAGATTCTCGCCAAGCACTATGTCCACCGTAATGAAGCCGGATTGGTGCGCTCTAATATCAAGGAAAAGGGGCGCTACAAGGTCATCGACAAGATCAGCGTGGCCCTGAATGAGAAGACGGATGCCTACGAGGCGCAGTTCTCCAACCTGGGAATCAAGAAGGTATTGGTGGATTCGGGGACCGTGAAGGCCCACCCCAAACTGCTGGTAAGCGGCGTCTGGTGCATTGCGGACATCGAATACGTATTTTCTGAAGACCAGAACGTCAGCCCCTGGATTCTGTCCACCCTCAAGCCGATTCAGCTATCTCACTTCGACTACGACGCCTACGTTGCCGCGCGGCAGCAGTTCAGCACCGATGAGTGGATTGACCTGCTGATCCAGAGTATCGGCTTTAACCCGGAGATGTTCGGACGGCGCAGCAAGCTAACCCAACTGGTCCGCTTGATTCCGTTTTGCGAGCGGAACTACAACCTTATTGAACTTGGCCCCAAGGGGACGGGTAAATCCCACGTTTACTCCGAATTCTCGCCCCATGGGATCCTGGTATCGGGTGGTGAAGTCACCGTACCCAAGCTGTTTGTGAATAACTCCAGCGGCAAGATCGGCCTGGTGGGCTACTGGGATTGCGTGGCCTTCGACGAGTTCGCCGGCAAGCAGAAACGCGTCGATAAAGCACTGGTCGACATCATGAAGAACTACATGGCCAACAAGTCCTTCTCCCGGGGCGTGGAAACCCTGGGCGCCGAGGCGTCCATGGTGTTCGTGGGGAACACCCGGCATACCGTGCCTTACATGCTGAAGCATTCGGACCTGTTCGATGAGCTGCCGGACAAGTTCTACGATTCTGCCTTTCTGGACCGAATCCACTTCTACATCCCCGGGTGGGAGGTCGATATCATCCGGGGCGAGATGTTCTCCGACGGCTATGGCTTCGTGGTGGACTACCTTGCAGAAATCCTGCGCTCGATGCGGAACTACGATTATTCCGATCAGTACCGGGAGTACTTTACCCTCTCTTCGGATATCTCGACCCGTGACCGGGACGGTATCAACAAGACATTTTCCGGCTTGATGAAGATCCTGTTCCCCCAGGGCGGAGCAACCAGGGATGAGGTTGAAGAAGTACTGCGTTTTGCCATCGAGGGGCGAAAGCGGGTCAAGGACCAGTTACAGCGGATCGACACCACCTACGGTGAAGTCCGATTTTCCTATCAGGATCAACAAGGCCAGGAAATACTGGTCACAACACTTGAGGAGGAAGAGTACCCAGGCTACTACCACCAGACGGTCTCGACAACTGATGACGAGGGAGTAGAACCCGAGCCAACAGCGGACGTTAAAGGTATCGAGTCCAAAGAGCCGAATGCCCCCGAGCCCGTACTGAAAGAAAAGCACCTGACCTTCCAGGAAAATCAGAAGGGCATCTCATTCGACGGCTTGTTTGGCGCTTACCTGAAAGGAGCCAGCAGGATCACTGTTACAGACCCCTACATCCGGCTTTTCTACCAGATCCGCAATTTCATGGAGTTTCTCGAAGCCATCGTGAAGAACAAGGCCGAGGAAGATGAAGTGGCGGTTCACCTCGTCACCGTCCGGGACGAGTTCAAGGGTGATCTGCAAGACGAGAGTTTCGAAAAGATTCAGGAATCCGCTCGCACCGTGGGCATAGACTTCACCTGGGAGTTTGACGAAAGCGGCACCATTCACGCGCGTCATATCGTTACAGACCACGGCTGGAAGATTTCACTGGATCGGGGGTTGGACATCTTTCAGCACTACGAGATGAATGAAGCCTTCGCGTTTGCCAACCGGTTGCAGCAGTTTCGGTCGAGTAAAGCCTTTGAGGTTACGTTTATTAAACAAAAGCCGAATGGAACTGAGGGGGAATAACATGAGCAGCGTAACGGCATCACTGACCAAATGGTTTTCAGGGCGCGCCCAGTGGTTCCAAGTCGCTGCCATTCGATCCATTGAGAAGGTGGAACGTTAACTCAGGTGAACTGAGAGATTTTCGGCGCCGCGCTACGGAGGCACTATGCAACTAAACCGCGTACAGATAAAGAACTTCCGTCTTCTTCGGGATGTTGAACTTTTTCTTGAAAGCGAGACTTCTGTAATTGTGGGAAGGAACAACAGCGGCAAAACATCCCTATCCGAAGTCATTCGGCGATTCACATCGGACAAGAATGCGACATTTTACCTTCAAGATTTCTCAACCGAGTGTTATGAGGAGTTCTGCGCAGCGTTCAAGGCGGAGAGAGAAGGAAAGGAGGAATCAGAAATACGCACGCTTCTTCCAATTATCGAACTGCGCTTGTTCTTCCGTTATAACTCTGCACAGCCGCGACTTGGACCACTCGGCGAATTTATAGTCGATCTTGATATGGCATGCGATGAAGCTCTCGTTGTAATGCGATTTGAGCCGATGGATGGAGCGATCAACCGACTGTTCGACGGACTTCCTGAAGAAATCACTGATGCGACACGGAAACTGTTCTTTCGTGAAATCGCTGCGCGCATCCACAATCTGTACGGCATTAAAGTCTGGGCGGAAGACCCTAATGATGCGTCGAATCGTAAAGAAAGTTCTCAGGCCGCCGTCAGGACCTTGCTAAAAACAGGCTTTATCAACGCACAGCGTGGCCTTGACGATATCACCACCAAGGAAAGCGATGTTCTCGCCAAGGTGCTGGAAGGATTGTTCAATAACGCATCACTGGATACCGCGGATGAGAAGGAGCGCAAAATAGCCGAACAGCTTGAGGAAGCTGTTCGCACAATTCAAGAAACTATCGACAGCGATTTTCGCAGCCAATTGCAACAATTGTTACCTACTTTGCAAACCTTTGGCTACCCTGGATTGGGTGGATCCGTGCTGACGACAGAGACGTCACTCGATGTTCATCGTCTTCTGACGAACCATACAAAGATCCGCTACGAAGGGGATAGCGGCGTCCTTTTGCCCGAATCCTATAACGGGCTTGGTATGCGAAACCTGATATTTATCTTGCTACAGATAGTCAGTTTTTATCGTGAATTCCGGGCGCAGGCCCACGCCCCCGGAGTCCACATCGTCTTTATTGAGGAACCAGAAGCTCATTTGCATCCCCAGATGCAGGAAGTTTTTATTCGCCAGATTGGCGCGATCGTCGAAAAGTTAAACAAGGAACATGAAAAGGATCCGGAGTGGCCTGTCCAGTTCCTGGTTTCGACTCACTCGTCTCATATCGCAAACGAAGCGCATTTTGAATCGATCCGGTATTTCCTGCCTTCACCGGCCAATGATAGGTCGACCATCTGGAATACCAAAATCAAGGACCTGCGCCGAGGAATGTCTAGCACTAAGCCCGAAGACAAGAAGTTCCTCCACCAGTATCTTACCCTGACGCGCTGCGATCTGTTCTTTGCGGACAAAGCGATACTGATCGAAGGCACCAGCGAGCGGCTCATGTTGCCAATCATGATCAAAAAGCGAGACAAAGCCGACACGTCGGGACGGAAGCTTCGCAGTCAGTACTTAACCATCATGGAGGTTGGAGGTGCCTATGCGCATAAATTCTTCGATCTTTTAAATTTCCTGGAGCTGCAAACGCTCATCGTAACCGACCTTGACCCTGTCACTGACGTCGGAGGAAAAAAGTGTCTCGTGCATGAAGCAAACGCCACCAGCAATGCCTGTATCAATTCATGGTTTGGCGGTGGGCCCAACGTTCCCAATGATCTGCTTGAAAAATCCGGTGAAGAACAAATCAGAGGGCGCATTAGGATCGCGTACCAATGCCGGGAAGTGAATGATGGTCCCTGCGGCAGAACTTTCGAGGATGCTTTTCTGCTGGCAAATGGCGCAAAATTCGGGGTAAACGGCGACACGCCCGAAGCCCTCGCCGGGGATGCCCTTGCAAAAGCCGAAACATTCAAGAAGTCTGCTTTTGCTCTGCAATACGCGATCGACGATACGGACTGGAACATTCCGAAATATATCAATGACGGGCTTGCCTGGCTCGCCAGAGGTTTCGTAGCACCACCCACCGTCCCAGTGCCACCGGAAGCCACTGTTGTCTCAGAGGATATTGCGGAGGAATCCGCCAATGACTGAACCGACTGAGTTATCACCTGCCGAGGAAGCCAGCGAACGCGCACTTACTGCGGTTCGCGAAGCCATCGAGAAGTCGAATAGTTTCAAGCTGGAGGCGGGTGCCGGGGCTGGTAAGACCTATTCGCTGGTCAAAGCATTGCAGTTCCTCATCAAACGGGAAGGCGAACGCCTTCTACGCCTCAATCAGCGTATTGCTTGCATTACTTTTACAAATGTCGCAAAGGAAGAAATCAAGGCACGGACCGATCGCAGCCCGCTTATTCACTGCGACACCATCCATGCCTTCTGCTGGTCTGTAATTTCCGGCTTTCAGTCTCAGTTGCGCGTTCACTTGCAGGAGCTTGAAGGATGGTCTAGCGATCCATGGGAAGAACGTCTTAAAGAAGCTGGTGGCCCAGGATCTCGGAGGATTGAATATTCACTTGGCTATCGCGGCATCACGGACGAGGCTATCTCGATTCACCACAACGATGTTCTACCCCTGACCATACGATTGCTTGGCTATGAGAAGTTCAGAAACATCTTTCGTTACCGGTATCCAGTCATCCTGATCGACGAATACCAAGATACAAATGCAGATTGGATTGCAGCGATACGCGAACATTTTTTTGGCAAGGGCGGGCCGCCGCTATTCGGATTTTTCGGAGATCACTGGCAAAAGATTTATGGAGATGGCTGCGGCGAGCTGGTAGACACCACGATAACGGAGATAGGAAAGCAAGCCAATTTCCGGTCTGCGTCCGCCGTTGTCGATTGTCTCAACCGTATGAGACCGGAGCTCAAGCAGTTCGTCCTCGATCCAGACGTTCGTGGTGAGGTGCGTATATTCCATACAAACGAGTGGCCGGGTATCAGGCTCAAGGGGCCACATTACGGCGGCGATTTGCCGGACGATGCTGCCAACAACACAATCTCCGAAGTAAAGAGCCGCCTCACCAAAGCAGGTTGGGACCTGTCGGCCGAAAGGACTAAGATCCTCATGCTCACTCACCGGGCGCTAGGTAAACAGCAGGGCTATAGCAGTTTAGCAAGCGTTTTTCGGGACAATAATTCCTTCACGAAGAAGGAGCAGGCCCATATCGCGTTCTTTGTCGATCACTTGGAGCCCGCTTGTCGAGCTTTTGCAGCAAAACGGTATGGAGAGATGTTCGCGGCGCTGGGGGCGAGTAAAAGCTATTTACTAAAGGCCGCTGACAAAAAGGATTGGTCGGACTCCATGACGCGCCTCCTCGAAATCCGACAGACTGGCACTGTCGCCGATGTAGTTGCGCATTTGCGGGAATTCCGAATTCCCCGGATTGCCGATGCAGTGGAGAAGATAGAGCTGCGGCTCGAAACTTTCGATCCATCAGAGGGGGAAGAAATGCCTCGTTCACTGATGGAGGTACGGAAACTTCATGATATTCCATATCAGGAGATTATATCCGTTACCAACTACCTTGAGGGGCATTCGCCATTCGAGACGAAACATGGTGTAAAAGGTGCTGAGTTCGAAAATGTTCTGGTCATAGTTGGCCGAGGTTGGAACAAATACAATTTTGGGAAAATGCTCGAAAATGTCCCCAAACAGGACACGCTGAGCGAAAAGGACCGCGCAACTTTTGAAAATAACAGAAACCTTTTTTACGTTGCATGCTCTAGACCAAAAAGACGACTCGCTCTTCTGTTTACCCAGCAGCTTTCTCCCGGAGCCCTGAACACGGTTGAGAGTTGGTTTGAGAAACAAAATATAGAAAGTGTAGTTGAGTAATGTTTCATAAGAACTCTGCGCATATCCTATTGGCATATCGGCTGACCAATCCGGGAGGTTCGGCCTATGACGAGTCTTTCCGTTGGTGAAAGCTTATCGTCAGCTTCTCCCTGGCTGTAGGTCTGTCCCGCATGGTCACCCGTCACCTCGGTATCCGTGTCGAGGTCGCCGTGAACAGCGAGGGATCTTCCCAGCTCCCTGGTGCTGGGATAGAACACCCGATATGGGGTTGGGTAGGTTTCAATCCTGTACAGGGCAGAAAATCTATCACGCTTTTGATTCACGCTCCCACCAGGCCTGAAACAGCTGGTCACCACCTGGCACATAGGTGTGAATTTCCCGGCCATTCCAATCCAGCTCCAGGACCTGCACGGCAGCCTGTTGCAGTTCGGTATCCAAGGCCCTCAGCCGGTTCAACTCGAATGGCCAGCGACTGGCATTATATAGGCCAAGAAGGAATCGCCGGATATGTCGGGCCTGACCACCACCACTCTGGGCGGCGTCGATCAGTATTGTGAGAGCCGGAAGCCCCGCGTCCTCCCGCTGCTGCCTCCGCTTTTCTTCCTTTTCCAATAAAAGGAGAAAGCTGTCGGGAAGCATGGCTGTTTTGTTCGTCATGTGCATAACCTCATATCGACTTCACGATTATGCTGCCATGGACGACGCCGTAGGCACGGCTCTCAAACTGCCCGTTTTGGTCAAGAACACCGGTTTGCCCCAAATTTATTTCGGTCCGCCATTGTGGCGGGATGATCTTTTCCGGAATTTGCCCTCTGCAAACGCTTCCAGACGGTCTGCGTTGCGGTAGGCCATAACGCAGATAAAAAGTACGACTGCGACAAAGCTCAGGAATGCAATCAGTGTGGCAGATAGGTTCAGCATATTCAGGTCTCCAATAGTTGATGACCCTTTGAGGGCCCTTTGTTGGTCTCAGGCCACCACATCGGCCTGTCTTTGTTCTTTGGCGACAGACGCGATCAAGTGCCGCGAGCAACTCAGCATTTCCTGGATCTCGTTGTAGCTGTGGCCGCTGTTGAGAAGGCTGGCGATGTGTTGCCTGCGCTTCAGGTCTGGCTGCCGCCCCTGGTACTTACCCTCCGTTTTTGCTTTATGGATGCCCTGGAACTGCCGGCGCCGGCGGTCTTCGTAATCTTTGCGGGCCACGGCAGCCAGCATGTCGAGCATCATGGCGTTGACCGCCCGGAGAATGGAGTCTGTGAATCCGGTATCGTCTTTCTTTTCCAGGGCGAGCCAACTGGTTGGTAATTCCGGGGAGACGATGGCCAACCGCTTGGCGGCCAGCTTTTGCTTGAGGGAGTCCCAGTCACTCTGTTTGAGGCGAGCCAGCCGATCAATTTGTTCGACCAGAACGATGTCGCCCTCACCAGAATCTGCGATCAGTTTCATCAGCTCGGGGCGGTGCAGGGTAGCGCCGGACACGTTCTCCACGTAGAAAGCGGCAATACGCTGACCGTGGTTGGCTGCGAACTGTACCAGTGACTCCCGGGCTCGCTCTGCATTCTGTTCCTGCGTGGATGCCCGAAGGTAGGCTCGAATAAACATCGTCGGTTCCTCAGTCTGTTATAAGTGGTTCTCTCTGACCAGTCTGGTTTAGGTGGTTCTGGTGGCCGTTACCGGGTTCGAACCTATGGTTCTCCTGATCTGTACCCATAAGGAACCACCTCAAGAGTCGAGAAACTCCCCGAACGGATCGTCCGCTCGATAAATCTGGTTGATTCTGTCGTCATCGATGAAACCCTCTGTACCGCCATTGCTCCCATTGCCGGAAGTTGCCTTGTTGCTCGCGCCGGTTGCCTCCTCATCACTGCCTCGACTGAACGACGCCATCTTTTGTTCGAATTCAGGAAACGTCATTTCCCCATCGGGTCCCTTGGCGAAAACCGTCTTGTAAGCATCGACTGCGGCTAGTGTGAAGCGAGTGAAAAGTGCGACCATCCAGAGCGCGAACAATAGATACCATGCGTAAAGCGCAGCATCGGTACCCCTAAAGGCGAGTTCCACAACGCCGATCCCGGCGAGCCCCACTGCTACTGTTTTTGCCACTCTCACCATGGCCTCAGTCCCCGATAGTTCTTTACTTCGAAGCTACCAGAACCTGAGAAAATGCAAGTTTTGCCCGGGATCAGGCCGCTGCGGCTTGCCCGGGCAGCCACGGCAGTTTCACCTTGCTGTAGACCTCATTCGTCATCGCCTTCAAATCTTCCACGTCCAGGCGTGGAACCAGCAACGCCGTGCCTTGATATCGAACTCGCGGGTAGTCGGATGGCTGGAATACGCCATGAGGGAGGTCGTCCTCATCGCCCAGCCACTGTCTGAGCCGAAGGTCGATACACCAGCCCTGTTCGAGCTCGACCCAGCAATGGGGAGCGGTGGTCATTCGGCTCAGTCGGTCCTCCGCGTATCCGATCCGGCATTGATGGAAAATGCCTCGCTCGCTCAGGGCATTGCTGATCACACAAGTCAGGTAGACGCTATCGACTCTCAGGTCCTCCAGCGGCAGCAGTGCCAACTCGAGTTCATCGTGCCAGTCACTCATGGTCGGGCTCCCTGAACATCAGCTGTTGGCCCTGTTCATACAGCACCGGATAGGGGAGCGGCTCGCCGTCGTGGATCACGGTGTTCGGTGGAAAGTACATTACTATCCAGGGAGGCATGCCGGCGCTGACAGCGCGATAGAATTCATCTACTGGAAAGGTGGGTTCATGGCCGGACTGTCGAAATACCAGTCGGGAGTATTTCTCGGGGTGGTTGGCAGCGATGTTGTAACTGGCTGCTTCACCGCCGATGACATAGCTTGGTGTCTTCCAGTGATTTGGCTGTTGGATGTTGTAGGCGATGATGCAGTTGCTATCGGCACAGCCATATCGCTCCGCTGTTACCGACCACAGCATGAGTGGGTACCCGTCAATCTCCGGCGTCTTAACGTCTGTGAGTTTCGTTGCCGTAATTGCCATCGATTCGGCGGCTTGGGTGATGGCCTCATCAACGACGGCAACATAGTGGTCATAGGCGTCATCCTCGTTCGCCGCCAGTGATTCCGGCATCCAGCCAATCAGGCTGGGTCGTGCAGAAGGGTTGTCCGGCGTCATCATGATATCGGTGGCGTTAAATAGCAGGGTCTGGGTGCCCGTAAGATGACGGAGTGGCGCATCTAATGAGGTGGCCAGACTGGCCAGGTCGAGGGCGCTTACCAACAAACCCTTTCGATACGAGCGCGTCCCGTCTGGTGAATCCCGTAGGTCCTGGTCGTAGACGCCGCCGGCACGGGCCAGATTCAGTGCGCGGGACGATTCGTCGTCATAGTGTCGAGGCGTAGCAGCGCAACCCGCGAGCGCGGCTGTAATTACAGCAAAACAAATGGTCTTCAACTTGGTCATTTTGAACTCCTGCGTTTTCTAAAATACTCGCACGAAGTTTCAAATATGCAAGAGAAAAAATAAAAAATAATCAATAAAATCAATGGTTTGTACTATCAGTACAAACTTCGCTGTATCAGCAGAGGTGCGCTGGGAGCGCCGCTCTTGCTAGACTTGCTGGCAGGTTTTCTTCGGTTGAGACGAGGTGACGGGAAACCGGAAAAGATCAGGAATTCCCAGTTTCCCACTTATCCCAGTTTATAATCATGAGTAGTAACTATGTGGGCTACTCAGAGATAAAGTTTCTATTCATGGGTAGTAAATTGGGTAGTACCGATCATTTATCACAAGAGAAAACGTTTTAATCACCTGTTTTTGAAGGGTTTTATATTTTTATTCTTCGAGCAGGTGCAGAATCTGGAGTGAGGTGTGAGCCGGGGTGGTCTCTGCCACCCCGGTGTTCGTGCGGTTTACTCTGCCGGCTTGATGGCCAGCAGGTCGGTCCGCAAATGCGTCAGCACCTTTTCGGCCGTGTTGCCGATGACACGGGCGGCCAGGCCGGTTTTACCGGTGGTGCCGACGACGACCATGTCGGCCTTGATCCGGTTGGCAACACTGGGAATGATCTTTTGAGCAGGGCCAGATTCGATGTGGACCTGTTCCGGCATCAGGTGCCAGGTGTTGCACAGGTGTTCAATCTGCGGTTTCAGGGCCGCTTCCCGTTTTCTGGCGTGGGCCAGAGGGTCGATGATGTCCAGGTCGGCCAGAACCACCGAGGTATGAAGTGCGTGCACCAGGTGCAGCTCTGTTTCCAGAGCCTTCGCCAGATGCCAGGCGCGATCAATGATGCGATTGTTCAGGGCTTTCTTCACGGGTTTGTCGGAGCTCAGGTCCACCGCCGCCAGGATTGGCCGAGCCTTGTTCCATTTGTTCTCCGCCACCAGCATCACCGGTGACGGGCACTCGCGAATCAGGTGCCAGTCGGTTGGGGTATACAGGAAGGTTTCTGAGCGATGGCCCGTCTTTACCACGACACCAACGTTCTCTTTCTTGCACTGGGCAATTACCCACAGGTGAATGTGCTTTTCCCAGACCGTTCGGGCATGGATCTTCAGATCATTGCAATCGGCCAGCGCCAGCATCTGTTCCAGCCATTTCTGGCGATGTTCCATGAGCGCCTGTCGGGCCCGTTGTTGTACCTCCGGATCGCCCGGCAGTGCATCCAGATATTCATGCACAAACGCCACGACCTCCACCGCTGCGCCCGTTGCCCGGGCCAGTGCCACGCCACGGGCGAGGGCGGTTTGGTCTTTATGGTGGTGATCCATGATGATCAGGAGTTTTTCCATGGCGGTATCCGTTTACTGTGGGTGTTTGCGTTCATACTAACAGCTGAACCCGGGCCGGGATGCGGAGATAAGTCAAACCCCGTATAATTTGCCGCTTTCTGGCCATGCGTGTTGGCCGCAAACTGTTGTTCAGGAGTCTTCAAGCCATGAAGCAGGCCGGTGGGCAGGGTACCCTGTTTGTGATTTCCGCTCCTTCCGGCGCGGGCAAGACCAGCCTCGTGTCGGAAATGCTCCGTCAGGATTCCCGGCTGGGGGTGTCGGTATCCCACACCACTCGCCCGATGCGCGATGGAGAGCAGGATGGCGTGAACTATCACTTCATCAGCCGGGATGAGTTCGAGGCCATGATTGCCCGGGGTGATTTCCTGGAGCATGCGGATGTTTTCGGCAACTACTATGGCACCTCCCAGGTGTGGGTGCGGGAAACCCTGGCTACCGGGCAGGATGTGATCCTGGAGATTGACTGGCAGGGGGCGGAACAGGTGCGCCGGCTGATTCCGGAATGTGTGAGCATTTTCATTGTGCCGCCCTCGGCTGAAATCCTGCGCCAGCGACTTGTTGGCCGTGGTACTGACGCGCCGGAAGTCATCGAACGGCGGCTGTCGGAGGCGGAGGAAGAGTGCCGGCACGCGGTCGAGTTTGATTACCTGGTGGTCAACGATGACTTTGCGGTGGCATTAGCTGATCTGCTGGCCATTGTCCGCAGTGAGCGGCTGAAAATGGCCACCCAGCAGGTTCGCCACGGTGAGTTGCTGCGGGACTTGTCCGCTCACGGGTGATGGTGATTTTCACTGTATACAAATTGAGCCGGGGCCAGTAAACTACGCGGTCTGCTAAATCAGTGATTCTTTTTGTTCGGGGAAGATAATGGCACGAGTTACCGTTGAAGATTGTCTGGAAAACGTAGATAACCGATTCCAGCTGGTCATGCTGGCCACCAAACGCGCCCGCCAGATCGCCACCAAGGGTGCCGAGCCGATGGTTGCGGAAGAGAATGACAAGCCGACCGTTATTGCCCTGCGTGAGATTGCAGAAGGCAAGGTGACCCGCGATCTTCTGCTGGAAGAAGACGACGACTGAGTTCGTCCGGTTGCCGGCGATGCGTAAAAATACGTGCCGGTAATTGAGAAGCATTGAAATCTGCCTCCGCAGTTTTATAGTGTAACTATAGAACCTGCCAGGAAGGACAACGGAAGCCCGGATGCACGCATTCGGGCTTTTTTGTCCCCGGTATACTGAGAACGATGGAGGCGCGGTGGTCGCAGCAGAGGCAACGGTAGAAGAACTGGCCAGAGAGCTCAGTTCCTACCTCGATACCAATCGCATCAATCAGGTGCGACGGGCTTACTATTACGCCGAGCAGGCCCACGAAGGCCAGATGCGTAAAAGCGGCGACCGTTATATTACTCACCCCCTGGCTGTGGCCGGAATTCTTGCCGACCTCCGGCTCGACCATCAGAGCCTGATGGCAGCCATGCTTCACGATGTCATTGAAGATACCGGCATTCCAAAAGATGCGCTGGCGGAACAGTTCGGAGAGGATGTGGCCGAGTTGGTGGATGGTGTCTCCAAACTGACCCAGATTGAGTTCCGCTCCCGGGCGGAGGCCCAGGCGGAAAACTTCCAGAAGATGACCCTGGCCATGGCCAAGGATATCCGGGTGATTCTGGTGAAGCTTGCGGATCGCCTGCACAACATGCGCACCCTTGGCCCCATGCCGTACGAGAAGCGCCTGCGTATCGCCACTGAAACCCTCGATATCTATGCGCCCATTGCCAATCGCCTGGGCATGCATTCCATCTGTACCGAGCTTGAAGATCTGGGCTTTTCCTCGCTCTATCCCATGCGCGCCAAGTACATTTCCAAGGCGGTGGAGAAGCTTCGTGGCAGCCACCGGGAGATCATTGAAGACATCCGGGGAAAGCTGCAGGAAAAGCTGGAGGAGCGTGGGCTTCCGGGCCGCATTCTGGGGCGGGAGAAACACCTGAACTCCATTTATAACAAGATGAAGTTCAAGCAGAAATCCTTCCATGAAATCATGGATGTGTATGCGTTCAGGATCATTACGGATACCGAGGATAACTGTTATCGCATACTTGGCGCCGTACACAGTCTCTACAAGCCACTGCCCGGGCGTTTCAAGGATTACATTGCCATGCCCAAGTCGAATGGCTATCAGTCCATTCACACCACCTTGTTCGGCATGCACGTGAACATCGAGATCCAGATCCGGACCGAGGAAATGGAGCACATTGCCAACAATGGTATTGCTGCCCACTGGATGTACAAAAACGAAGCCTCCGGCGTGACCACCATCAATCAATCCCGGGTTGATCGGTGGGTGAAGGGGCTCATGGAAATGCGCGAACGCGCGGATGATTCCATGGAGTTCATTGAACACGTCAAGGTCGATCTGTTCCCGGACGAGATCTATGTGTTTACGCCCAAGGGCCGGATCATGGAGCTGCCAAGCGGGGCCACCCCGGTGGACTTCGCCTATGCAATCCATACCGATATCGGCAATGCCTCTGTGGCGTGTCGGATCAATCGCAATCTGGCATCTCTGAGTCAACCGCTGCAAAGCGGGCAGACGGTGGAAATCATCACCGCGCCCGGCGCCCGCCCGAATCCTGCCTGGCTCAGCTTCGTGGTGACCGGCAAAGCCCGAAGCAGTATCCGGCATGTGCTCAAAACCCGTAAGCGGACCGAGTCCATGGAGCTGGGTCGCACCCTGCTCAAACGTTCGCTCAAGGGTTTTGGTGCCAAACTGTCGGATATCAGCGATGCCCAGAAACAGGCGGTGGTTAATCACAACCAGGTCAACAGCTTTGATGATCTGATCAGCGATATTGGTCTGGGTAACCGTATGGCCTATCTGGTGGCCCGTCAGTTGGTGTCTGGCAATGACGTGATGGACGCGCCGGCCAACCTGGAAAATGCCCCGGACAGCAAGCAGGGCGCCGTCACCATACGCGGCACCGAAGGGCTCTTGGTGCGCTTTGCCAATTGTTGCAAACCCATTCCCGGGGACCCGGTGGTTGGTGTGATGGACTCCGGCAACGGTATGGTGATTCATTCAGATACCTGTTCCCGCCTGCCGGAGGACGATGAAGGCCGTGCCCGGCTGACCCACCTGAAGTGGGCCAAGGACATTACCGATGAATTCTCGGTGGAGCTTCGGGTTGAACTGGAGCGCCAGCGCGGGGTGATTGCCGAAGTAGCGAACGCCGTTGCCATGGCAGACGGAAACATTGAGCGCATCAGTGTGGAAGACCAGAACGCGCGCTTCGGCATCGTCAGCCTCGTGGTGCATGTGAATGGCCGCAAGCATCTGGCGCGGGTGATGCGCAGGGTCCGGAATATTCGTGCAGTGACCCATATCGGCCGGGTTCGGCACTGAGACCTTTGCGTGGTTGACAGTGGCTACGCCCAAAGGTGACGATTGGCGTTTTGGAAAAGAGGAAATTGCAGGTCATGACCAACAAATCTGTTATCCAGACCGAAAACGCCCCTCAGGCGATTGGTACCTACTCTCAGGCTGTTAAAGCCGGGGACACCGTGTATCTGTCTGGCCAGATTCCGCTGGACCCGGAAACCATGGAAGTGGTGGCGGGCGACTTTGCCGCCAAGACCCGTCAGGTGTTCGAGAACCTGAAAGCCGTGTGTGAAGCGGCCGGTGGCGAGCTGAAGGACATCGTCAAACTGAATATCTACATGACGGACCTGGCCAACTTCGCCACTGTCAACGAGATCATGGCCACCTATTTCCAGGAGCCGTATCCGGCACGCGCCGCCGTCGGTGTAGCCGCGCTGCCGAAAGGCGTTCCGGTGGAAATGGAAGCCGTTATGGTGCTCAGCTAAGCGTCAGAGCTTGCTGATCATCTCCCGGTACCCCGCCCGATAGTCGGGGTACCGGAATTCAAAGCCACTCTGAAGCAGTTTTCGATTACTGCAGCGCTTGCTACCGGCCCGCCCGCCTTTACGGGCGCCTTCCACCGGGGCTTTGCACGGCACCTGAGTCCGCACCCAATCAACCACCTCATCCAGCCGAACCGGCTCGCAATCACTGGCGACGTACAGTGGCTCCAGGTCCTCACCGTTCAGGGCTTTTTGCGCAAGCCATGCCACAGCGTTGGCGGCATCCACTTCGTGTATGCGATTGCTGAAAGGTGCGGGTGGTTGGGGATTCATGCGGCCTTCCAGGACTTCCTCAAGAAAACGCTGACGGCTGGGGCCATAAATGCCACTGAAGCGAATAACGGTGGCTGGATGCCCGCTGTTCAGGGCGGTACGTTCGCCCTGGAGGATTTGTTGACCAGTGAACCGGTCCGGATCGGCAGGGCTGTTCTCATCGACCCAGCTGTCATCATTCTGCGCAAAGACGCTGGTGCTGCTGATGAAGATCAGCCGCTTGAGGGATTGCTCACCGATGACGTTGAGCAGGTTCTTGAGACCAGTGACATAGGCTTGATGATAACCCTCTTCGTCGTAGCTGGATGGCGTCAGGCAATAGACGACGATGTCCAGGTGTTCCGGAAGCTTGCCAGCCATGGATTCCGGGTGGGTCAGATCTGCCCCGATCCCGGTCACTCCCTGGGGAACCCGATCCGGGTTGCGGCGCAGCCCGTATACGTCTCCGGCGCCCAGCAGAACCGTGGCAATGTCACCTCCGAGCTTGCCGCAGCCCGCCACCAGAATTTGTGCCTTTTGCTTGTCATCAGTCATTGCCATAGACAATTTCAATCCTTATCCTTTGGCTGATAAAGTAAGTGAAACTTCGACCTGAGTACGTCAACCGGAGCTCACCATGACCCTCACCGAGTTACGATACGTTGTTACACTTGCCCGGGAAAGGCATTTTGGCCGTGCCGCAGAGCGCTGTCATGTCAGCCAGCCGACCCTTAGCGTTGCGGTTAAAAAGCTGGAGGATGAGCTCGGTATCCCATTGTTCGAGCGCAGCAAAAGCAGTATTCGGGTGACCGAAGTTGGCCAGCGTATCATTGAGCAGGCCCAGCGGGTTCTGGACCAGGTGGGCGTGATCAAGGATATGGCGCAGGACGGCAAGAATCAGCTCAATTCGCCATTGAAGGTCGGCGCGATTTACACCATCGGACCCTACCTGTTCCCGCATTTATTACCGGAGCTGCGCAGAGCAGCGCCAGACATGCCCCTGTACATAGAAGAGAACTACACCGCCAGCCTGCGCCAGAAGCTGCGGCACTCAGAGTTGGATGCCATCATCATTGCCCTGCCGTTTGAAGAGCCGGAAGTAGTAACCCTGCCGCTTTACGATGAGCCGTTTGTGGTGCTGCTGCCAGCAGATCATCCGCTGACAGAGAAAGAGCAGGTGACGGCCGAAGAGATGGCGAAAGAGCAATTGTTGCTGCTCGGGCCCGGCCACTGTTTCCGGGATCAGGTGCTGGAGTCATGTCCGCCCCTGGTGGATGCCATCACCAAACGGGCGGATAACGGCAGACCGGAGCTGGTGACCGAGGGCAGTTCGCTGGAAACCATCCGGCACATGGTGGCCTCCGGTCTGGGAATCACGGTACTGCCGCTGTCGGCCGCCACTGCCATCAAATACCAGGAAGATATCCTTGCGGTGCGGCCTTTTGCGGCGCCGGTGCCTTTCCGAACCGTGGCGCTGGCCTGGCGTGTAACCTTCCCGCGGCCCAAAGCCATCGATGTACTGTCACTGGCGGCTAGCCAGTGCCGGGTGATTGAAAAAGCCAAAACCGACACACCGGCGGTTGCTGAAAGCGCCTGAGGGCCGTATGACGTCACTGGAGGACATCCCGGTAACCCAGCTCAAGGGCGTAGGAAGCGCCCTGGCGGAAATACTTGCCAGGCTGGGCATCCACTCCATTCAGGATCTCCTGTTCCATCTTCCCTACCGTTATGAAGACCGCACCCGCGTAGTGCCCATGGGCAGCCTGCGTATCGGCGATATTGCCGTTGTGGAAGGTGAGGTCATGAAGGCCGACCTGGTGATGGGGCGTCGGCGCAGCCTGCAGGTGACGTTGCGGGATGACACCGGGTTTCTGGTGATGCGGTTTTTTCACTTCAATGCCGCCCAGAAAAACCAGCTTGCTGAAGGCACGCGAGTACGCTGTTTCGGCGAAGTGCGACCGGGCCGGGCCGGTTACGAATTCTACCATCCGGAGTACCAGACCAATCCACCTCCCATGCCGTCGGCCGAACAGGCGACGCTCACGCCGGTGTATCCGCTGACCGAGGGCATTCAACAGCCCCGGGTCAGGGGGCTGTGTCAGCAGGCCCTGAGCTATCTGGATCGCTACCCCATCAAGGACTGGCTGCCCCCGGCACTGCTGGCGGACTACCAGTTGCCCGGCATAACCGAGGCTGTTCGCCTGGTGCATTTGCCTCCGGCCGGCGCCCCGGTGCATCTGCTGGTAGAGGGAAAGCACCCGGCTCAGCAGCGGCTGGTGATGGAGGAGTTGCTGGCGCATCAGCTTAGCCTGTTGCAGGTCCGGGAGCAGATACAGGCCCGGGAGGCCTTGCCGCTGCTACCAGCGGGAGACCGGGCAGAGCGATTTCTGGAGCAACTGCCGTTTAGTCTGACCGGTGCCCAGCGCCATGTGATGGCCGATATCCGGCAGGATCTGAGCCAGCCGGTGCCGATGCTTCGCCTGGTTCAGGGTGATGTCGGCTCGGGAAAAACCGTGGTCGCCGCTCTGTCGGCCCTGCAAGCCATCGAAGCCGGCGCCCAGGTAGCCTTGATGGCACCTACCGAAATTCTGGCGGAGCAGCACTATCAGAACTTCCGTAATTGGCTGGAGCCATTGGATGTGGAGCTGGTCTGGTTGTCGGGGAAGGTGAAAGGCAAGGCCCGGCACTCAGCATTGAATGCGGTCGCCGAGGGCCGTGCTCAGATTGCCATTGGTACCCATGCCCTGTTTCAGGATGACGTGGTATTCCAGCGCCTGGCGCTGGTGATTGTCGACGAACAGCACCGTTTTGGCGTGCATCAGCGGCTGGCCCTGAGAGAGAAAGGGGTTGGAGGAACGCTGGCGCCGCACCAGTTGATCATGACGGCGACGCCCATACCGCGAACCCTGGCCATGAGCGCCTATGCCGACCTCGATACCTCCGTGATTGATGAGCTGCCGCCGGGGCGTAAGCCCATTGAAACGATTGTGCTGCCGGAGAGCCGCCGGGACGACATCATTGAGCGGGTACGCCAGGCCTGCAGGGAAGGGCGGCAGGCCTACTGGGTATGCACTCTGATTGAAGAATCCGAGGCGCTTCAGTGCCAGGCGGCGGAAGTGACCGCCCAGGAGTTGGTTGAGAGGTTGCCGGACCTGTCCATTGGCCTTGTTCATGGCCGCCTGAAAGCCCAGGAAAAAGCCGCGGTAATGGAGCGTTTCAAAGACGGTGAACTGGACTTGCTGGTAGCTACCACGGTGATCGAGGTCGGCGTCGATGTGCCCAATGCCTCTCTGATTATTATCGAGAACCCGGAGCGGCTCGGGCTGGCGCAGTTGCATCAGCTGCGGGGCCGGGTTGGCCGCGGTGAGCAAGCCAGTTTCTGCGTGCTGATGTATCACCCGCCCCTGTCCAATAATGGCAAGGCCAGGTTACAGGCGCTGCGGGACAGTCAGGATGGCTTCTTTATCGCCGAAAAGGATCTTGAGATTCGGGGGCCTGGAGAAGTGCTGGGTACTCGCCAGACTGGCTTGATGCAGTTTCGCCTGGCCGATTTTGAACGCGACAAGGGTTGGATTGAACCCATTCGTGACATGGCTCCGAGCCTGATGAGGGAGCCTCGGGTAGTCTCAGCACTTATCAGACGGTGGCTGGGTGAGAAAATTCGTTATGGCGACGTATAGTGTTGGTCATGAATTTCATAACGCCTGTGCTCGTGGCCGATATTGGCCTGTTAATGTCGCGTTAATGACTGCAAAATGCATGAAAACTGATTGATAACCTTTGTCCGGAGAATGCTATGGAACTTCCTGTTGTGGTACAGCAGGCACTTGGTGATAACGCCCCCGGTGTATCGTTCCGGAGCGTAAGCCAGATTGATACCGGCCATTTGCTTCGAATGGTACTGCTCAGTGACGATCAAGGTAATCTGCAGGCCATCTGCCGTCGCAACGATATGCTCGATCTGGAAGCCCTGAACAAGCGTCTGGGGCGGGATCTGAGAATGATGCAGCGGCGCGAGCAGGTTCGGGTCCGCCAGAAAGCCGGGCTTCAGGAGTTGCCGGCGCTGCCATCACTCACCGGTTGGCCGACTGTAGTTGACCGGCGTGTGGACGAACTCGAGGCGGTTGCGCTGGAGTTGGGGGAACAGGACCTGGGCCTGATGATGCCGGCCGAAGATTTCCGCCAGTTGACCGCAAAGGCCGCCCGACACGATTTTGCGGTGGATATCGCAAATATCTCCGTCAATCTTGACAATCACGCCGCCGACCGTGACCAGCTGCATTCCGCCATCAAAAGGTTCACCGGCTTGCGTATTCAGCAGCGACTGGAGGATACGCTGGAGCTGCCGCCCTTGCCTGAGACTGCCCAGCGCATCATTCATCTGCGGGTAAACCCTAATGCGGTAATGGGGGACCTGGTGGATGTGGTGGAGAGCGATCCGAGCCTGGCAGCCCAGGTCGTGAGTTGGGCGTCATCATCGTTCTACGCCGCTGCAGGGCGGGTGCATTCCGTCCACGATGCAGTATCCCGGGTGTTGGGTTTTGATTTGGTGATGAATCTGGCCATGGGCCTGGCACTGGGGCGTGCCCTGAAGCACCCGCAGGATCACCCGGACGGTTATGTTGATTACTGGCAGCAGGCCATCTGGCAGGCTCAGTCTGCAGGTATTCTCGCGAGTATGATGCCTCGAGGGCAGCGACCTCTGTTTGGTCTCGCCTATCTGGCCGGTTTGCTCCACAACTTCGGGCATCTGGTACTGGCGCAGGTGTTCCCTCCGCATTTCAAGCTGGTCTGCCGCTCGCTGGAGGTGAGCCCGCACATTGATTCCAGTGTCATCGAGCATTACCTGCTGGGGATCACCCGGGAGCAGATTGCGGCGCAGTTGATGGAAAACTGGGGTATGCCGGACGAAGTGACACTGGCTATTCGTTACCAGAAGAATCCCGCCTATGACGGGCCTCACAATGTATATGCCCGTCTCTTGTGGCTGGGGCGGCAGTTGCTGACCGAGCGGGGTGTTGCCTTGGGCGCGGGTGAGTCTGCAACTCAGGCTGTCTATGATGAGCTGGGTCTGGACAGGGAGCTGGTTCAGGAACAGTTTGATGAGCTGGTGCGCCGAAAAGACAGCATTATGGCCATGGCCGGGATGATGAGTCAGGGCGGATAAAAAAGGGCCGGCCATTGAGGCCGGCAAGTTCACCCGCTTGTTGCAGAGTCGTCCAAACTTGTCAGGAGAAAACAACGGGGAGGCTGATCCAGTGTGGTGGGAGCGGCCTCCTGTTTTAAATTTAGACAAGCTCCGGGAAAAGGAAAGGCGACTGCATGCAGATTACATAAATGAGCATGGTGTCAGCTTTCCTTGAGGCTAAAAGCTATTGATTTGCTTTGACATATTTTTGAAGCGGGCGTCCGATCGGTAACAAAAAGTTACAAAATACGGGCGTCAGTCAAAGCGATGATGGCGGATTGCTGTGGCAGCCTGACGGATTTCATCGGAGTGCTCCCTTTCCACGGCAAACCGTTCTTTGTCCATTTCCCGGATGGTCGCAGAGTCGGTATTCTTCCTCGCCTGATGCGTGGGCATGTGCTGAATCTTGTCGTGCACCGTCTGGAACACCTGAAAGGGTGGTTTTTCCAGCAGTTCCGGGGCCAGGTAATCCAGCAGACCCTTGAATCTCAGACAGGCCTCGGAATACTCAACCTGGTCTTCCTCTACCGCCATGGCGATAATCCGGATACTTTCAATCATTTCGTCCCGGCGCCGGGCCTGAAACTCCTCGGTTTTCTTCTGGCGCAGCCGCTGTTCGGACAGCAGCCGAGATTGGCGCCAGATATACACCAGTAACACACCGATAATAACCAGCCCGATGGCAATAAAGACCAATTGCAGCCCTCTGGGCATGGTTACACTCCTGTTTGTTCAAGAGGCCGCTATCAGGCCTGTTTCTGTTGAGGTTCGGGTTGCCAGACTCTGACATCAACCGCCTGGCCGTTCAAGACCGAGGTTCCCGAAACCGGATCCACCAGGGCATCATCCAACAGATCGTTGATGCTGACCCCGGCGTGGGACGATGCCACTGATTGGCCGGTGCCTGATCGATGGTGACCCCAACCGTGGGGGATGGACACCACACCCGGCATAATGTCTTCGGTGATTTCCACCGGGATCACCACGTCTCGCCCCTGAACCGAAACCTCGGCATGATCTCCGGGGTTCAACGCTCGTTTGCTGGCATCGTCCGGGTGGATAAGCAGGGTGCAGCGGCCTTTGCCTTTGACCAGACGCTGGCTGTTGTGCATCCACGAGTTGTTGCTGCGGACATGGCGACGGCCAATCAACAGCAGGCCGTCAGCGGGGGCAGATTCAAGGGTAGCCTGCATGCGCTCCACATCCGCGAGATAGCGGCGAGGTGCCATCTGAATCAGACCATCGCGGGTGAACAGCCTTTCCGGTAACGCCGGTTGCAGGGGGCCGAGGTCGATGCCATGCGGTGCGGCTTTCAGAGCAGAAAGTGATAGGCCTTTTGGTAATTCATCCCAACGTCGGTTGAGTGGGCTCAGCCGGGCCAGGCCTTTGAGGGGGTTACGCTCCGGAAGAATGTCCATCACCAGTTCGATGGCGGTTTGGGCGAATGGGCGCACCGGGCCGGCGTCGGCACCATAGGGGCCTGTTCGCAAGAGCAGATCCAGAATCGGATCTGGTCCCAGTTTTTTGAACGCCCTCCAGCCCATTTCCGAGCGTAGGGGCAGGCGCCCGCCTTTGCGCTGTTGCTCCAGACGGTGTGCGAGCTCCAGCAGAATCTGCCAGTCGTGGCGGGCGTCGTCCGCTGCTGGAAACAGTGCTTCGCTGTACTTGGCTACGTTGCGTACGGCAAACTGGCTGAAGATCAGATCATAGTGACTGCGCTCCAGGGCCGCCGTGGGCGGCAGAATGACATCGGCATGGCGGGTGGTTTCGTTCAGGTAGTAATCCACGGACACCATGAAATCCAGCCCCTCCAGGGCTGACTCCAGTCGCTGGCCGTTAGGACTTGATAGCACAGGGTTGCCGGCCACGGTCACAAAGGCACGGACCTGACCTTCGCCCGGTGTAAGCATTTCATCGGCCATGGTGCTGGCCGGATACTCTCCCGCAAATTCCGGTAGACCGCGAACCCGGCTGTGGCGCTTTCCGAAATGCCCGCGCTGCCCGGACATGGCGCCGAGTGCCACCAGATCCACCGCCGGTTGGGTAAACAGTACGCCACCGGGTATATCCAGCTTGCCGGTCAGGATATTCAGGCAGTACGCCAGCCACGTGGTGGTACCGCCAAACGCCTGAGTGCTGGTGCCCATTCGGGTATACAGGGCGGCCCGTGGGGTTTTGGCCAGCTGTCGCGCCAGCTGCCGGATGGCCTCAGCCTCAACGCCGGTGTGCCTGGTTACCGCTTCCGGTGAGAACGACAGGGCGGCCAGGCGAAGAAGATCCACGTCTTTCACCAGCCGCTCGGCCGCGCCAGGGTCCACTAGGTTCTCTTCGAACAGAGTGTGTACCATGGCCATCAGCAGGAAGGCATCGGTGCCGGGCCGGATAAAATGGAAGTCGTCGGCCAGGCGGGCGGTTTCAGTGCGCCGGGGATCAATCACCACGAGTTTCCCGCCCCGTTGACGCAGTGCTTTCAGGCGGCCCCGGATGTCCGGTACGGTCATCAGACTACCGTTTGAGGCCATCGGGTTGCCGCCAATACAGATAAACAGATCGGTATGGTCGATGTCCGGAATCGGAAACAGAATCTGGTGACCAAACATCTCCAGGCTGGCCAGCATGTGCGGTAGCTGGTCGTTGGAGGTGGCAGAGAAGCGATTCTGGGTGCCGATGGCCCGCAAAAACGGCATGGTGGTCATCAGGGCGCCGTGATTGTGGACATTGGGATTGCCCAGGTAGACCCCGATACTGTTTCGGCCGTAGGTTTTCCGAATTCCATGAAGCTTCTCGGCAACCAGGTCAAAGGCGTCCTCCCAGGATAGCTTTTCCCAGCCCTGGGCAGTTTTGCGTATCGGCTTCTTCAGGCGCTCCCGGTCTTCATGCAGATCCTGAAGTGCGACCGCTTTCGGACAGATGTGGCCCTGGCTCAGAGGGTCCTGGTCGTCGCCCTTGATACTGGTGATTTTGCCGTTGTTGACCTCAATGGCAACGCCACACATGGCTTCGCAGAGGTGACAGGTGCGGTAGTGGACGCCGTTTTCCATGCAGGCTCTCCCGGAATTCTTGTTGTTGGGTTTCATATTGCAACCAGATTATCAGGAAAACGACCCGGAATGAAAAACCGATTGCGATTGTGGCCCCGAAAGGCCAACAAAAAAGGCCAGTCCGGAGACTGGCCTGAGGAGGGTAGACCTGAGTAACCTGTGTTTTATTCGTACTGAGCCGGTAGGTCTTTGACCGGGTTGGAGATGAAGTTGAGGTAGGTGCCACCAACCGGAATCTCCAGCGGCAACTTGATGGTTACCAGGCCGATCTGAGAGATTCCCGCCGTGTTGGCTGTCACCAGAAGCTCATCCGCATTGCCAACAAAATTCACATTACGTTGCTCGATTTGCATACGCCCGTCATCAAAGAAGGTGATGTCTCCTTTGAGGTCGAGAGTGAATGGCCGGCCATAGAGATCATGGGTGCCGCCCAGTGGAATGACCATGTCTGGAGCGTCCAGCAGCAGGTCCGCCTTGGTGATGAACACTGGCTGTCCATTTTCGCCTTCAGCGATCACCCCGGGAATGAGTGAGTTGCGTGCGCAGTTGCTACCAGTGCACGAAGGATCATCTTTCGCGTAACGCATCCTGAGAACCTGGGTGTTTGTCACCGTTTCTTCCTGCAGTGGAATAAGGCCTGCCAGCTTGATCTTGGTGAAAACGCTGATGGAGCTGGTTGCGAGCAGTGTTGGATAGAGATCCACAAGAATGCCCTCGATCTCATCACCCTCAACGGTTGGATCCGGATCATAGGTACCGGGGCCTTTTACCTCGGTGTTAAGGGCGTAGGTCTGATAAATGAACTTGCTGCGAGGGCAGGAGACCCCTTCGCCGGCGTCACAACCGACCTGCGCCGGTACATTACCACCTGCAAGAGCGCTGGCTTGAGCTGTTTGATTGCGAACGGCCAGCTTGGTTGCGTTGGCAGAGGGAGCCCATCCCTCCGCATCACTGCCTTCATGGGCAAACGGCTCGAGGCAGTCGTCGGTATTCTCAAATGCCCGGTTACCCTTGCTGCTGTCATAGGGATTGCAGTCAATCAGGAAGTTCGAGTTGGTATCGCGAATGGGAAGGTTCCTCAGCGGTGTGAATACCGTCGAGACCGCTTCTGTGGCCGTAAAATAGATCACCAGTGGATCATTTCCACCATCCGGGTCGTTCAGACCCTCGAGCAGATCCGTTTTCAGAGCCAGGCCATCGGTGTCGCAGATTGCGCTGTAGCTCCCGGGCGAGCAGGCGCCAGAGCTCTCTGAGGATGCCAAGGTATAACGATAGTGAGCACCGGGTTCCCAGGGTTGATCCGGAAAGAACCGCACCCGCTGAGTGTTTTTCTCTAGCCGTCCGGGCACGCTCTCGACAACGCTCACAGTTCCCGCGCCGATACCGGACTGAGTCACTTTCTCAACGGCGAAGGTCTGGCCGAGAATAAAGGAGTTGATATCCATCGATTTTGAGAAAACCACGGTAATGGGCCGATCCGCCGGCATTTCACTTACCGGCATGATGTCGACGGTCGCTGCCCGTCCTCCGTTATAGGCGTCGCCCCTCACGTCATAGCACTGGCCAAGCACACCATTGGCAAGGTCCAGTGCACTGTGATTGGTTTCGCAGGGGAAACCGGGATAGGTAGTAAGTGCCAGTGGCGGGCGAACCTCAACGTTGTTGCCTTCGATGGGATCCAGTGAGAAGGTCAGCGTATCCAGGGCGACGACATTCCCGGCCAGATCGGAGACGCCGTTGACGCTCACATCATAGGTTTTGCCATGCTCCAGACCGCCGGCTTTGTTCAGGGTTACCGTGGTGCCGTCGATAGCATGCTGAACGTCAATCGCGGTGCCGTTTTCCGACACCGTGATGCCAGTTTCGATTGATTTCGGATCAAGCGGCTCATCAAAGAACAGAATGATCGGGTCACCCGGGCGCTGCATGGACTGTCGGGTTGCCGGAACGGCGTTCGCAGGGCCGGGCATCCAGCTCACCAGGCTGGGTGGTGTGGCATCCAGTTCCCGCAGGTTTTCGGCATCCAGAACCGAGTCGGCATCGGTTGCGGCCTGCAGATGGAAGGCAATGGTGGAATCGGTGAATTCCTGGCCCAGCAGGTTTGGTTCCACCATGCCGATGGCGTCGATGGTCAGAACGCCGTCCCGAACCAGAGCAATACCGCGCAGTTCAACCCCCATCAGATCCTGGGACAGCGCGGCATTCGGCTGTGCTGCCTCCGTGTTCATGGATACGTCCATAAACAGGGTGATATGCCGCGGGGCATTGATGTCATCGGTGTACTGGTTCGGGCTCATGTAGCCGGATGCATCCGAGAGCATGGTCACTTTGATGGTGCCGGTTTGCTGGTCTTCGCCGGTCGCGGCATCCAGAACCTGTACCTTGCCACCCACGAGTACGTTCAGGCTGGTGCTTTTCAGCACACTGCCCTTGGGAATGCGCAGCGGCAGTGCTTCGTCAGCATCAAACGCCGGGGCGTATGCGAGCTCGGCAAACAGGTCCCCGGTTTGTTGAGAGGGGCCGGCTTCGCCCTGGAGTACTGAGTTGAGCGTTACCGCATTGAGGGCCTGGCCGTTGAGCACAGAGCTCAGCTCACCGTTGCCGGAATCTACGGCGGTTTGTTGCAATACAACCGTTGGGCCCGTGTCTCTCGGGGTAAAGGTGAATTCCCCGGTGAAGCGGTTGTCCTCACTGCTGTCGGTCAGGCTAGCGAGGTTGGTCAAATGCAGGGTGTAGGTTTCACCGGTGTCGAGAATATCCTGCTTGCTGCCGCATTGCGACAGTTCGGGGGTTACGCAGGGGTCAACCGTAATGCGGTTGCCTTTAACCAGTACCGTCGCCGGAACCTCTTCACCGCTGGCGTCCTTTAACTGAATACTGCCGCCGAGTGATTGCCATTCAGGATGGACCGGTTGCGTCATGGCAAACCGGAAGGTCGAAAAATTCATGGCCTGGAATGGGCTGTCGCTGGCGGGTACTTGCCAGGCAATGTCGAAAGTGTCTGCGGTGTTGGCCAGCCCCGCGAGACCCGCATAGGCGCCACGGGTTGCGAACTGGATGCCGTCATCACCAGTAGCGTTCGGAGTAGTGATTTGCCGGCCGCCCTCGGCGGCCAGCGGTTCCTGGAAGGTTACGGTGAATTCTTCGCCGGTCGCAAGCGGGTTGGCAGGCTCAAGCTTCAGACTTTTGCCATTATCGATCAAGGTCACGGTAAATGGCTGGGGCTGGTCGTTACTCTGCAGGGTGATCTTGTTCTGCAGGGTTGCTTCATCATCGGTAATCGCATGAGAGAAGCGCAGCACGATGTCGGCTTTCGGGCTGATATCAGCCTGCCCATCCATCGGGAAGGAATAGACCATCGAGCCGGGTCTGGGTTTTTCGTCAATGGTCTGTTTGTCGCCACCGCCGCAGGCGGCCAGCAAAATGGCCGGAATCAGTGCCAGGGTCTTGTTGTACTTCATGGCAAGCCTCCTCAGAACTTCAGGGTGATGGAGCCGCTGAATACGTGGATATCACCATCGGCAGTGACACTGGTTTCGTCACCGTCGTAGTCAACGAGGGTGAAGTCGCGCTCCTGCAGTTGCTGGTACTGGTAGCCCAGGTCGAGCCGCACCGGGTAGGCCAGCAGACGGGTGCGGTCGTAAGTGGCACTGATACCAAGGCCAACTACCAGTTTGTCGGTATCCAGGTAGTTGAGCTCCGGATTACGGGTGGTTTTAAGGGGAGACTCTTCGTAGGCAATACCGCCACGAACGGCGAAGTTCTTGTTCAACTGATATTCGGCGCCGAGGCGAGGAATCAGGATGTCGTCGAAACCGATGCGGTTTCCGGAGGCCACGGAACCCTGATCCTTGATGGAGTCGCTGCTGAATTCGTCTTCCAGTTCCGACCAGTTCTGTTGTTCGATACTGCCGCCAATGCGCCAGCCGTCACCCGAGTATTGGGTACCGATGGCGATTGTTTCAGGCTGGAATGAGTCGATGGTCGTCACAGCCAGGCTGAGCCCGGGATCCGGGATGGTCTGGGTCACGATGATGTTGGAGTCGACCGTGGTTGAGGCCGAGGACTTCGTCCGGTAGGTCAGCGCCGTTTCCCATCCGTTCAGGAAACAGTCAGATTCAGGACAAAATGTGCTGCCCAGATCGATGTTCGTGCCCAGAATGGTCTTCAGAGAAGGCTCGGCATTGACCGCAAGGCGCTCACGGCTGGTTTCGCCGCCCAGCGTCGAGACAGCATCAAGATTAGCGGTCGCTTCGAGGGTTACCCGAACCGAAGCACCTGCGGAAATACCGCGCCAGATCGGAGTTGCACCACCGATGTTAAGGAACAAAGGTTCTTTCCCGTACTGGAGGAATTGTCCGCTCTCGCTGGTTTCAGAGCTGAAAGCCAGCATCTCCTTACCGTACTTTTCCACGCCCGCAATAAACCCGAGATAGATGGGGTGCCCGAACCGGGTGAGTGACCCAAGGTTGGTCTTCATGCCGATCAAAACGTGTTGGCTCGGGGAGTCGGAGACAATGTCCCCGCTGGCGTTGGGATTATCGGAGCGCAGCTCCTGTTCAGAATGAAGGATACCCGCCGTAAGCTCGCCACGAGGATCTTTCGTCAGCGCTGCCGGATTGTAATAGGTGGCAGAAACCTGCTCATTGAACATCGAAAGGGACTGGGCGGTGGCCACATCGACCGGCATTACACCATAACTGGTGCCCAGGTTGCCCATACTGGCACTGGTGGGCATGGACAGGGAGGCGGAAACTGCTGCAACGGCAAGGGATACCGCCCGTACTGAGAATCGGGGGGAAAGAACCATGTATACACTCCGTTCACTCATTGTTTTTGTGCTCAGTCCCGAGGGATTCCTTTCAGGACTGGTACGCTTGTTCAGGTTTTAGTGTATGAGGCTTGTCTGATCGGGACGTTGGCATTTTTGACACGACAGGGTGTCGGTAGAACCACGTACCTCAAGAATTGTCTAAAACGGCTGAAAACTCATGAGCTTAAAAGGTGGGCTTCTGTGTATTTCTGTTACTTAATGTTTGCGGTTTTGTGAACGGGCACAAAAAAAGCTCCCCGAGGGGAGCTTTAGTGGCATGTAAAGAATGTCGACACTCAGGCGGGTTTCTGTAACTTTCTTCTGATTGTGAGCATGCCCAGAATGCCAGGTCCCAGCAGGCCCAGTGTTCCTGGCTCAGGAACCTGTACAGGAACGGACTTGCCAAAGATCGCTACATGAGAAATGGCGCCTCTGTTCGGATAAAAGCCCTGAAGATCCAGTACGTCCTGGCCATTCCAGCTGCCGATGTTGAACAGGTATTGTGGCTCGTTGCCGTCTTTGACAACCAGAAAGCACTCAGGGCACACAATGTAGTCCGGGCCATCCCAGCTGATCACCGCGTTGTTAGGGTCTCCGGTGAAACTGGTGGAGTAGAAGGATTGGTAGGAGCCTTCTTCCGGGCCTTCGTAGTTGGACTTGTAAAGCAAAGTGAGGTCGGACTGTAAACATCCCTGTTTTAGTTGCACCGCTGATTAGAGTTTTCCGCCCGTCGTCGTTTGTTCAGGTTGAGTGCGCAAGACAGCCGGTGTACCCGCTTGTGATTCCATCCGTGCCCCCAGCGTCGCAGCACTTTGAACAGTTTGCTGAAACCGTAGGCGGGATAGCGCTCAGTCGCGCTTTGAAGCGCTGCAATCACCGGTTCATCCCGGGAGGTGTCCGGCCGATACCGGTACACAGAGTCACTGATGCCAGCGATTCGGCAGGCTTTGCGAATGCTGACGCCGTGAGCCTGCTTAAGGTAATCCACCAGTTCTCGTCGAACGGCTGGCTTTACAGCTTTTTTTCGATCACATCCTTCAGCAGTTTGTGATCCAGGCTCAGCTCGGCATACATCTGCTTCAGTCGGCGGTTTTCCTCTTCCAACTCTTTGAGGCGCTTCACATCAGAGGCCTCCATGCCCCCGTACTTGGATTTCCAGTTGTAGTAGGTCGCATCGGAGATGCCGTATTCCCGGCAGACTTCCTTGACCAGGCGGCCACCCTCGACCTCCTTCAGGATCTTGACGATCTGTGACTCGCTGTACCGTGATTTCTTCATGTCGTTCTCCGTTTGCCTCATTGTAGGCCGGAGAACTCTAATTACGCATGCACCGATTTTAGGTGATGGTTACACCGACACTCCAGAAAGTTCTGGGGCATTCAGATCTGAAACTGACGATTCGATATGCTCACTTGGCTCCCGACTACCTCAATGAAGTCACTGAGAAAGGGCCCTTGGTTTAAGTCTCCGGTGAGTGCTTGCAAAGGTTCAACGATAATAAGAAATCCAGTATCCGATCAGTGGACCGATCCAGATTGCGATGGAAACGCAGATCCCAAACCAACCTGGTTTTAGGAGTGTGCTTTTCTTCGGATTGTCGGGGTTGTAGAAAATCCTGACTCTGTCACCTTGCCGATCAATACTATTAAGCTGATGTTCCAGGATCGCGCTGGCATTCTTGTTGGTAATAAAAATCCACGGTGAGACCCGTTTTCCCTGGTACTTTTTTCCACGTATCTCGAATTCGTAAAGCGCGTTGGCTCTGTACTGAGTGTCTGAGGGAGAGAGGTCATGTGCGCCGAAAACTCGAGTCCCAGCCGTGATCAATTTGCCGATGGTTGACGGCCACTGACGCATTCGCCACTGACCAAAAAGAGAGATGCTCATTATTAGAAAACAGTAGAGAGCAATGAAAAAGATGATTCCTTGTTTTTCACCAGCCTTGGCCATCTCGAACATCGTATAAAAGTATTCCATGAGGTTTGCTCGTTTCGTCCCAGCACATGATTTCTATTTTCCAGATTTTCGGGTTGGAGAGAACGAACTAGGCCTCGAAACGTCCCAAAAAAGCTGTGTTGACGTTTGGTTGACACTAGGAGGAGGGTGAGTACTCAGGGGTGCGGTAAGTGCTTGAAATATGGTGGGCCCAGCTGGACTCGAACCAGCGACCAAGGGATTGTGAGTCCCCGCGTATCCGAATTTTCCGGTGTTGATTGAATATTCCGAAAAATACACCAAAACCCTTTATTATCAACCATTAGTGACTACTTCCTCCCTCTATTGCATTGATCGAAATGTACCCGTATTCTCGAAATCTGCTTACATATTGCTTACACGTTTCGAGGGGTGGCAGGGATGAGGGTAAATCTGACAGCGGGCAGGGTAGACGGGTTTACCCCCGGTTCTGATGGCAAGCAAGCGTTCTTGTGGGATTCCACGGTGCCAGGGTTAGCAGTTCGTGCCACCGCAAAGACCAAAGCATTCATCTATCAAGGCCGGATAGACGGTAAAGCCCTGCGGGTGACTATCGGTGACGTGAAGACCTGGGGCATTGATGATGCCCGCGCTGAGGCCCGTAGACTTGGCACCTTGGTTGATCAGGGCATAGATCCCCGCCTGGAAAAGAAACAACGGCTGGCGGACGTCAGAGAAGCCCAGAATGAAGCTAAGCGTGCTGATGTCACCGTGGGTGATGCCTGGTCCGAATACATTAAAGCCCGGACACCCCGTTGGGGTGAGCACCACCGCAAAGACCACCTGAAGATCAGCAGGCCCGGAGGGGAACCTTTCAAGCGTGGAAAGGGTAAAACACAACCCGGTGTGCTGACCCCGCTTCTTTCCGTGAAGCTGTCGGATATAGACAGTGACACCGTGGGGCAATGGTTGCAGAAAGAAGCGAAGGACCGCCCCACACAAGCCCGGTTGGCGTTTGCTCTGCTAAGGGCCTTCCTGCACTGGTGCAATGATCAGCCCCGCTTTCAGGGGCTGGCAAGCCCTGATGCCTGTTCGAACCGACTGGCGAAACAAACCCTGCCCCGGAAAGGGGTTAAAGTCGATTGCCTGCAACGGGAGCAGTTGCAGGCTTGGTTTTCAGCGGTCCAACAAATCCATAACCCCGTGATTTCTGCCTACCTGCAAATCCTATTACTCACCGGTGCCCGGCGGGGAGAGTTATCAACCCTGCAATGGTCAGACGTTGATACCCGGTGGGGAAGCCTGGCAATCCATGACAAGGTTGAAGGGGAACGGGTGATTCCGCTGACCCCCTATGTAGCGTTCCTGATTGAATCGTTACCCCGCCGGAACGAATGGGTTTTCTCCAGCCCCACCGCAAAGAGCGGTCAGTTGATCGAGCCTCGCATTCAGCACAACAAAGCCCTGAAAGTGGCAGGCATTGAAGGACTGACTCTGCACGGTCTGAGGCGGTCATTCGGCACCCTGTCGGAATGGGTAGAAGTGCCAGCCGGGATCGTTGCTCAAATCCAAGGGCATAAGCCTAGTGCCACCGTTGAAAAGCACTACCGCCAGCGACCGCTAGACCTGCTGAAGCAGTGGCACACAAAAATAGAAAGCTGGGTTCTGGAACAGGCCGGAATCAAGTTCGAACCACCGGTGGCAGGTCAGCGCCTGCGAGCCGTGAAACAGTAAGCCCGGCAGCCGGGAACAATGGGAGAAAGGAACGATGATGCAGTACACCAAAGCCGGTGTTATCACCGAACAGGAAGCCCGCCAGCTTGAGCAGTCATTGCAGGATGCCCGGTCAGGCAGGCTCGGTGCCTTCACCGTGATGATGCAGACAGACAGCGACATTCAGGAAGAAATTAAGCATGATCCGCTGTATGCGTCCGACTCGCTGGCGGAACTGCGGGAAGCCCTGGAAGCACACCGCCGGGTAACTGACCTGATGGAAACAGCGGTGAGCCGCCTGGAACGGATGCGGGGGTAATCGTGATCGGGTTGAATCTGACTCTGTTCATAATCGTTAATGAACGGACCCGTAAACCACTAAGCGTGCTGATTCCTGCCGATGATGCTTTGTACGGTTTGCTAGAGAGTACTGCAGCAAGTGATCAGATTTCAGACCGCCGTTTTATCGCATCGGATATTGAGCTATCACCGGAAAACGGAATCATGCTCACCCTATCGAGCGGTAAGCCCCTGATGTACAAGCCTGTCTATTGGACTAATGCCTGGTACGGACTGGGACTGGAGCAACGGCTATACCGTTGTGGAGAGATTACACAGAAGTTGATCCTATCTTTGTTTTTCTTTCAGCAGAAACGCAGGCACGGCCAGCGAAAGGAGGGACGCACAGATAAAGACGTTATCAATTATCTAGTTAATCTGGTTCATGCCTACCGTTTCTTAGTGGAGGGTGAAAAAGATGATCCGGAACCGGTGCCACTTCGTGAAGCAGCCCGCGCGGTGGCCTACGATGCTGAAACTCAAGAGCCAAGGTTCCTTTTCCTAATGCCTGACGATGGCGCTATTCCTTGGCCTGCCAGTTGGACGAATGATGGTGCGACGCCTGGCACTGAACAAGGAATTGAACGACTGAGAAAAAGAGCGGATAGAGATAAACCAAATGGGTACTAACACTCTTTTGTCCCAAGTGGTGTAACCCCCGCCTGTATCGTTATTTCCCGATGGTTCCACATCACATTCAATCGGGAGATAACACCATGATTACCACTGAACAGCTAGCCGAAAAATTCCACGTCAAACCGAACACTATTCGCACCTCACTGTGCCGAAAAGGGCACTGGTGCGGCCTGCGCCCCGTTCGCCTTCCTAACCGCTTTCTGGCCTGGCCTGATGACGCCGTTGAACGGCTGTTGGCCCAGTCGCAAACCACCACCGAAAGCCAGCAAGCGTAAGGGAGAATTGATCATGTCTGTCATTCAAGTTGAAGCCTTTGAAGCACCGCTGTCCTGGCCGGTATCAGAAAGCGCAAGGTATGTCCTGAGGGACTCGGAGGACCGCGTTTTCATTACACCCCGCGGTGCGTGTGTACGAGATGCGCGGGCAATTAAGAAGGCAAAAGCGGATGACCAGCCGATGTATGAACTGAATGGCCGGGTTTTCATGCCTCTGGATTGGTTGTTCTCTGATGCTTGGCCCGCTGCGAAATTGCCCAGAATCAGAAAAGTTTGCCCGGCAGATGTTCCGGTGACGTTTTACACCGCAATGACAGAAAGGCTGCCCGGCAGACTGGTGGAGGTGAAAGTGGTGAGGAGTGTGTCTGATGTCTTTAACAAGCACTGAACAGATAGTCCCGGACATAACACCGGGGCTAATACAGCCGAACCTGGAAGCAGTGCCGGAGGAACTACAGCGATACCGGCAATGGATAGTCTGGAAAGCTGAAGAAATGACAAGGCGGGATGGCACCAAGAAGATAACCAAGGTGCCGTACAACCCCGCAACCGGAAAGAAGGCCAGCACGAGGAACCCGAAACACTGGGGCACCTTTGATGACGTGTATGAAGCGTATCTGCTGGAAGGCTACACCGGCATAGGGTTCGTCTTCACCGCCGATGATCCGTTTGTAGGGGTAGACCTGGATAACTGTTTTGATGAGTCCGGGAACCTACGGGATGACGCACGGCGGGCGGTGGATGAATTGCAGTCATTCACTGAGAAATCACCGTCAGGTAACGGGCTGCACATTATCTGCAAAGGGGCGTTGCCCGGTGATGGTCACTGCGACAATAAGGCCGGTCGGGAAATATATCAGGAACGTCGTTTTTTCACGATAACGGCTGATGTAGTGGAAGGATTGGGCACCGTTGAAGCAGGCGGTGCCGCCCTCAAAACGCTGTATTCGGATTGGTTCGGACAATCCGCCAGCACTGACGCAATTCACACCGTGGGTGATCTGGATTGGGATGGTGATGCACCGCGGGTGTCATTGGATGATATGCGAATAGGCGAGGACTGGAAAGCCCTAGTCCGCACTGGTGAGGGACCGCTGGCAAAGAACTATCCAAAACATGGTTCAGACGAGGTGGACCGCTCGGAAGCCCTTTATGGGGTATGTCAGGAAATGGTGAGCGCTGGAGTGAACAAGGAATCAATTCTGACAGTGCTCACCTACAAGGAATACTTTTTGGCTAGTGCGGCGCTGGACCGTCGGAGCGGCAACAGGCAATCCGCCATGCAGTGGCTCTGGGAGCACACCTTGGCAAAAGTGCTGGCCATAAGTCGCGGGCTTGCTGATGAGTTCGATGATGACGTTTCGGTTTCTGGTGATGATCCGTTGGGTTGGATAGGAGGCTTCGAGGTGAGCGATGACGAAATGGATGAGATTCAGAATTCTGAGTTCATTGCTGATGGGCTGATCGTTCGCGGTCATTTGGTAGCAGTGGTGGCAGAGGCCAACGGCGGGAAGACCACTATATTTTTCCATCTCGCCGGACAGATGGTCGAGAAAGGTTACACCGTGGTTTACGTGAATGCTGATGTATCGGGTGGCGATGCCAAACCCTATCACGCTATGGCGAAAGAGAAGGGTATCCGGTTGTTGTTGCCAGACATGAAAGTCGGCCAGTCCATGGATGGTGTAGTGAAAATGCTTGAAAAAATGAGACTGGCGGAGGGTGATTATTCCGACTACGTGTTCATTTTCGATACTTGGAAGAAGATGTGTGATGTTCTTAGCAAGCGCGATGCAAAGAACGTGTTTATGACACTGAGAGCGCTTACAGCGAGAGGGATGACAATCATTCTTCTGGCTCACACAAACAAATACAAAGGGGTCGACGGAATGCCGGTGTATGAAGGCACTGTGGACCTGAGGAATGACTGTGACGAGCTGATCTACTTGCTGCCAGAAAAACGGCCCGACGGCTCCATGGTTGTTTCAACGCTTCCCGATAAGACAAGGGCTGCAATAGACAAGATCACCTGGGAAATTGATCAGCGCCGGAATGTCCGATTGCATGAAAGCTATGAGGACGTGCTGACGCGGCGCAAAGAGCGGGAACAGATAGCTACGGATCAGGATGTTATTGAAAGGATTGAGGAGCGGTTGCAAAAGAGGGAGGCAAAACAGTCTGAACTACTCAGCTACTGCAAAGAGCACGGTATTTCTTCCCAGCGCCGTGTCCGGCGGTGTCTTCAAAGATACTCCCAAAAGGATCAGACGATTAGCACCGTGCTGTGGTGGGAATCTGAGGGAGAGGCCAACAATGCGAAAATCTATCGCCTGGCAGACGTGTTCGATGATTTGCCTGCATAGGGTGGTTGCTGTGCAAGTCCGCCCCTTGAAAAAGTGAATAACGAACAGACCGGAAAAAGTGGAAAACCGGTAAAAGTGACACCCGATTCTGCTTCAAGTGGAAGATACCACCGGTGGGAACCGTTGGGGCTGTGGGGTTTGATCACTTTTACCGGTTTTTATAGTTTTATCAGTTATTACTTTTTTAGGGGGCATACTCCCGGTGGGAGTTCCTAGGATTGTGGAGCCAGGGAAAGTTTGAAGATAGTCCTGAACCGCGCTCAGCGACCCCCGCGGTGATGGATTTTGGGTTGGAAGGACCCTGCTTTCACTTTCTCGGTTGTTCGAGCGCCGGGGGAGCCTGGTCGCAGCCTTGTGAAGCGATGCAAGGAAGTGGCAGCAAACTCTTTCTAAGCATAGGGGAATATAGTAGGTTGTCTTTAGATGGTGTTTTGGCGAAAATTACCCCCCCAAAGAGGTTTAAGCCAGGGGGGCGGGTCTAACAAGCCATCCATCTAGGCGCGGGGGCGGAGAACTCCAAAGTGCCTTAAAGCTAATCACGTTACGGCACTCTAATCGCTTTTTCCTGTTCCTCGTAGTATATACTATAGATGTGATGGACATTGTTCCGTGCGTTGAAGCTCTAGATTATAGAGGGTCGCCTCTAGGAGGCAATCATGAGTAAAGCATTGAAAAGTAAAACAAATTATAGAGTCGGCCGCATGGCCAAGGCTTGGGGCACTCTCGTAGACATTGCTCCAAGTAGTGGTTATGACGTACACATCATTCACTCGTCGGATGCCGATGCCCTGCGCTCCGATTTAGAGCGAGTCAGGGACTATTTGAATAAGGCGCGTAGTATTTATGACGCAGAATGGTCAGAAGCCGCCGGTGGAGGCGATAGATCAGAAAGAGAAGTTCGAGCCAGTTGCCGAGGCTGAAACTGAAGCTGAATCTGTGGCCAACGAAGAGACTGCAGGGCGTGGAGGCGAGGCTCGAGAGGATGTTGACAGCTCTGCTGCTACGCAAGTTGCATACAACGGAGGGCACGAAGAACAAGAGCTGACTGCGGAAGAGCGTGTTGAGCTTGAGCAGCTCTTAGAAAAAGACGACGCTCAGAGAGTTGTTATGCAGCGCTCTATGTTTAGTGGGCCCTTGCCGCCTCCGAGCATACTAGAGGGCTATAACGGTGTTCTCGATGGCGGTGCTGAGCGGATAATGCGCCTTACAGAGAGGGAGCAAGAGCATCGGCACTACATGGAGAAGACAGCTGTAACTGGTCACATTCGATTAGATCGCAGAGGTCAGTACCTAGGCTTCGGTGTTGCAATTATTGCACTACTTTCGGCGACCTATTTGATCTCTACCGGTAATGTCATATCTGGCACGATAATCGGCACCTTGGATTTGGTGGGTCTTGTTGGCGCGTTTGTCTACGGTCGCCACATTGATTCTAAGAAAGACGGGCCTAGCGATGACAACGGCGAGCGCTAAATATAGTTGCCTTAAGTAATTTCTGTTATTTTTCCTAGCCAATTTGCTGATTGCGTTGAAACCTCTTGCCTTGTTTTCGCCCGCCAGCGCCTCCGAAATTCGAAAATCTCCAATCCTTCTTTAGATGATGCAAGTGGTGGGAGCGCAGGACGCCTTGAGTCGCGCTCCTGTACTAAGCGGTGTGGGGGCGGCCTGTTCTTATCTCGTGGGGCTTTCTGTGCGATCGAGTCTTAACGAATGTGTTAGTCATCCGTTGTCTAAATCTGCTTACATATTGCTTACAAATCTGTGTTCCAGAAACAGCAAAGCCCGCATAAGGCGGGCTAACTCATTGAAAATAATGGTGGGCCCAGCTGGACTCGAACCAGCGACCAAGGGATTATGAGTCCCCTGCTCTAACCAACTGAGCTATAGGCCCGGAAAAGAAAACGGGCGCCATTATACCCACGAGGGGTGGCGCCCGCTACTGTTTTGGGGATTAACCGTTGCCCTGGTCGTCAATGAAGCCGCGCAGGTGATCGGAGCGGGAAGGGTGGCGCAGTTTGCGCAGGGCCTTGGCTTCGATCTGACGGATACGCTCCCGCGTAACATCGAACTGCTTGCCGACTTCTTCCAGAGTGTGGTCGGTGTTCATCTCGATACCAAAGCGCATTCGCAGTACTTTGGATTCCCGAGCGGTCAGGCCGGCCAGCACGGAGCGGGTGGCTTCGCGCAGGCCTTCAGCGGTGGCAGAATCCACTGGCGACAGAGCCTGGATATCTTCGATGAAATCGCCCAGATGACTGTCTTCGTCGTCACCAATGGGTGTTTCCATGGAGATTGGCTCCTTGGCGATCTTCAGCACCTTGCGGATCTTGTCTTCCGGCATATCCATGCGCTCGCCCAGCTCCTCGGGTGTGGGCTCGCGGCCCATCTCCTGCAGCATCTGGCGGGAGATGCGGTTGAGCTTGTTGATCGTCTCGATCATGTGCACCGGAATCCGGATCGTGCGGGCCTGATCCGCGATGGAGCGGGTGATGGCCTGGCGAATCCACCAGGTAGCGTAGGTGGAGAACTTGTAGCCACGACGGTACTCGAACTTGTCCACCGCCTTCATCAGGCCGATGTTGCCTTCCTGGATCAGATCCAGGAACTGCAGGCCGCGGTTGGTGTATTTCTTGGCGATGGAAATAACCAGACGCAGGTTGGCCTCAACCATTTCCTTTTTGGCGCGGCGGGCTTTCGCCTCGCCGATCGACACCCGGCGGTTGATTTCCTTGATGTCGGCCACGTCCAGGTCTACTTCGGTCTGAACGTTCTGGATACGCTTCTGCAGGCGAACGATTTCGTCCACACGCTCACCGATCGCGGCCGCATAGGGCTTCTTGGTGGCGGCGATTTCGCCGGCCCATTCCAGATCGGTTTCGTTGCCCGGGAACCATTTGATGAAGTCTTTGCGCGGCATTTTGCAGTCGCGTACACAGATCTGCATGATGGCGCGCTCATTCTCGCGGACCAGGTCGTTGGTTGAACGAACGACGTTCACCAGTTCGTCAAACGCCTTGTTGGCCAGCTTGAACGGGGCGAAAACCTGGCCCAGTTCGTTCAGGGCTTCCTGGGTTTTCTTGTGCCCACGGCCGTGTTTGGCCAAGGCCTTCTCGGCAGCGTCCAGCTTCTCTTTCAGCAGCTCGAAGCGCAGCCGGGTTTCTTCCGGATCTGGCCCGTTGTCGTTGTCGTCTTCGCTGGAGGTGTCGTCATCGTCGTCATCGCTGCTGGTATCGCTGTCATCAGCAGAGGTGTCTTCGGTGCTGGTGTCTTCGCCCATGAACGGCTCGGCGTCGTCCGGGTCGAGGAAGCCGGTGACGATGTCGCTGATGCGACCTTCATTCTCGATGATGCGGTCGTAGGCCTGAATCACGGTGCCGGCGGTGCCCGGGAAATGTGCTACAGCGGCCATGACATCGCGAATGCCTTCCTCGATGCGCTTGGCGATGACAATTTCGCCTTCGCGGGTCAGCAGCTCAACGGTGCCCATCTCGCGCATGTACATGCGCACCGGATCGGTGGTGCGGCCAGCGTCGGTCTCAACGGCGGCAAGAGCAGCAGCGGCTTCGGCGGCAGCAGCTTCGTCGGCAGTGGAGTCACCTTCGGTCATCAGCAGGGTATCCGCGTCTGGTGTCTCTTCGCACACCTGGATACCCATGTCGTTGATCATCCGGATAATGTCTTCAACCTGATCCGGATCTGCGATATCTTCCGGGAGGTGATCGTTTACCTCGGCGTAAGTCAGGTAACCTTGTTCCTTGCCTCGTGCGATGAGGTCTTTCAAACGTGATTTCTGCGAATTGCCTGACATAGACACCCTGTGAACTCGCTTTTAAAAAGGAAAAAAGTTAAACAGCCATTATAGCTGTCGCTCGGTTGCGCTGCCACCGAATGGTTAGATGGTGATCAGGGCAACAGGTTTCAAGTGCTCAGCTTTCAGCCTTCGGATTTAACGTACCGGCGCTGAGCGTTCGCAGCTCCTCCCGTTCTTCCGGGGAAAGCTGTGCCAGGTTCCGGAGCAGTGTTGCCAGCCTCTGCTGACGCGCGGCCTCTTCATTCGGGCTTAACAGCTCTCTGGCAGCTGCCAGTGTGCTTTCCCGGGCCGGTATGTGCTCCAGTTCGTCAAACAGGTTGTAAAACCTGTCCCTGGCCTGTTTGTTCGTGGCCAGCCCCGCGACCAGTGTCTTGCGGGTCTGAATTTTTTCTTCCAGTAACCAGCGGGCAAAACGCCCCGCGCGTTCAAGCTGCCGGGTGCTGTCTGCCAGAGCTTTCACTTCGGTTGCCAGTTCCGGTGCTTCCAGCAAGGCCAGGCACAAGGTGCTGTCTTTGCTGAGTTTTACGTCAATCCGCTCTTCCGTGGGCCGGCTTTGGCCTTCACCGCGCCAGCCCCGTGCCTTGGTATTCTGGCCCTGCTGGCGGTTCTGCCACTGGTTGCGGCCGCCGCAAAGGCGCAGCATTTCGTGCCACATGGCGTCCCGCAACGTGCTGCGGGGCATCTTGTTCAGCAAGGGCTCAACCCGTGCCCGAAGTTCGCCTCGGTGTTCGGGCAACTGCAGATCAAGGCCCTCGCTCTGGCGATCAAACAGATAGCGTGAGAAGGGTGTGGCGCCCTCAATACGCTTCTGAAATGCGTCCGGCCCTTCTTTGCGCACCAGTGTGTCCGGGTCTTCGCCTTCTGGCAGCATGAGGAACTGCAGGTGCAGCCCGTCTGCCATCAGTTCCAGGGCATTCTCCATGGCCCTGTCCGCTGCCCGAAAACCTGCCTGGTCGCCGTCAAAACAGAACACGATATGCCGAACGTGCCGAAGCAGTGCGGTCAGGCTGTCCTGGTTGGTGGCCGTCCCCAGAGTCGCCACCGCGTAATGGATGCCGTGCTGGGCCAGCGCAATCACATCCATATAGCCTTCGACCACCAGCAACTTGTCCAGTTGTCGAATGGCTTGCCGGGCCTCGAACAGGCCGTAGATTTCCCGGCTCTTGTGGAAAACGTCCGATTCCGGCGAGTTAATGTACTTGGCCTTGTCGTCACCCAGCGTGCGCCCGCCGAAGGCGATGGTTTTGCCTCGGGTGTTCCGGATGGGAAACATAACCCGGTTGCGGAACAGATCCCTGGGGCGGCCGTACTGGTCCGACACCGTGCGGGTCTCAATCAGTGGTGCTTTAAGATCCTTCGGGGCGGCGTCGTAAAGTGCCGTGCCGGTGCCCGGTGCAAAACCAATCTGATACTGCTGGATAATGCTTTCATCCAGTCCCCGCTGCTTCAGGTAGTCCCGGGCATAACCGCCTTGCTGACTGGCCAGTGCTGAGTGATAGAACCGGTTGGCAAACTCCAGGGCATCGGTCAGTGTCCGCGCCTGTTGCATTTCCTGTTTGGCAGCTCGGTCGTACGGCACTTCCAGCCCGGCACGCTTGGCCAGTTCTTCTACCGCTTCGGTAAAACCCAGGCCCTCAAATTCGCGAACAAAGCTGATGGCATCGCCATGGGCTCCACAGCCAAAACAGTGATAGAAGCCTTTGTCCGGTCGAACGTTAAATGATGGCGTCTTCTCGTCGTGAAACGGGCAGCAGGCCTTGTAGTTGGCTCCGGCTTTTTTCAGCGTGATGCGCGAACCGATCAGCTCCGCCAGATCAATGCGATCCAGCAGGTCTTCAACAAAGCGTTGAGGGATCAATCCGCTCATGGTGGCTCCACTTCAGCCGGGGTGCCCGGTGCGAAGGCATTTTCGCCATAGCCAAAAATGCCGCCGAAGCCAGGCCTCGGCGGCATTTTCAGCTTGCCGGGTGGGGCGAAACGCCGTTCCGGCAATCAGTTGTGCAGTCGATGCGCGCCTGAACTCAGTACAGACGCTCGAACTTGCGCTGTTCCCGCTGAAGCTTCTTGAGATGACGCTTAACGGCAGCAGCTGCTTTACGCTTACGAACAGCGGTCGGCTTCTCGTAGTGCTCACGACGACGTACTTCAGACAGTACACCGGCCTTCTCGCAGGAACGCTTGAAGCGACGCAGTGCTACGTCAAACGGCTCATTCTCTTTCACTTTAACAGCTGGCATTCGAAAATCACCTACCTGATAGATTCGGTTTCAATTTGTTCCGTCGGCCAGTGCCGTACGGGCTCGATCCCTGGTCAGATTGGCTAAAACTCGACCAGTGCTAATTTAGGGCGGCAATGATAGCCGCTGGGCTGGCCAAGGTCAATCACTGTTCAACGAAACTGCCGGAAGCTTTCGGGTTTCTGCTAAAATGCCGCCCACGTACCCGACACCCCTTGGATGTAGTGCCCATTATGCTGATTCTTGGTATTGAAACCTCCTGCGATGAGACCGGTGTAGCCCTGTTTGACGCTCAGCGGGGACTGCTGGCCCATGCCCTTTACAGTCAAATCGGTATGCACGCCGATTATGGCGGCGTGGTGCCTGAGCTGGCCTCCCGGGATCATGTCCGCAAGCTGCTTCCTTTATGCGATGAGGTACTGGCTCAAGCCGGTAAAGCCCGTTCCGATATCGAAGGTATCGCCTATACCGCCGGGCCGGGGTTAGTGGGTGCCCTGATGGTGGGCGGCTCGGTGGCGCATGCCTTGGGGTTTGCACTGGGGATTCCGGTGTTGGGCGTGCATCATATGGAAGGTCACCTGCTGGCGCCCATGCTGGAGGACAATCCGCCGGCGTTCCCGTTTGTCGCGCTGCTGGTGTCCGGTGGCCATACCCAGTTAGTGCGGGTGGATGGCATTGGTGAGTACCAGATGCTGGGTGAATCGGTGGATGATGCCGCCGGCGAGGCGTTCGATAAAACTGCGAAAATGCTGGGGCTGGATTATCCGGGTGGCCCCCGGGTAGCTGCCCTTGCGGAAAAGGGTCGAGAGGGGCAGTACCGTTTTCCCCGCCCGATGACCGATCGTCCCGGCCTGGATTTTTCCTTCAGCGGCCTGAAAACCTTCACCCTGAACACCGTGAACGACGCAAAAGATAAAGGTACGCTGGATGAGCAGGTAAAAGCAGACATTGCTCTGGCGTTCGAAGCTGCGGTAGTTGATACCCTGGTCATCAAATGTCGCAGAGCCCTGGAGCAAACAGGGTGTAAGCGGCTGGTCATTGCCGGCGGGGTCAGCGCCAACAAGCGGTTGCGGGCGTCACTGGAAGCCATGGCAGAAAAGCTGCGTGGTTCAGTGTTCTACGCTCGTCCGGAGTTCTGCACCGACAACGGTGCCATGATTGCCTATGCCGGTGCGCAGCGGCTAAAGGCCGGTCAGCAGGATGGCGAGCGGATTGTGGCGGTCCCCCGGTGGCCTATGAACACTTTGCCGCCAGTGGCGGAACCGCGTCAGAACGGCCTCGTGGACTAGCCTGATCAGACGCTAGAGTCCGGTTTCCCGCCCCTGGGCCAGGCGAATCAGGTTGTTGCGGTGACGCACCACAATCAGCAGGGTCAGCAGTCCGAACAGGGGCAGGGTTTCCGGTTCCAGCAGGGCGCTGATGAGTGGGCCGCTGGTGATCGCCACCAGAGAGGCCACGGCTGAAATGCGCCAGCGCCACATCACGCCCAGCCACAAGCCTGCCATGATGGCGGTGGTGAGCGGCGCCAGTGCCAACCCTGCCCCGAGGGCCGTGGCAACACCTTTGCCCCCTTTGAACCGATAGAATGCCGGGATCATGTGTCCGGTCACCGCGCACAGGGCAATCATGGCCTGCACCAGAATGGACATGCCAAGGCTTTGACCGAGCCAGACGGGCAACCAGCCCTTGAACGCATCCAGCACCAGGGTTGCCAGCGCGGGTTGCCAGCCACCTGCCCGGTACACATTGGTGGCTCCGGGGTTGCCGGAACCCAGGGCGCGAGGATCTGGCAGTTTCCAGAGGCGGCACACTGGTATCGCGAACAGCACGGAACCCGCCAGATAAGCGCTGGCGCAAAGCAAGACAATCGCAACGGGTTGGCTAAAGACGTCCATGGCGTAACCGCTGTACAGAGACTGGGCCCTGTGTTCTGTGAGAAAATGCCGCCCGCATCAAGGCAGGCTGGTTGTCCGTCACAGTATCGTCTGCCTGTGTAATATTCAATCAGCCATCAGTGGAAGGCTCGGGAGACCGGTTTGGCAAATGGCAAATGGGACACAGTCCTGATCGAAGGACTGGCGGTGGAAACCGTGATCGGGGTGTACGATTGGGAACGTGAAGTCACACAGCGGCTACTGGTGGATCTGGAACTGGCGTGGGATAACTCGGTGCCCGGCGCCAGTGACGATGTTGCCGATGCACTTGATTACGCCGCCGTTAGCGAGCGGGTCAGTCAGTGCCTGCAAACGCTGCAGCCGGAGTTGCTGGAGCGGGCCGCAGAGGAAGTTGCCCGTTTGCTGCAGAGCGAGTTTGGCGTGCGTTGGCTGAGGCTGACGTTGAGCAAGCCCGGTGCTGTGCCGGCCGCACGCTCGGTGGGCGTGAGAATTGAGCGGGGGGCACGGGCATGAAACGTGTATACATCAGTATCGGCAGTAATATTGAACGCTATCGCCATGTCAGCGCGGCGCTGGATGCTCTGGCCGGTTGGTTTGGAGAACTGGCCATTTCTCCGGTTTACGAGAGCGAATCGGTCGGCTTCGATGGCTCGGATTTTCTGAACCTGGTGGTGGGTGTGGATACCGATATGTCGGTAGGAGAGCTTTCCCGGCGCTTCAAAAAACTCGAGGCAGACAACGGCCGCAAAGCTTCGGCGCCCAAGTTCAGTCCAAGGACTCTGGATCTGGATATTCTCACCTGGGGCGATGCGACCGGCACCCTTGATGGGGTTGAACTGCCCCGGGCTGAAATCCTAAAAAACGCATTTGTCCTGAGGCCGCTGGCCGATATTGCTCCGGACGAATTGCACCCTGTGTGTGGAGAGAGCTATCGCAGCCTCTGGCAGTCTTACCAGAAGGACCAGAAGCTCTGGCCCGTCGATTTCACCTGGCAGGGGCGTCAGATCTCAAGTTCCGGAGCGGTCGCGGAATAACCGGATCAGGTTGTCGGTGGCGCTGTCTCCAGCGCTGCCATCTTCACTCTCGCCCAGCAGTTTCGGAAGAATTTCGTTGCCAATCTGTTTGCCCAGCTCCACGCCCCATTGATCAAAGCAATCAATATCCCAGATCACGCTCTGCACGAAGGTGCGGTGTTCATAAAGTGCAATCAGTGCCCCCAGGGTGTGCGGAGTCAGGCGTTCCATCAGCAGGATGTTGCAGGGCCGGTTACCGGGAATGGCCTTGTGTGGGGCCAGCTGGCGGGCGGCATCACCATCAAGACCGCCGGCCAGCAGTTCCTGTTCGGCCTCTGCTTCCGTCTTTCCGGCCATCATGGCCCGTGCCTGAGACAGACAATTGGCAAACAGAGCAGCATGGTGGCTGGCCACCGGATTGTGGGACCTCAGGGGAATGATGAAGTCGGCAGGAATCAGCCGGGTACCCTGATGAATCAGTTGGTGATATGCGTGCTGGCCGTTAGCTCCCACGCCGCCCCAGAGCACGGGCCCGGTAGGGTAATCCACGCTGATGCCATTCTGGGTTACGCGCTTGCCGTTACTCTCCATATCCAGCTGCTGAAGGTGCTCCGGCAGGTATTTCAGGTATTCGTCATAGGGCAGTACCGCATGGCTCTCGGCGCCCCAGAAATTGTTGTACCACACGCTGAGCATGGCCATGATTACCGGCAGGTTTTCCCGCTCGGGCGCTTCCCTGAAATGGGAGTCCATGGCATGTGCACCGGCGAGTAGCTCCCGGAATGCCGCCATGCCAAGCGTTAACGCAATCGGCAGGCCGATGGCGGACCAGAGGGAATAACGACCACCTACCCAATCCCACATGGGAAAGGTGTTGGCGGGTTCGATGCCGAACCGGGCCGCTTCTTCGACGTTGGCCGTGACTGCCATGAAATGCTGGGAGACCGAGGCTGCGTTGCCACCATTATCGAGAAACCATTGCCGGGCGAGCAGGCTGTTCTCCAGGGTTTCCTGGGTACGGAAGGATTTTGACTGCACCAGAAACAGCGTGGTGTCCGGATTCAGGCATGCCAGGGTTTCGGTAATGTCGGTGCCATCGATGTTGGCGACAAAGTGACAGTTAATGGAGCCCTGCCAGTACGGGCGTAGCGCCTCGACGGCCAGCTTCGGCCCGAGAAACGAGCCTCCGATGCCAATACTGACAACGTCGGTAAAACGGGCGCCGGAGTGGCCGGTGCGTTCACCACTGTGAATGCTTTCAACCAGCGCTTCCATCTTCCCCAGTGTGCGATGGATTTCGGGAATGACGTTGTCGCCGTTCACCCGAACCTCGCCCTGTTCACCCTCACGAAGGGCGGTGTGCAGGGCGGGGCGTTGTTCCGTGAGGTTCACCAGACCGCCCCGGAACAAGGCCGTACGACGTTCCTCCAGACCACAGGCCCGAGCCAGGTTGAGCAGAGCCTCCAGCACTTCGTCCGTCAGCCGGTTGCGGGAGAAATCCAGCGACAGGCCTGCACCCTCTACCAGGTAACGCTGGGCACGGCCCGGATCCTGCTGAAACAGCTCCCGCATGGGTAGGTGTTCGAGCCGGGCTTTGGCATCGTTGAGAGCTTGCCATTCTGCTCGGCTGGTGAGCGCAGGGTGTTTCTCAGGCATCAGGGGGTCCCTTCCGTTGTCTGGGGGTGAGGCTCCATAGTGAGGTTTCAGCGCGTGATCGAGAGGTTATCAATCAAACGGGTGGTACCCAGGAACGCTGCGACCAGTAGTGTGAGCTCGCGGTCATCCTTGCTGGCGGGCTTCAGGGTCAGGCTGTTGACGATGTTGAAGTAGTCCGGCCTGAGCCCTGCCTCAGACAGTGCATCGCGTGCCTCCTGCTCGAGGATGCTGTAGTCGGTGCGTCCCTGTGCCAACTGGTCAGCGGTATGACGGAGTGTTCGGAACACCACCGGAGCGATGCCCCGCTCCTGCTCGGACAGATAGCCGTTACGGGAGCTCTTCGCCAGGCCATCGTCTTCCCGCACCGTCGGCGCGCCAATCACTTCCACCGGAATCATCAGATCCCGGGCAAGTTTGCGTATCACCGCCAACTGCTGAAAATCCTTTTCGCCAAACACGGCAATGTCGGGCTGGACCATGTTGAACAACATGGTAACCACGGTGGCCACGCCTTCAAAGTGGCCCGGCCGGCTGGCGCCACAGTGGCCCTCGCTGACTTCGGGAACCACCACCTTGGTCTGATTGGCGAGCCCTTCCGGGTAGATCTCTTCAACGCCCGGGGCAAAGACCAGAGTATTGCCCGCTGCCGCCAGCTTTTCCTGGTCTTCAACCAGGGTTCGCGGGTAGGTGTCCAGGTCTTCATTGGCTCCGAACTGCATCGGGTTCACGAAAATACTGGTGACGACGATATCGGAGGCCTCGGCCGCCTTGCGCACCAGCGAGATATGGCCCTCGTGCAGGTTGCCCATGGTGGGTACCAGGCCGATGGTCTTGCCCTGCTGGCGATAGCCCCGCAGAATCGTGCGCAGTTCTTTGAGTGAGTGTACGGTTCTCATGCCTTGAACGTATGCTCCTCGGCTGGGAAAGTGCGTGCTTTGACGGCTTGGGCATAAGCCGCAATGGCTTCCGGGATGGAGTCGGTCTCGGCGAGGAAGTTCTTCACGAAACGGGGTTTGCGGCCGGTGGTGACGCCCAGCATGTCGTGCAGTACCAGTACCTGGCCATCGGTATCCGAGCCTGCTCCGATGCCGATGACCGGCGCCTTCACGGCCTGGGTGATACGAGCGGCGAGCGGGGCCGGTACACACTCCAGAAGGATGAGATCGGCGCCGGCGGCTTCCAGTTCGCAAGCATGCTCAATCATGGCCTCGGCGGCCTTCTCATCACGTCCCTGTACCTTGTAGCCGCCGAACTTGTTGACGAACTGTGGCGTCAGGCCCAGGTGGGCACAAACAGGCACACCACGTTCACTCAGGGCTTCGATGGTGTCCTTCATCCAGTCGGTGCCTTCCAGCTTGACCATGTGGGCGCCGGCGCGCATCAGCTCCGCAGCATTGTCCAGTGCATCGGCAACGGTACCGTAAGACATGAACGGCATATCAGCCATGATCAGGGCGCCTTTGTTACCGCGGGCGACACAGCTGGTGTGATACACCATCTGATCCATGGTCACCGGGAGCGTACTGTCGTGGCCTTGCAGCACCATACCAAGAGAGTCGCCAATCAGGATGACATCAACGCCAGCCTCGCTGACAACCTGAGCAAAGGTTGCATCATAGGAGGTCAGTGCCGAGAAGGCTTCGCCTTTTTGCTTGTATTCCCGCAGGGTATTGATGGTAACTGCCATAGGATCCTTGCCTTTTGGGTGGATGGGCCAGTTTTGGACCGGGGTCGACCGGTGCTCAGAGCGTTAATGTAAATCCCGGATATATCAGACACAAGAGTAGCATGGTCTTCCGCACCTGGGTGCCATGAGGAACCTGGTCAGGGGTGCGCCTGGGCTGGCAGCTTGCGCAGCTGGTTGTCCGGGCAATGTCGGCGCAGTTCCGAAACGCTGGTGCCGTCCGGCAGTGCCAGTTCCGGGGCCAGGTCCAGCAGGGGTTGCAGGACGAAATCACGGTTGGCCAGTTCCGCGTGGGGAACGGTCAGGCGTGCGTCGTTGAGGGTTGTCTGACCAAACAGCAGCAGATCCAGATCCAGGGTGCGTGGTCCCCAGTGCCTCAGTCGCTCACGGCCGTGGGCCTGTTCAATGGCTTGCAGGCAATCCAGCAGTTCGTGGGCAGAAAGATCGGTACGCAGATGAACGGCACCGTTCACGAAATCTGGTTGATCCTGCGGGCCGACGGGGCGGCTGGCATAGAACGGAGATTGCGCTACCAGTGTGGATTTGGGTAAGCCCGCGAGTTCCGACACGGCTCTTGCCAGTTGGGCTGCAGGCTGTTCCAGATTGCTGCCCAGCCCAATATAGGCATCGACAGTCATGGCTGGGGCGGTTTTCTTGCAGGTTTGCGCTTGCGACGGCGCTTTTTCGGACCACCGGAGCCCAGCTCGGAAAGCATTTTTTCCTGCGCACGCTCATCCGCCTGCTGGAATTCCGTCCACCATTGCCCGAGGCCCGGCTCAATTTCGCCCGCGGCTTCCCGCACCAGCAGAAAATCGTAGGCCGCCCGGAAGCGCGGATGGGTCATGGTACCGAACGCTCGTTTGCCCTGGCGACGGGGTAGCCGCATCTGCAGTTCCCAGATTTCTTTCATGGGGCCCGAGAAACGTTTCGGTATCGCGGTTGCCTGCACCTGGCGGCCGATCACCTTGCCGATGGCGCCGTGCAGCGCCGGCTGAACCGGATCGCCATTGTCCTGGCGCCTGCGCCATTCCACCTGCAGAGCCGGCCAGAGCATGGCCGCAAACAGGAAATACGGGGTCACTGATTTGCCCTGGGCAATCCGGGCATCGGTGTTGCGAAGGGCTTGCAGTATCAGTTCATCGGGTTCGCCGGCATCCAGTGCCCGGGCGGTCTCCGGGAACAGTGGGGCCAGCAGACCATAGTTCTGAAGCAGGCGATAGGTTGCCTCGCCGTGGCCGGCGGAGAACAGTTTGAGGACTTCATCGAACAGCCGGGCCGGAGGGATGTGCGCCAACAGTGGGGCCAGCTCCCGAATGGGGGCCTCCGTTTCCGGCTCAATCTGGAAGTCCAGTTTGGCCGCAAAACGAATGGCGCGCAGCATTCTCACGGGATCTTCCCGATAGCGGGTTTCCGGGTCGCCAATCAGGCGGATCTGACGGTTTTTCAGATCCTGCACGCCGTTGGCAAAGTCGATAATGGAGAAATCCCGGATGCAGTAATACAACGCATTGATGGTGAAGTCGCGCCGAAGTGCGTCTTCTTCCTGATTGCCATAGACATTATCCCGCAGTAACAGACCATGTTCACTGGTCTTGTGCTCGTCGTCGGCCAGGTCGTCATCGGTATCCCGGGCATTACCGCGGAAGGTGGTTACTTCGATGATTTCCCGCCCGAACACCACGTGCACAATGCGAAAGCGGCGACCAATCAGGCGGGAGTTCCGGAACAGGTCGTGAACTTCTTCGGGTGTTGCGTTGGTGGCTATGTCGAAGTCTTTGGGGTGTCCGCCAAGTAGAATGTCGCGAACGCCACCGCCCACCAGATAGGCCTCGTAGCCGGACTTGTTCAGACGGTGCAGTACCTTCTTGGCCGGTTCACTGATCATGGAGCGGGAGACATTGTGCTGATCCCGCGGGATCTCCTGCCGCTGGTAGTGGCGGGCTTTCTTCTTCCCGTTGCCGGGAATGAAGGAGCGTAGTTTTTCAACAAGTCGTTTAGGCATGGAATTCCGTGTTTGCGAAGCGCAAAAACGGGGATTTTAACGGTTTGCGCAGGAATTGCACATGTTTGACGGAAATGCCAGTGAATAAAGTGGTCATGGAGGCCTGTTGAGGGAAGGCTGTTTTTGGCAGTCCGGAAAATCAAAAGGCGGATCCGTTTCCACGAATCCGCCCTGAAAGCGTTGACGATCTGCATTGTTTTTGTTGTTGCCGGGATTCTTTTTGATTCTTTTACCCCACTGTGTTGTCCCCAAGATAAGGACCTTAAGCAATGCAAACGGAAAGCTTTGAATACATAGAGCGGCCAGTAACACGGTGCGGGTTATGGGAGTATCTGCAGTGTCGCCTGGAAGACGATTCTTCTCTACATCTACAACTCGCACGTGTCGTGGGACCCCTAAAAAGCATAGTACCCAAAACACTCAGTTCGCTTGCACCCTGTTCTTGTTTTTGTTGCCGGGCGCTCGTGCAGCTATTTGTTTTTGTTTTGGCGCTGCGTTGTCACTTTTGTTTTTGTTGTTGTGCGCTTATTAGAGTGCAGTGGTCGTGCCAGTTTTCTAAAAGCCTTTTTAAACAGGGGGTTATGAAAAAGAGGTATGTAAGTGTTACCCCGTATCTCCTGAAAGTGTTACCTGGGTCTCATGATCTGGACAGGAAGTGTTACCGAGAGGAACAGGCGGTAACAACTGATTCTGGGTTCATTCTTTGGGTCAGGCTTTTTTGCGGGGAATGCCCAGGCGTTGCCGACGCTCCCAAAGTGACTTTCGGCTGATGCCCAGCTTCTGCGCCAGCTCGGTCTCGCTCATCCGGTCCTGATTTTCAAGCACAAAGTGTTGGAAGTAATCCTCCAGCGACAGATCGTTGGACGAATCAACATCCCTTGCAGGGGTTTGTTCATTATTGCCTTCAACCAGTGTTTCCGGGATGTACTCGTCGGCGGAGTCGCTGTCCAGGTCCAGTACCGCCGGGGTAATGACATCGCCATCGGTCAGGATTGAGGCTCGTTCGATGGCGTTTTCCAGTTCCCGGACGTTGCCGGGCCAGCGATAGCGTTCCAGTGCCTGCATAGCCTCGGGGCTCAGAGACAGCTCCGGGCGACCAAGCTTGCTGGCCTGGCGTTTCAGGAACCGGCGGGCCAGGCCCAGAATGTCGGCGCGACGTTCCCGCAGGGGCGGTATGCGGATCTGCATCACATTCAGTCGGTAGTAAAGGTCTTCCCGGAACTCGCCGGTTCTGGTCATGGCTTTCAGGTTTCGGTGGGTGGCGGCGATCATCCGCACGTCCACGGTCCGGCTCTGGGTCGAGCCCACTTTGCGAATCTCGCTTTCCTGCAACACCCGCAGCAATCGGGCCTGGGCTTCGGCAGGTAGTTCGCCGATTTCATCCAGGAACAGACTGCCGCCGTCTGCCGCTTCAATCAGCCCGGTGCGGGCCGAGACGGCGCCGGTAAAGGCGCCTTTCTCGTGGCCAAACAGTTCCGATTCGATCAGGCTTTCGGGAATGGCCGCGCAGTTTACGGAGATGAGCGGTTTGCTGGCTCGCGGGCTGAGCAGGTGCAGAGCCCGTGCCGCCAGTTCTTTACCGGTACCGGATTCGCCCTGGATAAGCACTGTGGTCTCGGTGGGGGCGACTTTGCGAATCAGGGTGAACACCTTCTGCATGGGCTCACACTGGCCAAACATGATCTCGGATGGGTCCGAGTCGGGCCCGCTCGTGCGGGCGGCATCACCAGGGCCGGTTATTTCATCGGAAGCCGAAGACTTGCGTGCCAGAATATTCTCTACAGCCGCGAGCATTTCGTCATGGTCGAAGGGTTTGGCAATGTAGTCCACGGCGCCCATCTTCATGGAGTCAACTGCGGACCGCAAACTGGCATAACTGGTCATGATCAGTACCGGCGTGTTGGGGGCGCGGTTGATCATTTCCGTACCGGCGGCGCCTGGCAGGCGCAGATCGGTGATGACCAGGTCGAAGCTGTCCGGGTCGAGGCCCTCGGCTTCTTCCACCGAGACAGCATCTGCCACCTCATAGCCGGCGTGCTGGAGAAGTTTGCGAACCGCCGAGCGGATAATGTCTTCGTCTTCAACAATCAGAATACGGGGCATAGGGTGTTCACGACCTTTCGTTCGGGCTGCTGTAACCGCTGTCGGTATCAGGCTCGTAGGCAGGCAGGCGGAGTCTCACGCAGGTGCCCAGGCCGGTTTCCGGATTGGCCGGGCTTTCCACCTGAATGTTGCCATAGTGCTCTTCAATGATGCTGTACACCAGTGACAGGCCAAGCCCGGTTCCTTTGTTGGGGGCCTTGGTGGTGTAAAACGGTTCGAAAATATGATCCAGCTGGTCTGCCGGTATGCCGGAGCCTTCGTCAATGACCTCGATGATAGCGGAGTAGCCGTCGGCCTTTCCAGCAACCCGGATGGTACCGCCGTCTGGGGAGGCGTCCCGGGCGTTGGCCAGCAGGTTGATGAATACCTGCACCAGCCGTTGTTCATCTCCCAGCACCTGCAGGCTGGCGGGGCACTCGTTCAGAAAACTGATGCCGAGCCCCTTGTCACTGAGCGACAGCAGGTTGATGGATTCATCAATGCAGCGGTGCAGGCTGACCGGCTCATAACGGTTGGCGTGGGCGTGGTTGCCGGTACGTGCGAAGTTCATCAGCGACTGCAGGATGGTGGAAATGCGTCGGGTCTGCTGCTGAATCTGGTCTGCAGTTTCCAGAATGGACGGATCATCGGTTTCCAGTTTCAGGTTCTGGGCCAGAGACGAGATGCCGGTGACGGGATTACCGATTTCGTGAGCGACGCCGGCCGCGAGGCGCCCCACGGAGGCCAGTCGTTCGCTGTGCATCAATTCATCTTCCAGTAAGCGGGTTTCGGTCTGGTCCTCCACCAGGATGATCGAGCCGCCTTCGGTGTGATCCGGGCCGCTCAGTGTCGCCTTGTGCAGGTTCAGCCAATGTGGCTTGCCGCGAAGATCCAGCCTGTGCTTGTAGCGGTGCAGGTCGTCGCCTCGATTGAAATCGTCCAGCAGGGCGTGCCAGTGCTCCGGCAGGGCCAGCAGCTTGGCCCCGACCACTTCCTCGGCGGAAATGTTGGTGAGGCTTTCCATGGCATGATTCCACATCAGAATCTCGCCGTCTTCACCTACTGAACAGGCGGGGATGGGCAGATTCTGCAGGGTCTGCCGGTAGTGGCGGCGAAGGTTGTCCAGTTCGCCGGCCAGACCAGTGAGCTGATTCTGGTAATCACCCAGAGCCCGCTCCACGTAGCGAATATCCTGGCCGGTGCCACCATGGGTCAGCGGTTTGAAGCCCAGATGGCGCTTGACGATGTCCCGGGCGACCGAAGGCCCCAGCAGGCCAGACAGATTGATTTCCACCTGATCCCGCAACCGCCGCAACTGATAAGGCCGGAACTCGACATTGGGTAGCTTGAGCTGGTTCAGGGCCCGCTCCACTTCCCGGCGGGCGACCCGGATGCCCAGTGGCTCGGCCAGTTGCTGGACGAATTCGTTGGAGGATGCTGCCAGCAGTTCCCGCCGCTGCGGCCGGGACAGGGCGCCCAGCGAGCACGCCTGAGCGGCACTGGTTTCCTCCGGTGACGCCGGGCTGAGAATTGAGACCAGCGCGAACACACTGATGTTGGCGGTCAGGCTGACGAAGGTGAACAGGTGCCAGTTGTCGTAGCCGGGCGTAACCGGCAACTCAAGCCAGGACAGGATGTCTGCCGCCACCGAGAACGGCAACACCAAGGTGATCAACCAGATGAACAGGCCGGTAAACAGGCCGGCAATCAGGCCACGGCGGTTGCCTTCCGGCCAGTAGATGACGCCAAGCGCGCCCGGCAGCAGCTGCAGTGTGCCGGAGAGCGAGATGGCGCCCAGAATAGACAGGTCCAGGTGCTGGCCAATGGTTTCATGGAACAGCAGGGCCAGAAACAGGATGACGGCAATCAGTAGGCGTTTGACCCACTGCAGCCAGCGATAGATGTCACCTTGATCCCGGGGCGTCTTGAGCGGCAGAACAACATGGTTAAGCACCATGCCGGACAGGGCCAGGGTACTGACGATCATCAGTCCGCTGGCGGCGGAAAGCCCGGCAATGTACATGGCCATGGTCAGGACGGGGCTCTCCAGGGCCTGGGCTACGCCGATACTGAAAAAGGCCGGCGGAGCGTCAACCGACAGCGCCTGGCCACCCCAGACAATCAGCGGCACCGGCAGGCCGACCAGCAGCAGGTACAGTGGCAGCCCCCAGCTGGCCTTCGCGAGGGCACGGGGGGACGGGTTCTCACTGAAAGTCATGTGGTACATGTGGGGGAGCACCAGGGCCGCGGCGAACGACATCAGCAGCAGTGCCCGCCAGCTTCCGTCATTAATTGCCATGGTCATGGTGGCTTCCGGATGTGAAGTTTCCGCCAACCAGGCCTCAAGCCCGTTGGTACCACCGAAAACCGAGAACAGGATAACGCCGCCTAAAACCAGGAGGACAACCACTTTCACCAGGGAGTCGAAGGCGATGGCCAGTACCAGCCCCTGATGGTTGCCGGAGGCCTGATGGCGACGGGCACCAAACAGCATGGTGAACAGCACCACGATCAGGCTGAACATGACGCTGATAACTTTCGGCGGCGCATCCGGGGCGAGCAGGCTGGCGGAAACCGAGACTGCCTGAATCTGCATGCTCAGCAAGGCCAGAATGGCCGCAGCCGAATACAGGGTGACCAGGGTGCCCGCCCACTGACTGCGGTAACGATAGGCAAAAAGATCGGCCAGCGACGTCAGCTGGTAGGCGCGGCCTATGCGGAGAATCGGGTTGAGCAGAACCGGTGCCAGCAGGAAGGCGCCGCTGATGCCCAGGTAATAGGCCAGGAAGCCGTAGCCGGAGTCCGCCGCCATACCAATGGCGCCGTAGACGGCCCAGATGCCGGCATAAACCCCAAGGCTAAGGGTATAGATCAGTGGGTGGCGAACCCAGCGGCGCAATAACGTGCCCCGTTCGGTGCCCCAGGCAATGCCGAACAGAACGATCAGATAAAACAGGCTGGCCAGCAGCAGGCCGGTGGCGCTAAAACTCATTGGGATCCCGCCGCCATTCCAGCCAGAAACCGATAGCAATCAGCCCACCCCAGATCACGAAGGGGCTGTACCAGGCATTCTCCGGCGATGTCCACCAATCCAGGATATTGGGCGAAAAAATATAGATAGCCAGTACCAGCAGAAATACCAGGCGGTAGATATACATCGGGTTATCGGTCCGAAGGCGAAAGTGTCCCGCCGGTTATACCACGGGCCTGCCCGGATGTCAGGGGAATGGCGCTCCGTTGCCAGTGGGCCTCGGCCCAATTGAGAACTTCTTCAACCGTGGCACGAGCGAGTGTCGGCTCCGGTTGCTGCCCCAGGGCCTGAAGTGCCAGAAAGAGATTGCGGGCAGGGTGATCGTCATCCAGGGCCGGAGCGTGGGTCTGCTTGCTGAGTTTCTGGCCTTGTTCGTTGACGATTACCGGAATGTGCAGCCAGTGGGGTGGCTCGGCACCCAGGGCCCGGAAGACCTGTTGTTGCTGCGCGGTCATGTCGAGCAGGTCAGAGCCGCGAACCACATGAGTGATGCCCTGGTCGATATCGTCGACAACGACTGCCAGCTGATAGGCGTAGAAACCTTCCTTGCGCAGAATGACCGGATCGTCCAGTTCGGCGTGCACCATCTGTACCTGGGGGCCAAGCAGATCGTCCTGCCAGTGACTTGCTTCCTCTTCGAGGGCAAAGCGAACGGCGTGTGGGCCATCCCCGGGGCTGGTGTCACCTCGCCGGCACCGATTGGGATGGTAGCCGTGGTTGTCTTTGAGTTGTTTGCGTGAGCACCGGCAGCGATAGGCTTTGTTCTGCGCCAGCAGGGTTTCGATGGCACTCTGGTAGGCGTCGTGTCGCCGGGACTGGAAGCGGACGGATTCGTCGGGGAAAAGGCCGTGGCATTCCAGTGAATGCAGTATCTGGCCGGTGGCTTCCGGGGGCTCCCTTAGTGGGTCAAGGTCTTCGATGCGAACCAGCCAGTCACCGCGGGCAAGCTTTGCTTCCAGCCAGCTGGCCAGAGCCGTGACCAGGGAACCAAAGTGCAGTGGGCCGGTGGGGGAAGGGGCAAACCGCCCGCGATAACGTGAAGTCGCCATAGGCGTAGAAGGGCCGGCGGAGGACACGCCGCCGGCCCGGGGCAGCGTCAGATGCCGGTCTGGCGTTCGCGAATCTCAGCCAGGGTCTTGCAATCGATGCACAGAGTGGCCGTCGGGCGTGCCTCCAAGCGACGAATGCCGATTTCCACACCACACTGGTCGCAAAAACCGTAGTCGTCCTTGTCGATACGATCGATAGTCTGGTCGATTTTCTTGATCAGCTTCCGCTCGCGGTCGCGGGTGCGCAGTTCCAGGCTGAACTCTTCTTCCTGGGTTGCGCGATCGCTGGGATCCGCGTAGTTTGCTGCGTCTTCCTGCATGTGGTGCATGGTGCGGTCGACTTCTTCCATCAGCTCCTGCTTCCATTGCAGCAGCAGATCTTTGAAGTGCTGGAGCATTTCCGCACTCATGTAGTCTTCACCCTTCTTCATTTCATAAGGGGTGAAGTTGGTAAAACGTTCGCGTGGTTGTTCTGCAGTGTTTGCCATTGAACCCGGCCTCTTGTTTGTACTTCACAAGAACGCTTTGCTTCCCTCCGCGCCAGTGTGGCTGCGCGGTTTTACCCTGGATAGCATTCGTCCTGAAACGGGAATCTGCGGAAAATAGCAGATAAGTCACAGGGGTGCCAGCCTTGTGACACGTACTTTTTGCGGAGAGCACATGAAGTTTCCTGAACCTTTGGTAGAAGGGCGGCTGATTCGCCGCTACAAACGCTTCCTGGCGGACGTGCAATTGCCGGATGGGACTGAGGTAACCGCCCACTGCCCCAACACCGGTTCCATGCTGGGGTGCCAGCCGGAAAATGCCCGGGTGTGGTTGAGCCGGAGTGACAATCCCAAGCGTAAGCTCCAGTACACCTGGGAGCTGGTGGAGACTGCGCCGGGGGTGCTTGCCTGCGTGAATACGGCACGCCCCAACGCCCAGGCCCGCGCCGCTATCGAAGCCGGGGTGGTGCAGAGCCTGGCCGGCTATTCCCAATGCCGGGCAGAGGTGCGTTACGGTTCGGAAAAAAGCCGGATCGACCTGTTGTTGTCTGGCCATGACCACGAACCCGATGCCTGGGTGGAGGTAAAAAACGTTACTTTGGCGGAAGGCGGGGAAGGTTATTTCCCGGACGCCGTCACCGAGCGCGGTCAGAAACACCTGCGGGAACTGATGGCTCAGGTGCAAGAGGGTGATCGGGCGGTGCTGTTTTTTGTGGTGAACCACACCGGGATCGAGCAGGTCCGGCCTGCGGATCATATTGATGCCCGCTATGGTCAGCTGCTTCGAGAAGCCTGCGAAGCCGGGGTGGAGGTGATCGCCTATCGGGCTGCACTGGCCGGTGAAGATGGCAACCCTTCGGGGCGCCTGGAGCTGGTTGAGGAGGTGCCGGTCAGTCTGGAACCCTGACCTGCACCTCACCATCGTGCAGGCGAATGTCCAGGGCGGAGAGCGCATCGCCCTGGCAGGGGCCCGCAATACATTCACCGGTACCGGGCTTGAACAGCGCGCCGTGGGTGGAACACTGGATAAACAGATTGTCGCTGTCCATGAATCGGCCCGGCATCCAGTTCAGTTCAATACCCAGATGAGGGCAAAGGTTAAGGTAGGCCCGGGGAGTGGTGCCATCCAGAAAGGCGAAACCGGTGAGGGGCATGCCGGCCGGTTCTTTCGCTTTCTCTTTCAGGCGAAATTCCAGGAACTGGCCGGGAACAAGCTCGCTCGCCGGCGCGACGGTTTGCCAGTTGGCTGAGAGAGCACTCATTTTGGCAGGATGGCGTAACGCATGCGCGTGCCGTGGTTGAGCGACATCACGATTTCATCGGCTTCCAGGCGGTGCGGGAAATAGCAGCCGGAAATCTTGGCGCTGGCGATGCTGGCACCTTCCATTCTCGATTTCGAGAAATCGATGCCGCGGAGATCGGCGCCGCGGAAGTAGCCATGGCGGAAATCCAGGCCCTTTGCGTCCATGCCGCGCAGGTCCAACCCGCGGAAATCGCCATGGGCAAAGCTCGGAAACTCGCTTAGCTTGGCTTTCTCGGCATTAAAGGTGTCGATATCCTCGCTACGGAGCAGGTCATACAGGGGGTGGTCTATATGCTGGAGATCGCTTTCCTGAATATCGTCCATCTCACACCTCGCGCGGACAGCAGGGTTTGTTTTTAGTGTCAGTATAGTGCGCCCTGCCAAAATGGCAGGGCAGCTCGGATCAGGCCGGGCCGGCCATGCCCAGATGCTGGCGGATGCGATCAGCAACCGCCTCGGCAACGTGCTCATCCTCGGTGTGCAGGTGCACCGTGTGGGTTTTCTCCTCAGTGGTCAGCGGCTCAAACCAGCTTTGCTGAGCATCCAGCAACTCTTCCGTTGCCTCTGAGGCATCACCTTTGCGTTTGCGCACCCACTCCCGGCGCAGAGCTTCCGGCGCCTCGCAATGCAGCAGAGCGAAGGGCACCCCCTGATTTTCGGCCACATCGGCAAACTGAGCCCGCTCCTTCTCTTTCAGGCAGGCCGCATCAACAATGACAGACAGACCTGAAGCCAGCAGCTCTCCGGCCAGCTCCGCCAGATGCGCGTAGGTTTTTTCGGTTGCTTCCGGGCTGTAAAGATCGGTGCCCAGGCCCGATTTGCTGTCGTCCAGGGGCCCCAGACCGTGCAGGCGTTTGCGCTCTACGTCAGAGCGCAGCCGGATCAGCCCGAGCTCCTCCGCCATGGCGGCACTGACGCAGGTCTTGCCGCTGGCGGAGAGACCGGTGGTGGCCAGCAGGTAATGGTTCGGAATGGCGCCGTAATCCTCCGCCAGTTGGGCGTAATCCCGGTAACGCTGCATCAGGTCGGCTTTTTCGGCCTCGCTCAGGTTCGGGTTGCCCAGGGTGAACAGGGCGATTTTGGCCCGCACCATGGCGCGGTACGCCTTGTACAGGGGGAGCAAGGCCAGGCCTTCAAAATCACCGCGGTATTCCAGATAGGTGTTCAATACCCGGTTCGCCAGCGCCGGTTCCTGGCGGGATTCCAGGTCCATAAGCAGGAAAGCCAGATCATTCATCACGTCGATCCAGCGGAACGGCTCGTTGAACTCAATGCAGTCGAACACCGTCACCTGATTATTGAACACGGTAATGTTGGCCAGGTGCAGGTCGCCATGACATTCGCGCACCAGCCCGTTTTCCCGTCTGTGGGCGATTAAGTCCCGGCAGCGTTCGAAGGTGGTGCGGGTCCAGTCTTCCAGGTTGTCTAGCTGCGCCAGTAACCCGGCGTCATCCAGCATGGGGCGGATCTGGTCGAAGTTTTCCTGCATGGCGGCATACACCGCCTCCGGGGTGCCCAGTGGCTTATCGTCGGCGACCGGCGGCAGGCTTTTGTGAAAGTCTGCAACCTGGCGGGCAAGATTGGTGAGTAGGTCGGCAGGCAGGTCGCCGCGTTCCTGGCGCACATCAAACAGCTGGTTCTGATCGAACTGGCGCATGCGAATGGCGTACTCGAAAGGGGTGCCTTCACCGCCCAGTTGAGGTTGCTCCGGGGTGCCTGTAATGGGTACCACTTCAAGGTAGAGTTCGGCCGCCAGACGGCTGTTCAGGCGCAGTTCTTCTTCACAGAAGCGTTTGCGGCGTTCCAGGGTGGAAAAATCCAGGAACCCGAAATCCATGGGTTTCTTGATCTTGTAGGCAAAGTCACCGGTGAGCAGAACCTGTGAGATATGGGTCTCAATCACGCGGAAATCCTTGACCGGATGATCGTAGAGTTCCGGGTTCTGCAGTGCCTTGATCAGTGTATCCGGGCCGTTGGCGCTCACGTTGTGCTCCTGGAATCCTTGAAGTTGTTGATTTTTCGTTTTTTGGAGGGCTCCACTATAACGGGCAGATTACAGAAATAACACACACCAGACCTGCCGATAGCGGTGCCCCCTTCGATATAATCCCGCCATGAGTAAAAAAACGCCTCCCCGCAAGAAAAAAACCGAATCCAGTCCTCGCCGCAAACGCTCCGGTCTCTGGCGCTTTCTGTTTCGCGCAGCTGCCCTGTGCCTTGTACTGCTGGCGGGATGGATGGTCTATCTCGATGCCGTAGTGACCTCTCGCTTCGAAGGGCGTCGCTTTGAAGTGCCCTCCCGGGTGTACGCCCGGCCCCTGGAACTCTACGACGGTGCCGGTATCAGCGCCGCCGCGCTGGTCCGTGAACTGGAGCTGGCAGGCTATCGCTCGGGCGACGGGCGTCGGCCCGGAACCTGGCAGCGAAATGGCGACCGTTTTGTCATCAGCACCCGCGGTTTTTCTTTCCCGGATGGCAAGGAGCCCAGACGGCGTCTGTCACTGGTGGTTCGTGGTGATCGGGTAGATTCGTTTTCCGTGATGGAGGGTGACAGCTCTCCGATTGTTCGGCTGGAGCCGGCTCAGATTGGCGGAATATACCCGTCCCATCGGGAGGATCGGATTCTGGTGGAGCTGGATGAGGTGCCCGAGTCCATGATTGCCGGTCTGATGGCTGTGGAGGACCGGCAGTTCTACGAGCATTTCGGCATCGCGCCACTCTCCATTGCGCGGGCGATGGTGGCGAACATCAAGGCCGGTCGAATAGTTCAGGGCGGCAGTACACTGACCCAGCAACTGGTGAAGAACTTTTTCCTGACCCGGGAGCAAACCCTTCTGCGCAAGGGCAACGAAGCCCTGATGTCGGTATTGCTGGAGTTGCATTATGACAAGGACGACATCCTCGAAACCTACCTGAATGAAGTTTATCTGGGCCAGGCAGGCACTCGCAGCATTCATGGTGTTGGCCTCGCCAGCCAGTTTTTCTTCGGCGAGTCGCTGAAGGACATTGATGTCCACCAGATTGCCCTGCTGATTGGCATGGTCAAAGGCCCCAGTTATTACAATCCGCGCCGGCACCCGGAACGGGCAACGGCGCGGCGTAACCTGGTGCTGGACGAAATGGCGGAGGCCGGGGTTATTTCCGGGCAAGAAGCCAGGGAGGCGAGTGCACGGCCTCTCGGCCTCAGCGCAAAACCCTCCTATACCGATAATCGCTACCCGGCCTATATCGACCTGGTGCGCCGGCATCTGGCGCGGGACTACCGGGAGGAAGACCTGCAGAGCGAGGGCCTGAGAATATTCACCACCCTGAATCCGGAAGTTCAGCAGGCCGCTGAGAAGGCCGCAACCGATACCTTGCCTCGTCTGGCATCGGGAGAGGTGGCCGAGGCGCTGGAAGCGGCGGTGGTTGTCACCGCCAAGGATACCGGCGAGGTGTTGGCGCTGGTGGGGGGCAAAGACCCCCGCTTTGCCGGTTTTAACCGGGCAGTTGACGCCCGGAGGCCTATCGGTTCGCTGGTGAAGCCGTTTATCTACCTGACGGCGCTGTCTCAGCCGGAGCGCTACACCTTGATTTCGCCGGTTCAGGATAAGGCCTTCACCCTCGAGTTTGACGATGGTCGGCGCTGGCAGCCGCAGAACTATGATGGCAAGGAGCGTGGCCTGGTGCCCTTGCATGAAGCTCTGTCCCGTTCGTACAACCTGCCGGCCGTGCGTGTAGGGCTGGATGTGGGCATACCGGCGGTGCAGGAGACGCTGAGGGCCTTTGGGGTGACCACGCCTATTTCGGATTATCCGTCGATGCTTCTGGGTTCCATTTCCCTGTCGCCGGTGGATGTCGCGCAGCTGTATCAGGGGCTGGCAACCTCCGGTTTCAATACGCCCCTGCGTACCATTCGGGAAGTCACCGATGCCGCGAATGAGCCTTTGTCCCGGTATAGCCTGAAAGTGGATCAGGTGGCCGATCCTGCCGCGGTGCATCTGGTGCAGTATGTTATGCAGGAAACCATGCAGGAAGGCACGGGCCGGTCAGCCTACTACCGGTTACCGGATTCCCTGACACTGGCGGGCAAGACCGGTACTACTGACGATGGCCGTGATTCCTGGTTCGCCGGTTTCAGTGGCGACCTGCTGGCGGTCGCCTGGGTCGGCCGTGATGATAACGGCCCGACCGCGTTGACCGGGGCTTCCGGCGCCTTGCCGGTCTGGTCTGCCACCATGGCGCAGATTCCCCAGCACGGTTTCTCACCGGTGATGCCCGATGGCGTTCAGTATCACTGGGTGAACCCTGGCGAACAGGCGCTGACCGGCGAAAACTGCGACAATGCCCGGCTGATTCCGTTTATCGCCGGCAGCGAGCCGGAACAGCACACAGGCTGCAACGGCAGTCTTGGCCGGCAAATTCGAGGTTGGTTTGAAGGATTGTTTCAATGAATAAACAAGTGATTGTACGGTCAGCCTGCCTGGCCCTGTTTGTCGGCCTGGCCGGTGGTTGCGCCACCGGGCCGGGTGGCGGCTCCATCTATGTGCCCGTGGGGGGCGATGACCGCCGTTCGGCGCCGGAACCACCACGCACCAATATTCCTGATGAGCAGGACGAACAGGTATGGCGCAAGAGTGAGCAACCGACGGTCACTGAGCCGGACTCGCCGAGCACCCGGGCGCCCAGCTACAGCGAATCCGGTGACCAGTTGCCGGCCGCCGCGCTCACGTTGGTGCGTGATGCAGATCAGCGCCTTCGGCAGGGTGATTCCGCCGGCGCCATCGCCCGACTGGAACGTGCCCAGCGCATTGCGCCAAGATCTTCCGAAGTCTATTTCAAGTTGGCCGAGGCTTACGTTGCCGGGGACAATCTGGGGGCTGCGGAGCAGTTTACTCTGAAGGGACTCTCGTTGGCGGGCAACGATGAACGTATGCAGCGTTCTGGCTGGTTGCTGCTGGCGGATATCCGCCGGGCTCGCGGTAACGTGGCGGGGGCCGATCAGGCTGAGGCCAGGGCTGCTGCGTTGTAACTCGGGTTGACGGAATGAATGTTCAGAGACCGTCCCTGGCCTCTGAACGCCACAGCAAAATCAGGGCTGTGGTATGGGGTCTGCCACGGTTGTTTCACCGGCAACAACGGAGACGTTCTGTTGCCCATCAAACTCCAGAGCTTCATCGGTCTCGTTGTTGTCCAGCTGGCAGCTGTAGGCGATGGTGTACTGGCCTTCGGTCAGGAATGCTGCGGTCCACTCATAGAGAGATCCAGATTCCTGAGCGGTGACCGGAACCACCATCAACGGGTTGGTGCCATCGCGAGTGACGTTCAGGTCAATCGGTTCGACATCAGCGCCTTCGTATACGTAAACGGCACCTTCGTAATTGGGGCTACAGTCGGTTAATTCACCATTTGTATCGGCAGTACCTCGGGTTTGCACAATATTTGTGTAATCAACCGTGCCTTCTATTTCACCGACCTCAAGATTGTTTACCAGCCGAAGCACAGGCTTGAGCATGTAATCAGCCAGGGCATTTCCGGGTGGATTTACAATGGATTTCCGCACATCGAAATCGATGGTGAAGTTGTTGCTGGAATCAGCCGCCACCACGAAGTCGCCTTTCAGCTTCAGTCCGCTCTGCTCACCTGAGGGAACGGCAAGGGTGAACTGGCTGTCGCCATCGCTTTCTTTGGTCACGTAGGAGTTGTCGGTGTCGATAATCAGCCGGATTTCGTTATAGACCCCGGCCGGCACTTCCTCGTTGGTGATCAGTGGCTCGGTTACACCGCCTTGCAGTGTGAGCAGGTCAACCACACCGGTTTCATCGAGGCTGAATTCCAGCCAGTCACCGTCGGCCGGCTTGAGCCGGATGGCATTGAACGCGATGTTGACGCTGGACAGCTCCATGGTCGGGGCGTCGGTCAGTCCAACGGAGACCGAGCCGGTCTCACCCGATGATGAGGAACCGCCGCTACCACCGCATGCCACCAGTGCGCTGGTCAGCGCAGAAACGACAAATACTCTGCTCAGTTGCTTCATAAAACCCTCCGGTTTTTGGTCCAGTTCTGGCCTGGTCGTTGGGTGCCAGTCAGAACCCAACGCCGAGGGTTCGAAAAAGGTTCCGGTTGTTGCATTAACATCCGGCCATAAATCCGTCATCATTGCCTGAAGTGCACTCAGGGCGGGCGTGAGATAGACTGCCCGCTTCCAGAATTTCGATCAGGCAGTTGGTCTTTGGCAATTTTTCCGTTCCGCCCCTCCGCACAGAAACGTTTCCATCGGTTGGTTCAGCCCTACCTCGAGGGGATGTATGCGTTTGCCTACCGTTTAACCGGAACACGTCAGGACGCTGAGGATCTGGTGCAGGATGTAGTCGTCAAACTGTATCCCCGATTATCCGAACTGGAGACGGTGGAACAACTTCGGCCCTGGCTGAACCGTGTGCTTTATCGCCAGTTTGTGGATTCGGTTCGCCGCAAGGGGCGCCGTGCCGACCGGGCAGCCAGTGAACTCATGGAGGCGGATCATCAGTCGGATTGGTTCGATGCGCTGGAGTCTGATGGCACCACACCAGAGCATGCCTTCGATCAGTCGCGCCTCGGGCCAATGCTGGACGAGGCTATGGAGCAGCTTTCGCCAGATCAGCGAACCTTGCTGCTTCTGCATGATGTTGACGGTTGGCGACAGGAAGACGTGGCTGAAGTACTGGGCGTTGCGGTTGGTACCGTGAAATCACGGCTGCATCGCAGCCGGGCCACGCTGAGAAAATACCTGCAGCAGCGCATGGAACCGGGAAGCGACATCCGGCGTGTTGAGGAGTGAGGTGATGACCATGTCCTGTCGAAGCACTCGATCACAATTACCTGATTATGTCAGGGCGACACTCCCCGAGAATGAGGCGGCAGTGGTGCGTGAGCATTTGCAACGTTGCCCTCGGTGCCGGCGTCGTTGTGATATGGAAGAAGAGTTGATGTCCCGGATGGCGACGCAGTTTGATGTGCCTCCGCCGGCCCCGGATTTTGAATCGCGTGTGTTTCGGGAGCTGTCTTCCGGTTCGGGCCGGCGTGTCCATATGGCTAGGGGTGGTGCGGTGGCGGCAGCACTGGCATTGGGGTTGTTCATCGGACAGTCCGGACTGTGGCAGCCTGATGAGACTGGTCATGAGGCTATCGCTTTGGCGGAGGTGGTGGACACCCCCGTGGAGAGAACCGTACGCCTTGCATTCACGGCGGGAGAGCCCCTGGATGACGTTACCCTTACCTTGAATCTGCCGCCTCATGTGGAAATCGCAGGCTTGCCCGGGCAGCATCAGGTGCGCTGGCAGGTGAGCCTGGAGCAGGGTGCCAATGTGCTGGCCCTGCCTCTGCGAATTCTGTTCCCTGGGGCCGGCGAGCTTGTTGCCGAACTGGATGCTGAAGGCCGGCAGAAAGTTTTTCGGGCCACCATACCCGATTACCCGGGGGCGAGCCGGCATGCCCCTGTGGATGTTAAGGAGCCTGCAACATGAGTGGTTATAACGGATCCCTTGGCTTCGCAACCGCTGGCCTTATGCTCGCCCTGATGTCCGCGCCGGTGTTTGGCCGGGACGATCTTGATGTCACCATGCGGCTGGTTGGTGAGAATGAGGACGTAACGGAATCGGTTGCCCGGGAAATTCGGCTGCCGGAGTTGCCGGCACTGGAGCGTCGTTCCTCCGGGCTTGGACGTGGCGATGGTGAGCCGCCGGGCCAGCAAATTCGCGAGCAGGCCCATGAAAAAGGGCGGGATTTTGGTCAGTCCATCTCAGAGCGTGCCCGCGACGTTCGTGAGAACCGGCCGAAGCGGCCTGGTTCCGACAAGCGCCCCGATATTGATCCTGGCAAAAAGCCGGAACGTCCGCCTCAATCCTCGAGGCCGTAACTCAAAGCTTGTGGTAACCTCGGTTTCCGTCAACGGTTTTCGATTTATTGACTGACCCCGGGGTTGTCTTTGCGTCTCCTCTTCATCTTTTTGTTTCTTCTTGGTCAGCCCCTGTTGGCCCAATCCGCTTTCTCTGATGGGGCAAGCGAAGCTCTGGCCCAGGGTGTGGTCCAGTTTCAGCAAGGCAACCTTGGCCAGGCGCGGGAAAGCTTTGAGCAGGCTGCACAGCTGGGCGTTCAGTCTCCGTCACTGCATTACAATCTGGGTGTGGTCTGTTATCGGCTGGGGGATTATCCGGCGGCCCGGCAGTGGTTTTCCCGTTTACTGGACAGCGACGATCGCGCCTTGGCCGCGTATAACCTGGGCCTGGTCGCCCTTGCTGATGATCGGCCGGGGGAAGCCTGTAGATGGTTTGAGGCGAGCCTCGCGGCTTCGCCACCGGAATCTGTCCAGCGTCTTGCCGAGCAGCAGTTGGCACAACTCGACGGTCCGGCACTTCTTCTGGCCGAGCGCCGAGTGGATGCCTATGGTTATTTGTCCCTCGGCGCAGGTTACGACAGCAATCTCTCGGCAACCCCTGAAGATTCCGCCAGTAATCAGGGAAGTGCACTTGGCGAAGTTGTTGCCGCCGGTTCCTTTGATTATGCAATGGATGCCGATCGTTGGCTCTCGATGGACCTGATCGCGTTTGCCCGACACTATGTCGAGGACGGCGATTACGATCAGCAGTTGTTACAGGCGCGCTTCGGTGTCATGCGTTCCTGGGGGCCTTGGGCGGTTGGGGTTCGGCCCGTGGTGTCGCGTTCGTGGCTTGACGGAGACAGTCTGGAAACCCGCTGGGGGGCTGAGTTGCTGGCCCGGTCTGCCGAGTGTTTACCTGCCGAAGATCTGAGGTGTGACTTGGCGTTTGCCCTGGAGCAGGTGGATGGTGGTGACGGCTACCAGGCCTACGATGGCCGGTGGTACCAGTTGAATGCAGGGCTGGGTTATCCGTTGGGTGATCTGGACCTGGCAGGCGAGTACCGCCTGGAACTGAACAACCGGGAAGATCTGGACGTACCCGAACGGTTTGTCAGCGTATCGCCCACAAGGCACGAGCTCATTCTGGAAGCGAATTATCAGCTGTCGCCGGGGTTGGCCCTGGCGGGTGAGCTATCGGTTCGCCATAGTCGCTATGGCAAGCCGCATCGCTGGGTTGAGTCGGGGATGTTGGTGGAGCGCAGGCGGGAAGACGTTTTGACCGGAGTAGGGCTGATGGCTGAGTATGATCTCACTGCGCGCTGGTTATTAAGGCCGCAATGGTTTTTCCGTCATCAGCAGAGTGAGCTCAACGAATACGATTATCGTCGGCATACGCTGTTGCTCTCCCTTGAGGGCGTATTCTAGCCCAGCGGAGGTTCGCCCCCGGATCGATACCCGGGGGCAATGGTGCCTCACAACGTTTTCATGACCTTGCGCGCAGCTGCCAGAGTGAATTCAATATCCTCATCTGACAACGCTGCGGTAGTAAAGCCTGCCTCGAATGCTGAGGGCGCCAGGTAAACGCCTTCCTTCAGCATGCCCTGGAAGAATGCCTTGAAGCGTTCCACGTCACAGGCCATCACCTGGTCAAAGCGCGTGATGGTTGGTTCGGTAGTAAAGAAGAAGCCGAACATGGCACCCGCGGACTGAACCGCCAGTGGGATGCCGGCTTCATCCGCTGCCGCCTTGAAGCCATCCTTCACCCGATTGGTTTTTTCCGTCAGGCGATCGTGGAACCCGGGCTCGGAAATGGCATTCAGCGTGGTCAGCCCGGCGGTCATTGCCAGCGGGTTACCGCTCAGGGTGCCGGCCTGATAAACCGGGCCCAGCGGCGAGATATGCTCCATGATTTCGCGTTTGCCGCCGAATGCACCGACGGGCAGGCCGCCGCCAATAACCTTACCGAGAGCCGTCAGGTCGGGCTTCACCCCATAGAACCCCTGGGCGCCGCCGAGCGACACCCGGAATCCGGTCATTACCTCATCGAAAATCAGCACGGTGCCGTGCTCATCACACACTTCCCGCAGCGCTTCCAGGAAGCCGGGCACGGGCGGGATGCAGTTCATGTTGCCGGCCACAGGCTCAACGATAATGGCGGCAATCTGGTCGCCCATCTGACTGAAGGTTTCACGAACCTCGTCAATGTCGTTGTAGGTCAGGGTCAGGGTGTGCTCCGCCAGGCTGGCCGGAATTCCCGGTGAGTTGGGTACACCCAGGGTCAGGGCGCCGGAACCGGCTTTGACCAGCAGGGAATCTACGTGGCCGTGGTAGCAACCTTCGAATTTCACGATCTTGTCGCGGCCGGTGTAGCCGCGGGCCAGACGGATGGCACTCATGGTGGCCTCGGTGCCGGAGTTGACCATGCGCACCAGTTCGATGGAGGGCACCAGTTCGCACACCTTTTTCGCCATCTCGGTTTCAATGGCGGTCGGGGCCCCGTAACCCACACCCAGATCGACCTGTGCGTGCAGCGCCGCTTTGATGCGGGGGTCGGAATGGCCCAGGATCATCGGGCCCCAGGAACCAATAAAATCGATGTACCGCCGGTCATCCTCGTCATAGAGATAGGCGCCCTCGGCGTGTTTGAAAAAGACCGGAGTACCGCCAACACCACGGAATGCCCGTACCGGGGAGTTCACGCCGCCGGGAATGTATTTCTGGGCCTGTTCAAAGAGGGTTTCGGAATGATTCACGGTTGTCTCCTGTTATTCGGAAAGTGAAAAAAGTGGATGATGCCGGGCGAACAGACGGTTAAATGCCTTGGCCCGGGCTTCAATGTCTGAGGGTTGGCCGCCGAACAGGCCGCCCACTACGGCAACCAGGTCTGCCCCGGCACGGATCAGGGGCTCCGCATTGTTGCCGGTGATTCCGCCTATGGCTGTAATGGGTAACCCAAGGGCTTTTGCCTCGGTTAAAACGTCCGGCGAGGCCGGCGGCGCACCTGGCTTGGTAGCCGAATCGTAAAAGCGGCCGAAGGCCAGGTAATCCGCACCGCCGTCAACGGCTGTCTGGGCCAGATTCAGGCTGTGATGGCAGGTGATGCCGATAATGGCATGCTCCCCGAGCAAGCGCCTGGCGTCGACCAATGAGCAATCATCCTGACCCAGATGAACCCCAGCGGCGCCGACTCGGGCGGCAAGTTCCGGGTCGTCATTAATCAGTAACGGAACGTCGAACCCCTGGCACAGGCTGTTGAGGTTCCTGGCCTGAACCAGCCGTTCAGAGGCTGTCGATCCCTTGTCCCGATACTGAACCAGCCGCGCGCCTCCGGCCAGGGCTGCCTCTACCGAGACAATCAGGGTGTCGGCAGGGGTTAGCCGGTTATCGGTGATGGCGTACAGTCCGGGTCTGATCTGAGACCTTACCGTTCCCACAGAATACCCCGGTCGGGAACTTTCTGACCCTGGCCAACTGTCAGGGCATGCAGCAGCGCCCGATGCACGTAATTCTGCGCCTGGGAAATCGCGGCCCTCGGTGACAGGCCCATGGCCCGGCCGGCGGCAATGGCCGCTGCCAGCGTGCAGCCGGTGCCGTGATATTCATTGGCACCAACCCTTTCCACCTCCCATTCCATGGGCTCCGGGGCGTGGTTATACAATGTGTTGATGATGTGGATGCCGGAGCCGTGGCCGCCGGTGGCAAGCACGGATTCGCAGCCGGTCTGCAAAAGGTTGCGGGCGGCCTCTGCCGGATTGTCGCTGCCGCCGAGCTGAGCCAGTTCAATGCCGTTGGGCGTAATCATTTCAGCCCTGGCAAACAGTTTGTCTTTCATGGCTGTGACAAGCGCATCATCAGCCAGATCGCCACCGCCAGCCGCCTTGATCACCGGGTCGACAATCAAAGGCACGCCCGAATGCTTCTGCACAAACTCCACCAGTACCTCCACCACTTCGGCATTTCCGAGCGCCCCGGTTTTGATGGCGTGGATGGGCGTATCCTGGGCAAGGCACTCCAGTTGCTGTTTGATCAGGTCCGGGCTGACGGGCTCGGCGCCATATACGTTGCGGGTGTCCTGCACGGTCAGGCAGGTGAGCACGGGCAGCGGATGGGCGCCGATGGATGTGATGGCCTGTATGTCTGCCTGTATGCCGGCGCCACCAGACGGATCCAGCCCGGAGAGCACCAGTACGTGGGGGCGGGTGAAGCTTTTGATGGCCGATCTCCTCAGAATGGTTTAACAACAGCAAGAATCACGACAGCGAGCAGGACAAACACCGGCAGCTCATTAAACCAGCGGTAGAACACGTGGCTACGGGTGTTCTGGTCATCCCGGAACACTTTGACAAGGTGACCACAGTAGAAGTGGTAGATGATCAGCAAAGCCACCAGCGTCAGCTTGGCATGCAGCCACCCCTGACTGAAATAGCCTGACCAGTTATAGCTGAGCAGCCAGACACCGAATACAACCGTGGCGACCATGGAAGGCGTAGTAATGCCACGGTAAAGCTTGCGTTCCATCACCTTGAACCGCTCTTTGCCTGGTTCATCCTCGCAGGCGGCATGATACACGAACAGTCTGGGCAGATAGAAAATGCCGGCGAACCAGCACACCAGGGAAATAATGTGGAAGGCTTTCACCCAAAGCATTCGTTAACTCCGTCGGTATTGGTAGTAGCTTTCGATATCCGTTTGCAGCACAACACCATAAACCCGTTGAATCATGGGGGCCACATGGCGTTGTACGTATAGTGCCTCAGCCTGGGTGCTGTCGAATTGATGCAGGGCTTCTTCCAGCGTTGCCTGGTACTGTACCGGTGCCACATCCCGCCGGTTGGCGGGGATTTCCATCAAATCAATGGATTCCGGTAATTCGGTGCCTTCCTCGGCGGCCTGCTTCTCGGTGTCCTCAAGAAAGCGGGCCAGATCGACGGCCGGTAGCAGGGCGGTGGGGCCATTGCTGCCTTCCACCAGAAGCCATTTCGGTTCCGATTTCAGGGCTTTCTTGGCTTCTTCAAGCGTGAGCGCGCGCTCGGTTCGAAGAATATTCCGTTCCATGATGGCGCCAACCGAAACCCGCCTCAGTGCCTGGATAACGGGGGAATTCTGGTAGCTCAGGCCCTGGCTCTTGAGGATGGTCAGGAACAGGGATTTCTTGCCGAAGGCTTCGCTGGTCACCAGGCTGGCGGTAGTAATCATCAGCATGCCTGGCAGTATGATGTTCGGGTTCCGGGTGAGCTCCATCAGCGCCATCAAAGCCGCCAGTGGCGCCTGCAGCACGGCGCCCATCATCGCCCCCATACCCAGCATGGCGTAAAACCCCACCGATGAGGCAATGTCCGGGAACATCTGGGCGCCGATCAGGCCCATGGCGCCGCCCAGGGTGGCGCCCATGAAGATGGTGGGGCCGATAACACCGCTGGGCATACCCAGTCCAATGGACAATCCGGTGATGATCAGCTTGGCGCTGCCCGCGCCGATCAGTAACCAGAATCCGAGTTCACCGTGAATGGTTTCGCTCACCGTATCGTAGCCGATGCCCATGGTTTCCGGGATGACCAGGGCGAAGGGCACCATCAACAGGCCGGCCACGGCAATTCGTAGCAACACCGGGCGGTGATGGTAACGGCCCATACTGTCTACCAGTTGGATAAATCCGGCCGCTGCGATGCCGATAATAACGGCAATGGCGAGAATCCAGGGGATCTCCAGCAGTGAATTCATGGTCAGAGCCGGGACACTGAACGCCGGTTCGGTGCCATAAACCGCCTGGGTGACGATGGCAGCGCTGACCGCGGCCAGGATGATCGGAGTGAAGCCGGCAATGGTGTATTCCATCATCACCACTTCCATGGCGAAAATCACGCCGGAGATGGGGGTGTTGAAGGAGGCGGAAATGGCAGCGGCACAACCGCAGGCGACCAGCGTACGAATGCTGTTGTTGGGTAGCCTCATCCATTGCCCGAGCAGGCTGGAAAAGGCCGCGCCCAGATGTACGGCAGGTCCCTCCCGGCCGGCGGATTGCCCGGTGATGACCGTGGTAACCCCGGAAACAAACTGAACCATGGCACTGCGGAAGGAGATGTAGCCCTGATGGTAGTTCAGCCGCTCCATGATATGGACAATGCCGACCTTGCGGTCGTGCAGGGCGAGTTTGTGCAAAAAAAGGCCCAACCCCAGAGCCCCGGCCAGGGGCAGAAGACCGCGGGTGAGCAGGTCCAGCTCTTCGAAACTCTCTGAACCCTGGCCCGGCAGGAAATGCTCCAGTGGCCATTCAATAGCGAGTCGGAACAGCAGGATCACGCCGCCGGTCACAATGCCGGAGAGCAGGCCAAGAACCGCCAATTGCGGTAACGCATCAACGCCGGAGAGCTTCCGCCGGAATACGGGGATCAGATTCTCGGTAATCTGTTGCCTGATGCTACGCATTGGCGGGGTGTTCCGGTTGGAGTGTCGGGATCATCAGCAGATTTCTGACAACATTGTAACGGCGGGCCCGCAGGCTGCAATAAGTCCTTGGTTTATCATGTTAGACTACGTGCCCTGACTTCCCAATTCTGTCCAGACCACGTTGGAGATAAGAGTGATTAAAGTAGGCATCGTCGGCGGAACCGGATACACGGGTGTAGAGCTGCTGAGAATTCTGGCCGTCCACCCGGAAGCAGAGGTTATCTGCATTACCTCGCGATCGGAAGCGGGTATGCCCGTGGCCGATATGTATCCCAACCTGCGAGGCCATTATGACATTGAGTTCTCCGAGCCCGACGCATCGGTGCTGGCGAGCTGTGACCTGGTGTTTTTTGCCACGCCTCACGGCGTTGCCATGCGCATGGTTCCGGAATTGATGGCCTCAGGTGTTCGCGTCGTCGATCTGTCGGCGGATTTCCGCCTGAAGGATCTTGATACCTGGGCAAACTGGTATGGCATGCCCCACGAGAGTGCCGACTGGGCCGAGAAAGCGGTGTACGGCTTGCCGGAAGTGGCCCGCGAGGCCATCCGTGACGCTCAACTGGTTGCGAATCCAGGGTGTTATCCGACAGCCGTACAGCTGGGGTTCCTGCCGTTGCTGGAACACGGTCTGGTCAATCCTGCAAGGCTGATAGCCGATGCCAAGTCCGGCGCCAGCGGTGCAGGCCGGCAGGGCAAGATTGGCATGCTCCACGGTGAGATAGGCGAGAGTTTCAAGGCCTACGGGGCTTCCGGGCATCGGCATTTGCCGGAGATCCGCCAGGGCCTGACGGCCGCCGCAGGCAAAGGTGTTGGTGTTACCTTTGTGCCGCATCTGATACCGATGATCCGCGGCATCGAAGCCACGCTGTATGCCGAGCTTGAAAACCCGCAGGATTTTGACCGACTTCAGGCGCTGTATGAAGCGCGTTACAAAGACGAGCCTTTCGTGGATGTCATGCCGTTTGGCAGTCATCCGGAGACCCGCAGTGTCCGTGGCGCCAATCACTGTCGGATGGCATTACACCGCCAGGAAGACAGCAACATCGTGATTGTGTCATCGGTGATCGACAATCTGGTGAAGGGCGCCGCCGGCCAGGCCGTTCAGAATATGAATATCATGTTCAGTCTGGATGAAACCATGGGCCTGAACGCTCCGGCTCTGCTGCCGTGAGGACGGGCCGTGAGTGATCCTCGAAAACCGGCGGATGAATACGTTGTTATCCGCCACCGGCCGGGTTACCGGTTACGTCGCAGCCTGATTCTGCTGGCATTCACCGTCATTGCGGCTGTGGCCGGATATGCCGCCGGGCTCGCCCAGGGCGGTTTCCGTTTCAGCTCGGCGGAAGCGTCTGCTGAGCAACTGGTGGAGGAGGTGGAGAACCTGCGGGAGCAATACCGGGAGGCACGCCAGGGCTTGGTGAACCTCGAACGTGGGCGCGCCATCGACGAGCAGGCACTGCGGGAGGCGCGAAACACGATTGTCGGCCTGGAGACCCGCATCTCGGAGCTGGAGGCGGACCTTACCTTCTACCGCAATATCATGGCGCCTTCGGAAACCAGCAAGGGTCTGCAGGTGGACAGTTTTACACTGAACCCGGCCCGGGAGTCTGGCGCTTTCGATTTCAAAATGGTGCTGACTCAGGTTGGCAACAACAAGAGCTATATTTCGGGCCTGGTGGCCGTGAATGTTATCGGTCGTCTGGATGGCGAGAAAGAGGTGATTGCGCTGAGGGATCTGTCGGATGAGATTGATGATCTGGGCGTGAAATTCCGGTTCCGCTACTTCCAGGATGTGGAGGGCAGCCTGCGCCTTCCTGAGAGCTTTGAGCCCTATGAGATTCAGGTCGTCGCCCAGGCGGAGGGCCGCAAGGCATCCCAGGCTGAACGAACCTTTGATTGGAAAGATTTAACGGAGAACTGAGATGCTTGGCAAGAAAAAGCAGAAACCCCGCCGTTCCCCCGGCCATTTTGATACCCTGATTTCCGGCAAGACGACCGTTGAGGGCGACGTTCATTTCTCCGGTGGCCTTCACGTGGACGGTACCATCAAGGGTCGGGTTGTGGCCGAAGAAGGCTCCGATGCGGTGGTACGTTTGTCAGAGGTGGGAGAAATCGTTGGCGACGTGGTGGCCCCCCACATCATCATCAATGGCAAGGTAAAGGGTGATGTGCATGCCTCTGCCCACCTCGAGCTGGCAGAAAAAGCGGTAGTCACCGGCAATGTCTATTACCAGCTGATTGAGATGGCGATGGGCGCCTCGGTCAACGGTAACCTGGTTCGCAAGGACGAGACCAGTGGCTTGCTGACTCATGAACATAGGCAGGCAGACGGTTCAGTCTCAACTGAAGATGAGGATAAGTCCGAATAGTTGATTGTTTTAGTCAGGAATACCATAATTTCCCGACAGCAATACCATGCCGGAGGCAGACTTTGAGTGTAGTTCAGCAACAGATGGCCACGCCGTTGTTTTTCACCGACAACGCCGTCGCGAAGGTGCGTGAGTTGATTGAGGAAGAAGAAAATCCCGATCTCAAGTTGCGCGTGTTTGTGACAGGCGGCGGCTGCTCCGGATTCCAGTACGGCTTTTCATTTGATGAAAGTCAGGAAGAGGATGACACCGTCATCGAACGGGACGGCGTCAAGCTACTGGTCGATTCAATGAGCTATCAGTATCTGGTGGGCGCGACTATTGACTATCAGGAAGGGCTGCAGGGTTCACAATTTGTCGTTCAGAACCCCAATGCGAGTTCGACCTGCGGTTGCGGCAGCTCATTTTCCATCTGAATCAGGGCGGATAAATTGCGCCCAGTATTCTCTCGCCCGAAGCGCCGGTGACTTCGGGCACGTTACCCGGCAACTGAAGGATGCTCTGTCGAGCCAGCCAGGCGAACGCCACCGGCTCCACCCATTGAGGGTCAAGACCAAGATCCGCCGTGGTGTGCAGTGCGGCGGAGCCAAGCCCCACCTTGAGTTCTCTCATCAGTAATCGATTGAAGGTGCCGCCACCACAGGCGTAAACGGCCATGTCTGCATTTTCCTGTGGTAACTGCTGGAGAATGGTTGTCACAGTCAGTTGCAGCAGGGTTCTCTGCACATCCTCGGCGGGGATCTCGTCGAAACGCTGAAGATGCGTGCGCACCCAGTCGATATTGAAGCGCTCTTTGCCCGTACTTTTCGGGGCTGGTTTGCTGAAGTAGGCGTCTGACAGCATGCTGGCAAGCAGCTCGGAATGGGTAGCACCCTCACTGGCCATGTGGCCGTCTTCATCAAAATGCCGACCGGTCTGGTCCAGGCACCAGGCGTCCAGCAGGGCATTGGCCGGGCCGGTATCGAAGCCGACGACCGGCTTTCTCGATCCGGCGGGCAGCCAGGTGATATTGGCAATGCCACCGAGATTCAGAATGCATCGATCCTGGGTGGGTGAGGCAAAGAGCCAGCGATGAAAAGCGGGTACCAGGGGAGCGCCCTGTCCGCCGGCGGCGATGTCCCGACTTCGGAAATCGGCAACTGTGGTGATTCCCAGGCGTTCGGATAGCCACGCGGCGTTGCCAATCTGAAGGGAAAAGGGGGCGTTTCCGGTTGGTTGGTGGCGAATGGTCTGGCCATGGCTGCCTGCGGCCCGGATCTTTTGAGGATCAACGCCGGACTTTTTAATCAGTTGGGCACCGGCTTCCGCAAAATGCTGGCCAACCAGGGAGTCCAGTTCACCCAGCTCATCGGGGTCTGCCTGGTTGCGCGTTGCCAGCAGTAATCGCTGGCGCAGCGCGTCGGTATAGGGTAGAGAGAAGGTTTCGTGGACGGCCAGGGTGTCCGTGTCGAAAGACACCAGCACCGCATCAACTGCGTCCATGCTGGTGCCTGACATCAGGCCTAGCCAGTAGTCCATGCTCAGTTATCCGAGGCCAGCGCCAGCTGCTGATTGCTTTCGCGGAACACGTTGAACTGTGCCAGGCGCTGTTCAGTGAACTTCTGGAACCTGGCCATCTCGCTGTCCGGTACCGGCTTGGCGTCGGGGAGTTTGACCGTTCTGGAGTTTCTCGGCGCACCGTTGATCCGGAATTCGTAATGCAGGTGGGGGCCAGTCACCATGCCGGATGAACCGACATAGCCAATGGTTTCGCCCTGCTTGACCCGGGTACCATTCTTGATGCCTTTGCCCAGACGGCTCATATGAGCATAGAGTGTTGTAATGTTGTCGCCATGCTGCAGCACTACAGTTCGGCCGTAGCCGCCTTTCCAACCGGCGAACTTCACCCGGCCGCTGCCGGCGGCCTTGATTGGGGTGCCCGGAGGTGCGGCATAATCGGTACCTTCGTGTGGACGAACCACATCAAGAACCGGATGGCGACGTTGCAGGTTAAAGGGCGAGGAAACCCGGGCGTTGATCGGCACTCTCAGGAAGGCCTTGCGCATGCTCTTGCCGTCGGGTGAATAGTAGTCACTTTCTCCGTTCGCATCGGTATATAACAGCGCAAGGTTATCTTCTCCCCGGTTGATAAAGCGGGCAGAGAGAATCCGGCCGGTATCAAACTTTTCGCCATCAATATAAAGCTCTTCGTAAACCACTTCGAAGCTGTCGCCTTTTCTGACATCGTATACAAAGTCGATGTCCCAGCCGAAAATGCCGGCCAGTTCCATGGTCAGGCGATCATTCAGGCCGGCGTCCCTGGCTGCGAGATATAAAGACCCGTCAATAACGCCTGCGGCGAATGCCGGTCTGGCTTCGGGTTCGCGAACGACGGTCTCACCAAGAAAGCCGTCTTCCGTGCGCGCGATTTTAAGGGACTCCAACAACGAGCGTTGGAGTTCAATCGCAACCAGTTCGCCCTCGGAATTCACGCCGAACCGGATATCCTCGCCGGCATAAAGGCGTTGGAGCTTGTCGGCCTCGCCGTCACCGTGAATCACCGAAAGCATCAGGCCGTCATTGAATCCGGCTTTCCGGAACAACGTGGAGAGTGTATCGCCAGATTTGATAGTGAATTCCTGCCAATGAATATCAGGCTCGGGTGCAACGTCTGCCTGAGCTGCCATTGGTTGGCTCTGGCTTTCAGATGTTTCGCTTGTTGTCTGAGCCTCCGGAGCGGGGGCTTGGGTGCTGGCTTCCTGTGAGGAGGCGCCGGAAACCAGGCCCTGTTCCAGGTCGACAGTGTAGCTCATCCGCTTGGCTTCAACGTCTGCGCTTGGGCTCATCAGGACAGCAGCAGAGACGATTACCGTGGCGGCTGCCGCCAGGGTAATGTGTGTTTTGGGGAATGTTTTCAGCACGTGGCTCACCCGTTTTAATCGGTAATCCAGTAATTTGTACCGGCTTATTAAAGCGCCAGGTCAAGTATAGACCAACAGAGTACCGCATATAACAGAATTGCGACAGTGTCCAACATTACAGTCCAGCGGCTGTGCTGGTCGTACAAACTGCGCCGCCGCTGCTATAATCCCGGGCTTTTCATGCTCTGATTGGTCGTTTTCTGAGCATTTCTACTGTACCAAGGGTGCCGGTAACTCACAGATTTCTTTTGTAGACCTCTGTAACCGGCACCCGCTTTATTGTCACAGACGGGGTGAGGGGTTCATGGCATCAATAGATGAAGCGCTGGCGATTATCAAACGGGGCATTGACGAGCTGATTCCAGAGGAAGACCTGGTTGCAAAGCTTAAAGAAGGTCGGCCGCTGCGAGTGAAGGCCGGCTTCGACCCAACCGCGCCAGATCTGCACCTCGGCCACACGGTTCTTATTAATAAACTGCGCCAGTTCCAGGATCTTGGGCACGAAGTTATTTTCCTGATTGGTGACTTTACCGGAATGATCGGTGACCCCACAGGAAAGAGTGCTACCCGGCCTCCGCTTACTGAAGATCAGGTGCGCGAAAATGCGATTACCTATAAAGAGCAGGTGTTCAAGATTCTGGATCGGGAAAAAACCCGGGTTGTCTTCAACTCCGAGTGGATGAGCAAGATGACGGCGGCGGATATGATTCGCCTGGCCGGGCAATATACGGTTGCCCGTATGCTTGAGCGCGATGATTTTACCAAACGCTATCGCTCCGAGCAGCCAATCGCCATTCATGAATTCCTCTATCCTCTGGTGCAGGGTTACGACTCGGTGGCGCTGGAAGCTGACATTGAGCTGGGTGGTACTGATCAGAAATTTAATCTCCTGATGGGGCGGATTCTTCAGAAGCATTACGGTCAGAAACCGCAGGCCATTCTGACGGTCCCCATTCTTGAAGGTCTGGATGGCGTCCAGAAGATGTCGAAGTCTCTCGGTAACTATGTGGGGGTCAGCGATTCCCCGGGGGAGATGTATACCAAGCTGCTTTCCATGCCTGATGACTTGCTGTGGCGCTACTTCGAGTTGCTCAGCTTTCGGCCGATGGCTGAGATCGAGCAATTCAAGGCCGCGGTTGCCGGCGGCGAAAACCCTCAGGACTATAAGAAGGTGCTCGCTGAAGAGTTGATTACTCGCTTCCATGATGAGGAGGCCGCAAAGACGGCTCACAAGTCGGCGGGTAATCGGGTTGCTCTCGGTGAGATTCCGGACAACGTGCCGGTCGTGGAAGTTTCGCTGGAAGGGCAGGGAGAGATTCCGATGCCTGCTGTTTTGCGTCTCGCGGGTCTGGTAAAGAACGGTGCTGCGGCGCGGGACGTGCTTGGGCGTGGAGCGGTTTATGTGGATGGCCAGCAGTTTGAAGGTCAGCGCATGTTCGTAGCAGGGGAAGAGTGCGTCATCCAGGCGGGTAAAAAGAAGATTGCCCGGGTGGTCATTGTCGAGTGATTATCGTGGCGTTTTGGCCAATCTGAAATTTTTTCAGATTGGCCGTTGACTCCTCGGCTGAGGTCTGTAGAATGCGCATCTCGCTTGAGGGGCAGGCCACTGAAAAGAGCCGAAACCCGAGCGATAACTGCTTGAAAGCGCTGAAGAAAATGTTTCAGAAAAACTTCAGAAAGCGGTTGACAGGAAGGCGGTTCAGTGTAGAATGCGCACCTCGAAACAGGCAGTAAGCCGGAGAGTTTTTCGGCGGTTTTCGGTAGCGAAAACGGCGAAAAATAAACGGTTGACAAGGCGGCGGAACGATGTAGAATGCGCGGCCTTGATTGAGCAACAGCTCAAACGCTCTTTAAAAAGTTAACCAAGTAATTCGTGTGGGCGCTGGCCGAGGTATTTCGGACACGAAATATCAGGACAGTGACTCGTCGAAATTGAGTTTTG
>NZ_LLYU01000039.1:0-7997 GCF_002049515.1 Marinobacter sp. tcs-11 | reverse complement strand
GGCGGGAAATAGGCAAAAATCGAACAAAACAGAGGGTGATAACGCCAAAATCGCGCTTGAATGGCTTTTTTTCGAGTTGAAAAGCGATTCAGCGATAAATCAGGCGTTAATCAGACCCTCCTTAGATCCACTATGCCACTACAGTAGCAGCTTCAATGCCTGCTGCACGATAACACGAGTATCCTGACTGGGTTTGATCAGCTTAACGCTGGTACTGCGGGAATACTGAGGCGCCGTGGTCTTGAATGGATTCGTGCGGATAAACACCATCAGTTCTCCGGCATACTGCTGACCTGCCCGAAGCTTCTCGGTCGCACGTGTGGCAAAGTGCGCAACGGCTTCCTCCAGGTCGCTCAGTTTCTGAAGGGGCTGACCAAACGATCGGGAGCACATGATTTGCTTCTTGAGGGCCGGTACATCCTCCCACGGCACACAGGGAACGCCATTGAGCTCTCGGGCCGTACGTTCCAACACGACAGAGAACTGCTTTCTGAGCGTCGACAGATGGGTATCCGCCAACTGTAACGCCGTGACAATGCCCATGGCCTGAAGCCTGACACTGAGTTTTCGCCCGACGCCCCAAACCTCCTCAACCGGTACCCGGGCCATCAACTTGCGCTGCCGTTCAGGATTCGTCAGATCGACGACACCACCCGTCGCTCGGTATTTTTTGGCGGCGTAGTTCGCCAATTTTGCCAGCGTTCGCGTGGGCGCAATACCCACGCAGACCGGTAAGCCGACATTCTGGTAAACCGTGTCTTTAACCTCCCGCCCAAAGTCCTCGAAGGACACCACCCGGTCAATACCGGTCAGGTCCAGAAAGGCTTCATCAATGGAGTAGACGGGGTCAGCTCACGAAACGGAAAAAATCGTACGCTAAGACCTCTGCAGTGTTCGTAACGATCGGTACTTTCCTTGTTCGACCTGTTTGTCCTGCTGCCAGATATAGTCGCCGGTCAGGTTGATGTGCTCCCAGCCCAATGGAGAAAGATGCCGCAGAAGCGTCTCGTCGATATCCCGGCCGTCTTCGCGCAGTGCTTGAACCGCCCGCTCCATATAAACCGTATTCCAAAGGATAATAGCGCTGACGACGAGATTGAGTCCGCTTGCACGGTAGCGTTGATTCTCGTAACTGCGATCGCGGAGTTCACCGAGCCGGTTCAGGAAGACGGCACGAGCCAGCGCGTTCTTAGCCTCGCCCTTATTCAAACCAACCTGCACGCGGCGACGCAGTTCGACGTTTGCAAAAATTGCCACGACTATTGAAATCGTTTTTTGGCCATCCGGATTTGGCTTATATCTCCGGGTAATGTTCGCTTACTTTATTTCGAATTAGTAAGTGCAAGGCTGTCCTTGCCCACCCTTAAGGCCACACCTTGAATTGCTGCCCGTTTCCAGATCCACCCCACCATAGTCAGCACCTGGAAGCGCGACCTATTGGAGAGCGCGTCCGACCTCCTCGAAGGCAAGAGTATAGTCGGTAAGCAATTCGATGAACTCAGCACGGACGAACTGTACCGTGAGATTCGCCGACTGACGGTGGAACGCAATTTTTGTTGCTTAAGCTCCTGGGTGGCTCGTTCCACTTTGGCTGAGCTCCATGTATTTCACAGAGCCCTTCGGAAAATCCTTGCGAACCAAAAGCACTTCATCAAACTGTCACGTCAGTGACACGACGGTGTCATCTCTCAGCTTTACCGTTCAATTGTAACTCGCAATACGGCGAGCTTATTTATTGCAAAAGGTGATCCTATGGCGCCAACTCAATCAACCAATGTGATGCTTCGAGTCGAGAGTATGGGCGTAACCTACCCGGGAAACGTCCTCGCGCTCAAACCCACCACCGTTCACTTTCACAAGGGCGAATTCACCGTGCTACTGGGACTTTCAGGCGCGGGTAAATCCACTCTGCTTCGTTCACTGAATCACCTGGTTAAGCCCACAACCGGGAAGGTTGTGTCTGGCGAGTTTGGTGAACTGACCAACCGTAGAATCCTGCGACAGCACCGCAGCCGCACCGCCATGGTGTTCCAGCATCACCAGCTGATCGAACGATACACCGCGTTACAGAATGTGCTGACAGGCAGACTTGCGTATCACGGTACTTGGCGAAGCCTGCTTCCCCTGCCCCGGCAGGACCTGGAGTTGGCTCTGCAATGCCTCGACCGCGTAGGTCTGGCTGACAAAGCGCTTTCCCGAGTAGATCAGTTGTCCGGCGGCCAGCAGCAGCGGGTTGGAATCGCCAGAGCATTGGTGCAGCAACCATCCATGATTCTTGCCGATGAGCCCGTTGCCAGCCTGGATCCGGCCACTTCTGAAAAGGTACTCGGCCTACTGCGCGATATTTGTCAGGAAGATGGAATCACCGCGGTTATTTCCTTGCACCAATTGGAATACGCCCAGCGTTTTGCAGACCGGATCATCGGCCTTTCGAACGCTCATATCGTTTTTGACGATGCTCCTGAAAACCTGAAATCGAAACACCTGGACGAGATTTACCACCGTTCACCCAGCGTGGTAGCTGCGGAAGGCAAACCAGCCATCCATAAACCTAAGACCACCCCGATAACGACAGACGTACTGGAGATAGCACAATGAAGACAATGATTCACTCTTTGCTGGCTCTGATAATGATGCTCGGCATCCATTGGTCAGCCCATGCCGCAGATACAGACCCTGATCTTTTGAAAGTTGCCTTGCTGCCGGATGAGAACGCGTCAGAACTGATCAAGCGAAACCAACCTTTGAAGGATTACCTGGAAACCACTCTTGGTAAGGAAGTAGAACTGATTGTTACCACCGATTACTCCTCCATGATCGAAGCCATGCGTTTTGGCCGAATTGACCTGGCTTACTTTGGTCCGTTGTCCTATGTGATGGCCAAGAGTAAGAGTGACATTGAACCCTTTGCCGCCATGGTGGTAGACGGGAAGCCGACTTATCGCTCCATCATTATTGCCAATGCGGACTCTGGCGTTGACTCCTTCGCGGATATCAAAGGCAAGAAAATGGCCTACGGTGACCGCGCATCCACTTCCAGCCACCTGATCCCCAAGGCCGTACTCCTTGAGAAGGCAGGGCTCGAAGCCGGAAAGGACTATGAGGCTCATTTCGTCGGTAGCCATGACGCTGTTGCGGTTAACGTCGCCAATGGCAATGCCGACGCCGGAGGGTTGTCCGAAGTTATCTTCGAGCATGTGATGGACCGCGGTTTGATTGATCGGAGCAAGGTCAAAGTGCTGGGCTACAGCGGTGACTTTCCTCAATACCCCTGGGCCATGCGTTCGAACCTGGCCCCTGAGCTGAAGAGCAACATTCAGAAAGCCTTTCTGCAGATCGATGACCCGGAGATTCTCGACAACCTGAAGGCTGAGGGATTCGCGGCAATTACCGACGAAGATTACGATGTCATCCGCGCTATGGGTGGCCTGCTCAATCTTGATTTCGCAAAAATGTGAGGAGTGCCCCATGAACTATACAACGACGGAACCGGCGACTCTGTCGCCGGCCCCGTCGGCCTCCGTGCTGGATGAGCACGCGAAAGGCTGGCGGAAAAAACTCGGACAGTCGCTGTTAGTGCTGCTCATCATTTTTGTCGCAAGTTGGTACGTAGGGCTGCTCAATTTCAATACACTTGCCAATGGCGTGCCAGCCATAGGCACACTCATTGGCGAATCTCTTCCACCTGACTTCACCAATGTGGCCAGCTGGGTGTCGCCGTTAATCGACACGCTTGCGATGAGCATTGCCGGTACTGCCATTGCAGTAACCTTGTCTGTGCCACTGGCATTCCTGGCTGCGCGCAACACCTCTCCACATCCGGTGGTGTTCCAAGTAACTCGAACCCTTTTAAACGGTTTGCGTTCAGTCCCGGAACTGATCATGGGCATCATCTTCGTGGCTGCTGTTGGTTTTGGGGCGTTGCCTGGCGTACTGGCGCTCGGTCTTCACTCCATTGGCATGGTTGGAAAGTTTTTTGCCGAAGCGATTGAGCATGTAGATGAGGCGCCAGTGGAAGCGGCCGATGCTGCCGGCGCTACTCGCTTGCAGGTGCTCTATCACGCCGTGCTACCACAAGTACTTCCTCAATTCGCGGACGTGTCCATTTATCGCTGGGAATACAATTTCCGTGCCTCGACCGTAATGGGCATGGTGGGTGCCGGTGGTATTGGCTTCGAATTGATGGGCTCGCTGAGAATCATGCAGTATCAGGAAGTCAGCGCCATTCTCATTGTCATCTTGTTGATGGTCACCGTCGTGGACAGTCTCAGTGGCCGCCTTCGTAAGAAATTCAAATAAGGAACGTCGATGAAACCCAAGGTTGTGATAACCCATAAGATCCATGACAGTGTTCTGGATGAACTTGCCCAAGATTGCGAGCTGGTCACCAACCAATCCGGCGCCACGTTGCCCCAGGAGGAAGTGGCTGCGCGCGTTGCAGACGCTGATGCGATGATGGCGTTCATGCCAGACCGAGTTGGAGAGGAGTTCCTACAGGGGTGTCCGCGCTTGAAGGTGATTGGTGCAGCCCTGAAAGGCTATGACAACTTTGATGTGGATGCCTGCACGCGTCATGGGGTTTGGCTGACAATTGTACCGGATTTGCTAACCGTGCCTACTGCAGAGCTAACGGTCGGGCTGACGATCAGTCTCACCCGACAAGTCAAGGCGGCGGACCACTTCGTTCGATCCGGTGAATTTACTGGCTGGACACCACGCTTCTATGGGCAGGGGATCGAAGGCTCACGGATTGGTATTGTGGGTATGGGGGCCATCGGCCAAGCGGTGGCGCAGCGCCTGAACGGATGGGGAGCGGATTTAATCTATTCCCAGCCGGAACGTTTACCCGTGCAGCATGAGCAGGCACTGGGTTTGTCCCATACTCCCCTCAAGATGCTGCTGGCCCAGTCAGATATTGTGATCCTGGCACTGGCGCTCAATGAGCAAACCCTCCACACCATTAATCGCGAAACGCTAACAGGAATGAAACCGGGCGCATTCCTTATCAATCCCTGCCGTGGATCTGTGGTGGATGAGGGTAGTGTTCTGCAAGCGCTTCAATCCGGTCAGTTGGGGGGGTACGCCGCTGATGTGTTTGAGATGGAAGATTGGGCGAGAGAAGATCGTCCGAGGGAGATCGCCCAGGGGCTCAGGGCCCACCCCAACACGCTGTTTACTGCTCACATCGGATCGGCAGTCAGCCAGGTGCGTCTGGCTATCGAGCAACGCGCTGCTCGGAACATTCTGCAAGTGCTTCGGGGTGAGCGGCCGGGTGATGCGATCAATGATCCCAGTGGCCGCGAGAGCGGCCCATGCTGAATCTTGTCTGGCTGAAGAGTTTCGTGGCGGTGCTGGACCACAACGGGTTTCAGGCCGCAGCCCGCCAGTTGGACATCGCACAACCCACACTGTCCCAGCACCTTCAAAAACTCGAAAACCAACTTGGCGTTTTATTGGTCCACAGGGGGCGCTCTGGCTGTGAGCCAACCCGGGCTGCCTTAACCTTGTTGCCTTTTGCCCGAAGTCTGCTCCGGCTGGAGGAGCAGGCGAGATCTTCCATTATGGAGGCTCGACTTCGCGTTGGGGCGAGCTCCAATATTGGGATTTATATGCTCCAGCCCTACATCCGTCGTTACAAGGAGCTGGGCGTAGGGCCCGAGGTGGATGTGGTAATAGATTCCAATCCGACTATTGCACGGCATTTATCGGACGGTGAGCTGGACGTGGCGATTATGGAGTGGTGGCATGATCTACCCGGATTCCATGCTCAGGCGTGGCGTAACGAGCCCGTTGTTCTAATCGTTCCGCCTGGTCACCCGTTAGCCCGTCGAACCGATATCGACCGCGATACGCTGTCTAACATGGCTCTGATCGGCGGCGAACCCGGCACCGGCACTGGCCGGCTTTTGGCGACCTACTTCGGTGAGCATGGGCCATTTCCGACGGTATCTATGCAGCTGGGTAGCACCGAAGCCGTCAAGCAAGCGGTTAAGGTCGGACTTGGCGCATCGTTGGTGCTTGAAAGTTCTGTACGGGAGGAGGTCCAAAATGGAAGTCTGGTGGCTATTCCCGTGAGTGAGCCTGGCCTTAGCAAGGAGCTGATGGTGATTTATCCGAGCAGCCTGGACAAACACAGGCCAGTATACTCGTTTGTTGGGCATCTCTGTGAATAGCTATTGGGTCCACCTCACGCATATCTAGCTGGGAATGCAGATACTGAGCCTCACGCTCACTTCGACAACGCAGTATTCCGTCATCTGCATATCGGCAGAATGGGATATCCGGATGACGAACGGTCAGCCAACGATCCAATGCATAATGCAGAAACAGGTTTGCCAGAACTGGCGATAACGGGCCACCTTGTGGTGTGCCAACGTTCCGTCGTTCCTGCTTACCATCTTTCGTCTGCATCGGTGCCGTTAGCCAGCGCCTCACATACAGCAGCACCCAGGATTCAGAGCAATGGTGGTCAAGAGCCTTGAGCAATAGCTCATGATCAATATGATCAAACAAGCCACGGATGTCATACTCCAGCACCCAGTCCCTTTCCCAGCACCGCTTTCGCGTGATCACAAGCGCATCATGCGCGGATTTCCCGCACCGATACCCGTACGAGTCCACATGAAAGACAGGTTCCAGGATAGGTTCCAGCGTCATAGTAACCACAGTTTACGCTATACGATCGCTAACCGTGGGTACCCCGAGCAATCTTTCTCCTCCACTTTTCTTCGGAATTGGAACTGCTTTGACGGACGGTGGGAAATAGCTGCCGGAGGACATCCGATTCCAAATTAGATAGAGGTTCTTACTCAAGTCTCGATCAAAGTCCTGAATCGTCTGGCCATCTACACCGGCCGCACCTCGATTTGATTTAACGCGCTGATACGCCTTCCATACCTGGCGCTTGGAATTTTTTTCTCTAATTGCGGAAATACCGAAATTAGATAAAACACAGCACGCCCCTCAGTTAGTAATATGGCTGCCCGATATCCCGGAATGATTATGAAGCGGAGATTGGTGTTGGCTTCATTTATGTTTTTTGATGCGCCTTAATAGAATGATGGTACCAATTCAGCCGAAGGCGAAACTGGAAATGAATACAACGGCAAAGCAGGCCGTCAGCCTGCTTTGCGTCTGCGTGAAGATAGGAATTAGTGCCCCTGCCCTCCAGCAGCGCCATGCACGCCCTCTATATAGTGAATGTAATTGACGTAGTCAGCGACAAAGGCACGCCCCTTATCGCTGCTTTGATCAGCCATGGCCCTTGCACGCTGAGCCTCATGATAACGCTCACGAATACCGTTCTCGATCTTGCGGGTTATATTTGCCACGAGGCGATCAATTTGCCCGTTTTCCAACGCCGCATCCGCCGCCATTAAACCCGGATCAATCTGTCCGGAAGGCTTGATGCCGGTAAAGGGTGCGCCTTCGGAGGCACGATGAACCTCAACGAGCGTCGAGAACAGATGCTGATCGGCAATGTTTTTCGCAGTTTCGCTTTGCCCGCGGACTTGGCGCACATCGGCGAATACCCTTTTGATTTCGGCCTCATCCTTTGCCGGCACCCATTTGAGCAAGGGCTTAACATTGCCTGACTCCAGTGCCGCACGGGCTTCGGTAATCACGGGACCGTCCAGAGCATCACAATGAGCTTGGGCGCTACCGGCAAACATCAGGCTGAAGATTGCTGCGGCCACTGCGGGAACAGCGGTTTTGCGTAATTTGGTTTTCATACATGACCTCTTCATATTGCGTTGAGCTTCACGAGCACCGGGTTTGGTGTCGCTTGGCAATCAGAGTACGGAAGGGAGGTCAAAGAAGCGTTCTCAGGTACGAAACCGAACCGATTCCATGGTTTGGAAATAAAATATATACTAAGAAGTACAAAAGTAAGCGGACATCATTTATAATGTAGGCATTGTTCAACCGACCTTATCGGAGTTGCCTACTCATGCGCCATACTGACGGTCGTAAACTGGATCATAAAACTCTGGAAG
>NZ_LLYU01000038.1:0-8653 GCF_002049515.1 Marinobacter sp. tcs-11 | reverse complement strand
CGTGACCGATGGTGCCCACGTTTACGTGCGGCTTGTTACGCTCAAACTTTGCTTTAGACATTTCGACCAATCTCCCTAATCAACCAGGATCGCAACGTTGACCGGATAAAAAATGGAGCTCATGACCGGAATTGAACCGGTGACCTCATCCTTACCAAGGATGTGCTCTACCGACTGAGCTACATGAGCATTGAAACCAAATTGGAGCGGGCAGCGGGAATCGAACCCGCGTCATCAGCTTGGAAGGCTGAGGTAATAGCCACTATACGATGCCCGCGAGCAATTAGTGGTGGAGGGGGCAGGATTCGAACCTGCGAAGCTTTCGCGTCAGATTTACAGTCTGATCCCTTTGGCCACTCGGGAACCCCTCCCGAACAAATCCGCAAAAGCGAACCTGCTTAAAACTTAAAGTGGAGCTGGCGGACGGAATCGAACCCCCGACCTGCTGATTACAAGTCAGCTGCTCTACCAACTGAGCTACGCCAGCTCACATTCGCCTGTTCAGCGAGGGCGGTATACTACGGATTTTTTTCCGGCCTTGCAACACCTTCACAAGCATTGCTTTCAACGAAATCGAACTCGTAACCGGTTTTCGCTTCAACCGCTTGAACCCATTCACTTTCTGCCATGGATTCAACCTCAAAAACGAGCGCGTATCCTAAACGATTTCGAGGGAACTTGGCCAGCACTACATTCAGATTTGCCTGTTTTTTTTCTGCCATTACCGATTGCGCAGCCTCAAGGGATTCGAACAGTCCCAGGGAAATGGCGTTACGGTACTCTCCACGGGAAACAATGTACGATTCCACGCCCTGAAGATAGAGCTCACGGAACTGGGCTCGCGCTGCTTCCGGCGGCTGCGGAGGAATCAATACCCAATGCAGGGGCGGTAACTCCTTCTCAACCTCAACAATGCCGACTCTATGCTTGAGACCGGCCGCCACATTCTCGGCGTCATCCCTCGCATCAAACATTCCGAGCGTTATCCGTAGACAACTCTCTTCCCGGGAGGGGCTCTCCATGGTCTCGGAAGCCACTTTCAGACTGGAGACACGTGGCAGGGTTCCAGATGAAACGCCAACATAACGGGATGGCTCGATCCAGGCCGGCACAAACCAAACAGCCAGATTGAGAGCTGCCAACAGAAACGCCAGCCACTTCATCACAGAACGCCCGCGCTGGCGATTCGCTCAAGACCGTCAAGCACCATACCCTCAACTACGTTTGCCTCAAGACCAAGGGCCTGCAAACGCCGGGCATCGCCACCGGTCAGATAGATCGCAGAGAGTCCAAAGGCTTTTGCATCGCGATGAATCCCCTGGACAAGGGCCTCGGTGAGCCAGGCCAGACCGTGGTTGACGCATTCGCCGGTCGATTGTCCCGGGCGGGTGTCGAGTTGCTCACTCTGCTCAAATCCAATTCGTGCCGCATCCACTTTCAGACTACGGCGCATCATCTGGAGCCCAGGAAGAATGTAGCCACCGAGGTGTCGCCCGCCGGCATTCACATAGTCCACGGTGACGGCGCTACCAGCATCGACAACGGCGAAAGAAGCCTTACACCTGACCCAGCCTGCCAGCATGGCATGCCATCGATCAGCCCCCATGCGCGACACATCCCCATAGGAATTGGACAGGCCATCGCGCGTCGACTCAGCCCAGCAATATTCAACAGGCACCTTGGCCCGGGCAAGCAACAGTTCATGAAGTTGCGCGCGGGCGCTTTCCGAGGCCACCGTCGACACCAGAATTCTTTCGATGTCAGACCAGTAGCCTGAAAGTCCTGTCAGGGGCTCAGCATCTGCCATGACCGCTGCCCCTTCAAGAGGGCCGCCTGTTCCAGTCAGTCGCCATTTCAGGCGGGTATTACCAGCGTCAATCAACAGAATCATTCAGACACCCGCAAACTGATATCGCCCGCCCGCACCGGTATTTCGCCCTCTGCTGTTTTCAGGAGGTAGTTTCCGGTTTCGTCGATACCGCCTCCCAGGCCCTTTAATTCACCGTCACGGGTGACGAGGGGCAGGCCGCTAAAGATGTCACGGCGCTGCCAGCGCTCCCGGAATTGCCGGAAGCCACCGGCCTCAAATTCCGTCACTGCTGCCAGAATGTGAGCAATCATCCCGGCAGCGAGTTGGTTGCGGACCCAGGCCTGGTCTGGCCAACGCTTGTCCAGGCTCGTCCAGGGCTGATCAACGTCTTCAGCTCGAGTCATATGCACGTTGATACCGATTCCTGCGATCACCTGAACACAACCTTCCTGGAGTTCGCCCTGGATTTCTACCAGGATCCCACCAAATTTCTGGCCCTGGGCAAACAGGTCATTGGGCCACTTGAGCCCTACCTCACCGCCCCCTACCTGCTCAATGGCATTGGCGACGGCAACGCCCAGGGCCAGACTGAGGCCATCCAGGGCCGAGAACCCACCTTTTATCGACAACCCAAGGCTCAGGTAGAGGTTCTGGCCCTTGGGGCTGGCCCAGTTCCGACCTCTTCGACCACGGCCGGACGTCTGACAGTCAGATAACACCACCGGGAGTGGCGCCGACGTCAGTAGGCGCGCAACCTCGGCGTTTGTGGAATCCACTTCATCCAGAACAGTGAGCTGTATCCGCTCTCGAACCGAAGCATTGAGCTGACCAAGAATGATGTCACGGTCAAGCAGGTCCAGTGCGGACACCAGCTGGTAACCCTGCCCGCGAATGGTCCGTATGTCAGTTCCGTCGGCGATAGCCTTGCGGATATGCTTCCACACCGCCGTCCGGGAAACGCCCAGCTTCTGGGCCAGCGATTCACCGGAATGGATTTCACGATCACTGAGCAGGGACAGCAATGCATTGGATTTCATCAATGAGCTTCCAGACTGGGAATAAACAAGCCCGGATTAAACAACAGGAGGGGATTGAAAAGCAAAGGGGCAGCACTGGCCTTACCCCTTTACCGGTCGCGACGTTAGGGGATAGGTGTCGCGGTCAGGTTTGCGCGAATATTCACGTTCTGCAGCACGGCGCCGAACACGGCGGTCTGGGCGCCACCCACAGGATGAACCAGATCGATATTATTTATGGTCAGTTCCTTGAAACGGGTTTCCGCCTTAACCGCGAATCCCAGTGGACGGTTCAGGCGATCAGCCTCAGAAGGAGAGGACACATACCGATAACCCTGGGGGGCCGAGGCATCCATAATCTTTTCATCTCCACGGGCGCCATTCACCCCCAGCGAGTCCGCTCCATTTTCTTTCTTCACGACTCGGGTCTGGTAAACGTCAACGGATAGATCGGTTTGAATACCGTAGGTATTGTCGTCGACGCCATCACCATCGAAATCACCACCGTCACTCGTGTAAATATTGTCCAGAACCAGGCGGGTTCCGGAACCATTCACGGCCCGCCCCTGGCCATCGACGGTCCGATTGGTTTCCCACAACAGCGAATTCCGCTTCTCGCTGCTCTGAGCACGGGCGAGGATGTTCTTCATCTCGATCGTGACACCTTCCTCTCCCCGCATTTCCCACTCACCGCCCGATGCCGAACAGGCCGAGGCCGAAGCACCAGCGCCACCCACACAGACGTTGCCGGCACCACCAGGCTTGATCAACGTCGTGCTCCCCTGTTCAAAACGCTGGATCTTCAAACGCCCAAGGCTCTCTCCATCGACACCATTACCGATCCGGACATTGCCGATATCCATGGTGCTCCAGGACTCTTCCGTTGCCAGCGCCAATCCTTCATCGGTAACATCCAGAGTCATGTTACGAACATGACCATCATAGGTCATATCGGTCAGCCAGAGACCTTTCTGGGGCTGCTCACCGTTACCTTCGTCATAAGGAGCGGCAATCACTGCAGCACGACCGTCACGAATGTGAATATCCGAATTAATTGTCAGGCCCTCACCGGACGCGCCACCGGCTCCGAGCGTCATGTGACCGTCCAGCGTAAAATCGTAGGCGGGATAGATGCCGAGCGCCAACAACAATTCTGTGCCACCCTGCAATGGCGCATCATCACTGCCAACGCGCATCCCATTAATACGGTAACCGGCCTCAAGCCCCTCAAAGCCAATTCTCAAACCGTCATAGAATCGGGTTCCACCCTGAACACCGTCACGGGTAACGTTCACGGTGATATCGCCCTGCCCCCAGGACTGAAGGCCGCTGATAATCACCCTGTTGCCGTCCTCGGTATAGCTCAGATCAGAAAGCCTTAGGCTCCACTGGGCAGCCAGCCTCAGGCCCTGGGCACCGGCATCGACATGGCCTCCGCCCTGCAGGTAGAGCGCATTGGTGTAGTTGCGACCACCAAATACCTGGTCTTCCAACAGAAAGCTCAGGTTGAAGGCCCCAAAGCTCTTACCAGCACCGCCAATCTCAATGGCTCCGACCTCAAACTCGCCTTCCATTCGCCCAAGCGTTAAACCCACTGCCGGTCGGCCGCGCCAATCCTCACCCACATCCAGACGAAGGTCCTGAATTCGGTAGGAACCAGTGATGTCTCTCAGGGCGAGTGCATGGCCATCATCGTGATAGAGGAAAGACGCGCTATGTATGGTTGTCTCGTTATCAAACCGCAACCCCTCCCCTGCGCGGCCTCCTGCGGATATATCGGTCGTTGAGGACAGTTCGTACTGGCCAGAGAGACCGCCATAGCTGGGCAGCAGGTCACCGTTACCATTGGTGCTACGGCCATAAATCGCAGGATCGCTGGAATATCGAATAGCACCGACCTGCCAACTACCATTTACTCTTGGAGCCGTCAGTTCCAGGGTCTGGCCCACCCGCTCCAGAGTTACTCCCAAGGCCTCAACGGACATCGTAATATCGTCCAGAAACACCGAATTACCGTTGGTTCTATAGCCCAGACGGCCTCCCGTCATGGTGTACGCGGAATCAAATTCATAGCCGGTTCCACCTGCGGTCTGCTGGCGCAGGCTCAAGGTGCCTTGAAGGCTATGATCAAAGAAAATCCCGCCCATACTGACACCGGGCGCGCCGGCCAGCCGGATGTCCGAGAATTCGACCCGCCGGTCTTCTACCAGGTATTCGAGATTCAGCGCAGAATCACTGCCGATATCGATCCTGGTCCGATGAAATGCGCCCTGGCCCGGCACTTCCGAGGAACCCACCCGCATGCCTTCCAGATGGACGCCTTTGTTATCGTCGTAATAGGAAAGCTTGTCTGCGGTCATGGTCAGGTCAGTTTCGATGGTAATCCCGCTCTGGCCTCGTATCTCAGACAGCGCCCGGTCATCAAGGCTCTGGAGATCTGCAGCGGTTATCATCGAATAGCTGCCCAGGCCCAGGACGACCGTACTCAGGGGCAGGATTCCGGAAAGCTTACGAGTCATGATGCCTCCTGGCTAAGGGGTTCCATCCGGAAAAACCAGAAGGTTACCCTGCATGATCACGTCCCCCTGCATTTCCACCGCAAAGATGTCGGTTTGCTGAAAGCCGGGGTCAGTTGGTCGTGGCGTGCTACTGGAAGCGATTCTGAACTGTACGTCAGAAAACCGGACAACATTTGGCAAGCCCAGCTCAATCACATCACGGTCAAAGAGTGCACCATCCCCCCCAAAGCCGGAATCGATCGAACGCACCCTCAGGGTCAGACCCTCAAAGGCGAACATCCCTCGAATTTCATCCAGTACCATCCATCCGCCATCCTGCTTCAGCCGATAGGCAAAGCGAGCACCGCATTTCTTATCTGCCTCATCACACCGGCCAAAGTAATTGTTCTGAACCGGACCTCCCATTTCGTTGATGCTGATGTCGCCAGACAGATAGATCCCCCCCTGGCCGGAGACATCAGCCAGGGCGTCGTCCCCGAGCGGCGACATCTCGGAATACGCCAAGGCGGGAAGCAGGGCCGCAAAGAGCAGGCAAAACCGGGTAGCTGAACAACAAGTCAGACGGATCATGGCGCCAAGTCCTTGGTTCTGATTTCCAGGTGCTGAATGAGCATTCCTTCGATGCGGGCGGAGCCAAAATCCCGGTCACCAACACCAAAGTTGCCAATCCGGAGATTGCTCCGGTATTCCGGATTGGTGTAATAGGCTTCATAGAAGTCCCAGGTTGCGGTATCGCTGCCATCCCGAAGCCCGTTTGCGGCAATCTGCCCGGGTGCCGGCGCAGCGATAGCATCTACCTCCAGCACGAAATTGCCCGTACCGTCGACATCAAAAAACACTGGCTGGAGCTCGTTACCGATCGCCAGTTGAAGGACAAAATCGGACATGGTGATGCGGGAGCCACACTCGCTGCCATCCTGAGTACAGGCGTTGATGGTTAGCTCCGGAGAGTAGAAGTTCAGCTTGAACTGGCCGGCCATTTGCTGGCGCGCGTCATCACCCCAGAGACGCAGGTAGCTGCCGTCAATCACGGCACTTTTCGCATGTATATTCAGGTTGGCAGAGCGGTCGTTGCCCACCGCGACATTCATCTGCATTCCCATATCGGCTCGCTCGCCGATCCAGGATTCAGTTGCGGGGCGGCTTGAACAGGTACCGCTTCCGGCAGCCGCTGAGCCACCCAGGCAATCGTAACCCTCGGCCGCACTGAGCATCGCGGGCGCGGCGATTTCCAACACCGATTTATCTCTGACCCCGATCGTGTTGCCGTCCACCACGTCAATTCGCCAGGGATGCAGCAAACGCCCCAGGTTGACCGGGGTCAGATTCTGACCATAGGCGGAATCAGCGCCCGCGATGTACAAGTGATTCACGGTGATATCCACGTCCTGCCCGTCCGTGCTTTTGATGCCCGTGATTCGGAATATACGGGCCTGGTTGCCATTGGCATCCGGCGCGTCGGTTCCATGGGAGAAGGTAAAGTTATCGAGAACCAGGCCTATGCCGGCGCCATCGATCTCGGACATCTCGGACTCATTAAGAGTCACCATCTCAGCCTGGAGGGGCAAAGACCACAAGAGCGCTAACGACAACATTGAAGTGCAGGGGAAGTTGCAGAACCCGAATCCTCTCATCAGAACAGCCCCCGACCACGGTCTATGTACTCAGTCCGATAACGGTCCGTGCCGTACAACGCCTCATTCAGGTTTACCTCGGTGGCGCCATTGGGGATATTGAAGAATGCACCGGACGTCGCCCGAATAAAGTCCTCCACCGTGATGTCGGTCTTCTTGACGTCCTTAAGCCAATCCAGATCTTTGGTCTGAAACGAAATAAACGCACCATCGGCGGGACCGGTTATTCGCCGTTCACCATTGACCTCCTCAACCTGGCCAATCGGGAAACTGTTGTAAATATCCAGATCAAAGCAGGAGTCGATACCCAGAACCATGCAATCCTGGGCGTAAACATAGATATCACCAGACCCACAGCTGAAAAAGGAACAATCCGGCACCTCAATCTCCGAGCTGGATCCCCAGCCAATCAGATTCTTCAGCGACCACCGGGTGAATCCGGCAGCGCCTTCAAGGACGAATTTCTCCCCGTTCGGGATGCCTATGTATTCGGCCCGGATAGGATCAAGCTCGCCAATGCGCGGGTCGCCTTCGGCTCCGTAGACCAGCTGCGCCTTGGTGGCGAGCGGGCTGCCGGATTCGAGCAACGGAGTTAGAAGTACAATCAACTGATCAAAGAAATTGCCCGTTGAGTTCGCTTCCCGGAGGCCCTCACCCCGATCGATAATGTCAACATTGACGTTACCGGTCAGTGTTTCGATCTTGCCGGAAAGAATACCCATGGACTCACCAAAGCCCAGACGAACACCTACCACCTCGTTGGTGGTCTCATCAAAGGCAAACTCGAAGAACGGGCTATCGATCATGAACGGAACAATTTCATTCTCGCCATAGGCTGAGCCATCGGGGCGATATTGTCGCGGGGCATCAGGGTTCTTGCTGTAGTAGGCCTGGTTATTGATGTACCCGAGCGCAAAATCGCGGATCAGTACATCGGAAGAACCCTGCTTCTCCCCCGCTCGCTCATATCGCCCCATCTCGAGAACATCGACATTGGTCTGGATTTCGATATCCATACCGAGATTGACACGGGTATAGGAGGTATTTTCGTTGGGATCGGGATGGTACTGGCGGTCTATGGAGACAAAGGCCTGACCTGTCACCTCGGACAGCTGGGCATCAGAAATGGGCTGCAAATCTGCATGGGCAGCCGAAGACAGCGCCATGGACAGCGCAAGGAATAGTCTTTTACGTGTACTCATAGCCATACCTGCCCGCCGCTTGTTGTTATTGACGGCAATGATCGAATGACTGATGAGTGTCTCTGAAGCTGGCTTTATAGTTTTTTCTTCGCCAGTCTTAAACGAATGTTAACGTTATTTACCGGACGTAACTGTGCGGCTGGTCACAGGGTCATATCTGCTCGCTTTCCTGCAGGCAATAAAAAAGCCCCGGCAGCAATTGCTGTCGGGGCTGTTTTATTTAGGAGCCTGACGATGACCTACATTGCTCAGGCCTGTTGGCCTTCGGCCCTTCGGGCCCGCCGTCGCTGCGCTCCCGCGTCCTGCGGCGTGCGTGGCACGCCTTGTCACATGGGGGCCGTTGTAGTGCACAGCAGGGCCTCGATCCAAAATAAAAAAGCCCCAGCATCAAGGATGCTGGGGCTTGTTTATTTAGGAGCCTGACGATGACCTACTCTCACATGGGCAACGCCACACTACCATCGGCGCAGGT
>NZ_LLYU01000037.1:0-9291 GCF_002049515.1 Marinobacter sp. tcs-11 | reverse complement strand
CAAAAAGCCAAAGGGATTAGCTTCTGAACCAATCGACCTCTTGAGGCTCTACCCCGTCACTGCGGACACTACGAAAAGATAGGCAGATTTATCGAACCGAGGTGCGCGAACGTTCGCTTTTGTTTAGGTGCTGGTCGCAAAGCGAACATTCTGGGGTCAGTTCACGAAACGGAAAAAATTGTACGCTAAGCCTTTGGCATCAATGATATCGACACCATTTTTTCCACAATTCATAAAGTTGCGCAGTAATTAGTCGACGACTGGCCCTTGCTAAATAATTTTCATTTCAGCATGAGTTGTGCTTTAAAAATTCAATTCTGCAACTACACTCATTGGGCGAACAGAGCGAGAAATCCGCCGTTAATTCCAATAGCGGGTACGCGAATGAATATCAGCTCTTAGGGGAATATTATGTTAAATTGTCTATTCACCGCTGAAGAACTAACCCCCCAATAACCCCTGCGCAAAATGCCCAGTAGCAAACGCCAGCCCCGCTGCGGCCGTACCCATGATCAAAGTCCGGAGTCCTGATCGCATTGCTGGTAAGCCATAGACGATACTTTTAAGCATTCCGATACCCAAGAAGACGACGCCTGCCAAACCAAGACTCGTCAGGAACTGAATCTGACTCTCCATACCCGGGATGGCATAAGGCAGTAAAGGTAAAGCACCAACCGACAAAAATGCGGCGAAGGTAGTCAACGCGGCTCGGCGTGGGCTGAGTCCGGCACCCGAGAGTCCGTACTCTTCTCGCAACATGGTTGCTACCCACACATCGGGATTACGACTGATAGCCTCCACTACTTGCTCCAGCAATTCGCCGTCGAATCCCTTCGCCTGAAACAGCTGGCGAATTTCCTCACGTTCACCTTCTGGCACAGCACGGATATGTTCACGTTCTGTGCGTTCAGCAAATTTGATCTGATTCAACTGCGCCTGGCCCGCTTCGTAATTACTTACCGCCATGCTGAAGCCGTCTGCAATCAGGTTTGCAAAGCCGAGTACCAACGCAACCTGTGGCGAGAAACCTGCGCCGAACGCACCCGATACAACCGCAAACGTTGTAACGCAGCCATCGATGCCGCCAAGCACAGCATCTGGTAGCGTCGAGGCCTTAACGGGACCAGCAAGCCGTGCACGAACGGCATTAGGCTGGTGCTCGCTGAGCAGTCTTTCATTTTCTGTGGATGGCATCTTTCAGCTTCCTGTTCAGGACGCGATTTGGTGCTTTGGGATTATAGGCTCAGTTCGACCTTGTCACTTTATCTGTCAATATACATCTTCAAGATAACGTCCCTGGCCTCTCAGAGTTTCAATATCGATGTGCAAGGGTTTGATAATGTCTTCTATAACCTGCCGCACAGCCGCCGCCATATCCCGGCCACCACAGACCAGTATCTGCGCACCGGTGTTAACCATCTGTCGCACGGCTAATTCATCCTGTTTGAGCTTATCCTGCACGTAGGCGCGCTCGTCTGTTCTTGAGAAGGCTGTGTTCAGCCCGCTCAGTCGATGATCCTCAAGATAGCGCCCAAGCTCAGGTTGGTAGAGAAAATCTGACCTGGCATCGCGACCGCCCCAGTACAGATACATAGGGTTGCAACTGGTATTGTTTCTGATGAAACCGGTTAACGGACCAATCCCGGCACCTGCACCGACAAGAATCACTGGTCGGTTACCGGTAGCTGGCCGAAAGCCTGGATTGGGGCGGATGAAGCCATCGATACAATCACCCGGCTTGAGGTCATGCAAATAACCGGAGCAAAGACCGCCGGCCTGCTTACGGACGCATATCTCAACAATTTCGTCATTTGCCGAGGACGCGAGCGAGTAGAACCGCGGGGGTTGACCGTGTGGGGGAATAACCCCCAAAAGGTCTCCCGCCTCGAACGGTGGCAGCGCTTTAAATCTTCTTGGAGAAGCCGTTAGCCATCCGCCCTGCTCCGCCGGTTTGAACCGGAAGATACTGGTGGGCGCCTGAACCGCAATCCCGTAATCCGCCCTTTCTACCAGTTCCAGTTTGACCGTTGCTGGCTGCAATGCACAGTAGTTCAAGAAAAGCGGAGTACCGATAACCTCACCAACCCGGTTTCCCCACTCACTGAATTGCGAGGCAGAACACCGATCAATCAGTTCAATGGCGTGCAAACGGCTGACGCCTTTACCGGCGAGCGCAGCATCCACCGACAAGGCAAACTGACAGAAGTTCGGAAACTGCCGGTCACCAAAACCCAGTACCGTGTATCGCAGGTTCTTCTCAGCCCGGAATTCTTTGAGCCTGGCCATAAACTGCCGGGCCGATGCGGGTGCATCACCATCACCGTATGTCGAAGTCAGCACGAACAGCCTGGAAGCCTGCGGATACTGCTTAGCCAGGGCATTCATCTCGCTGCAATGCACGCGGAAACCGGCCTTATTCAGGCTGCTATGGAGTTCCTGGGCAAATCCCCAGGTGGCATTACCTTCGGAGCCGACCAGAATAATTGTATCCGCCTGAGCGGCATCGGCGTTGTCAGGAAGCTGCCCTGAAGACCGGCGACGCTGCCACCAGATGGTTGCACCTGTTATCGAGAGAGCTGGCACAGTCAGTGCCGCAGCGCCAAGAATCAGGCCAAGCCACCATAGGCCTTCACCGGTGTGCAAACGTACAATCCAGTCCTGCAATACGCCGCTGTCAGAGCGCGGCTGGAACTGCAGCAACTCGCCCGTAGCCTGGTCCACGAATCCGGAGCCGCCGGCGGTTGACAGCGAATAGACGTCCTGCGGATCACCGGGATAGGGAAACACCAGTTCCCGGAGTTCGCCAAGATCGAAATTGCCTAGCGCTTTTAAGGTGCCCACAGGCGATGGTTGCCCGCCCGAGACCTCAGCCGGAAACCCTGGCCCTGTGTCAGGCGCTTCCGGCAGCAAACCAAAGCGCTGTGCCGACATATAGCTACCGGTCAGTGCGGATAACAGTAGGCCGAGCACGGCAAACCGGGCCAGCTCGGCATGGATTCGTTTCCCGCCTGAGCCGGAAAGCGGTCTTAGTATATTCTTCCAACCCCCGGTACGCCGGGCTATCAACAATATTCCCGAAAGACACAGAAGTACCATCAAAGCAGCTAATACGCCGGCCAGCGCTCTACCGGCATCATCCAGCATAAACGCACGGTGCAGGTCCTTGACCCAGCCAAAAAATGCGGAAGGTTCGTAGGGTGCGGTGCCCTCACCTGTTACCGGATTCACCAGATCCGCACCGGCCTGGCCGTCACGGCTGTAATAGACAATGACCTTGCCAGAAGGCTCTCGCACGATCTGCTCAGTCCCGGGATAGTGAGCAACGACCCGGTCTGCCAGCTCGGCAATACTGACTTCACCGGAAGCCGGAATGACCGCTGACACTCTATCCAGCGTCGGAGCCAAAGCCAACACAGCTCCCGTGACCGAGAGAACGATCAGGAACACGCCTGCAAGCAAACCCGGTAAACTGTGGAACTTGCGCAACATAATAGTCGATGCTCCTGGTGAATTATTGAAGCTCGTAGGTCAGAGCGCGCACGTAACCACGTCCTGAAACCGGCTTTCCGGACCCTTCGGTGGTCAGGGGGGCTATCACATCGGCTCTGATATCGCGCATATCTTCAACAGCAGAGTCGACTCGAACCTCATAGCCGTTGTCGATCAGCGAATCATCGAGGTTCAGAGTCACTTTCAGCGTGCGGCCACTGGTAACACTGGCGCCAGTCAAGCCGTCATACTCTGCAGGATCAAGCCCACTGCCCCGGGCCCAGCCTCCCAGGTGTTTGTAGTATTTAGATTTCTTCCCGGAAACCCAAAGGGTACCCTGATACTCTCCGGCGGCATCGGTAAGATACAGCGCCAGATAGGCTCCATCGCCGCCGTAATTCTGTAGTTCCGTAGTGAAGGTCACGTCACGGGCCTGGGCGAATACCGGTAAAGCCAAGGCGGCGAAAAGGCTGCAAGTGAGAACAAACGTTTTCATAAATGGTCTCCAAAAACCTGATGAACGTTAAAGGAACAGGGCAAATTCGCTGAGTTACTCAACGGTAACCGTGGGACGCCCCTTGACGATGCCGTTGCGTGGCGCCTGACTTTTGGGATTGTCCTGTCCATTTTTCCTGTTGCCGCGGTCCCTCTCCTCATCGTCACTGTCTTCACGCTCCCATTTCATCATGGTCAATGAAGCGGGCGCGAAAGAGGCTTCTGCCCTGACCCCATCGGCATCGAGGCCCCGGACTTCATAACAACCGTCGTCAACCTTTATTCGGTGAACTGTCCAGCCTTCGGCTTCCAGCTTTTCACGCAGATTTTCACGGGGCTGCCAACTCGCCACCGGATCATCGCAGTCGTCATCGGCCACTGCGGTACCGCTCAGAAGTAACAAAGACAGGCTCAGAATAATGGGTTTGGTCTTCATGGTGTCTCTCCTGCTGGTTGTGTTAAATCCACTCTAAGGCGCTAACCTGACAACGACCTGAACAAACGAGGCCATTTCAGCGGAACTGAAAAGCTTCTTTATGGAAGCGAGTCAGGCGGAAGGGTGCTGCCCGCAAGCCGTTTCTAATGGCTTCCCCCAGCCCTGCCGGGCCGCAGAACCAGACCTCTGCGCCTGCTGCCGAGCGTCCGTTGGTAGACAACGTCTCGGCAGACAACCTCTGCCCCTTGCTGCTGTCATGAATCTCGAGGTGTATCCCGGGAAAGCCATCGCAAAGCGCCCGAAGTCGATCCACCATGGGATCCTGGCCGGCGTTGCGCGTGCAGTAATGCAGATCGGCTTCAGGCACGGTGGCGTCGGTGGCGCTGCTTAGAGCTTCGAGCCAGGCCAGAAACGGCGTGATCCCGATGCCACCGGCTATCCAGATCTGGTGGGATTTGCGGTTGCGGCGATCGAAGTTAAAACAGCCGTAAGGGCCTTCTATATTTACGGTTTGCCCCACGCTGATTTTTTGGCTCAGATTGCGGGTGAAGTCGCCGAGCGATTTAATGATGAACGTAACCGTGCCATTTTCCCTATCGGCACTGGCAATCGTGAACGGGTGCGCGCCCTCTAGTCGGTCGAAGGTCACAAAGGCGAATTGCCCCGCACGGTGACCGGGCCATGCCGGCCCCATGTGGCAGGTAACTTCGGTGACGTCCCGGTCTGGTGTTTTGATCGCGGTGACCATGCCGCGAACCTGGCGACGACGACCAACTCTGCCGGTCAGGGATAGCCCGCTGGCGATGCTGCCGCCAAAGAGCAAAATGGCCATCAGCACACCGATTGGCTGCTGCCACCATTGCAGCGGAGTAAGCCACGCCGCGTGGAAAGCGAGCAACAGATAAAGCACCGGCATGCCGCGATGCAAATAGCGCCAGTATTTGTAGGGGAACTTGCGCAACAAGGTGATCAGCAGCATGGCGAACAGCAGATAGATGGCGAACTCCCCTACCTCTTCCGCCGCATCGCGCATGGTGTCGATGAACCCGGAATAATCCTGATCGTGCAGCTTGCCGGCTTTTCCGAACACCGACTCTATTACATCGTCACCCATTTCAATCAGCCAATGGGCGGCGGCGAATACCACTGCCAGAATGCCCGCCCATTTGTGGGTGCGATAGATCTGATCCAACCCGCCCAGCGGTCTCTCCAACCAGGCTGGGCGCAGTGCCAACATCATGGCTAGTGACATCAGAGCAATGGATAACAGCCCACTGAGCAGCAGGCTCTGGTCATAGACTGCCCAGGGAGAACCGGCCCCAGGACCTGCAAAGAGGTTCCAGGCCCATAGGCCCAAAACCAACACAACGAAAGGAAAAATCATCCGCATCATCACATCTCCTGCGATCGGTACCTGGAATATTCCCCCGAAGGCTAGCGCCCAAACCTGACAGCCAGCTGAAGGTCGGTGAAGAGAGATCGAAGCGTTATTGACCATTCAGGCTGTTGTCAGGTTCGAGCTGTAGTATCTTGATTTCAGGGCTGGGTCAGAGGTGAACAATGCGGGTTCTTTTGGTGGAGGATACGGCGGGATTGGGCGAGGCGGTCCGGGATCAGATTGCGGACGACGGCCACGCCGTGGACTGGGTGCAAACTCTGCGCTTTGCTGAGGCGAGTATCAGGACCACAGCCTACGACCTGATTCTGCTGGACCTGATGCTGCCCGACGGCCATGGCTTCGGCTTTTTGCGAACGATCCGGGCTACCGGAATAACAACACCGGTGATCATTCTGACCGCCAGGGATCAGGTGTCTGACCGGATTGAAGGATTGAATGCCGGTGCTGACGACTACCTGGTCAAACCCTTTGATCTTTCGGAGTTGTCGGCCCGCGTGGCCGCGGTGGCTCGCCGATATCGCGGCAATCCAAGCCCGATCATACAAGTGGGCGAGCTGATGATTGATCTTGGCGATCACCGCATCAGTCGCAACGGCCTGCCGGTAGAACTTACGGCACGGGAGTGGGCATTGTTTGAGGGCTTTATCCAGCGACCCGGAATGCTGTTATCGCGATCGCAACTGGAGGATCGTCTATACGCTTTCGGGGCCGAAATCGAAAGTAACACCATCGAAGTTTATGTCAGCCGTCTGCGTAAAAAGCTGGGGCGGGACGCTATCGTAACCGTCAGGGGAATGGGCTATCGCCTGGAAACACATGGCCATTAGAACCAGCCTGCAAAAAACACTCGGTATCGGCCTGACACTCGGTGTCACCCTACTCTGGCTGTTGGGCGTGACCGCTTCGGGACTGGTGGCACAGCATGAAATGAACGAGGTCTTCGACAGTGCCCTGGAAGAAACCGCCCAGCGCATACTGCCACTGGCGGTCACCGACATCCTGAACCGTGAGAACGGCGCGGGCAATCAAAAGGCCCCAGCCCTGAAAGACCATGACGAATACCTGACCTATCTGGTACGGGACGAAGCTGGAAATATTCTGCTCCAGTCCCACGATGCCGACCCTGGCGTGTTTAGCAGGACCCCCGCGGAAGGGTTTTCAGATACTCTGACCCACCGGCTATATGGCGTATCTGCAGTCAGCTATACCATCTATCTTGAAGTGGCCGAACCCTTGGCGCACCGGCGTGAATCCGCTCTGGAGGCGGGATTAGCCTTACTGTTGCCTTTACTGGTGCTGATTCCGGTCAGCCTGTTGGGTGTCTGGTGGATTGTCCGGCTTTCCCTTCGTAATGTGGTCGATTTTCAGCAAGACATTGAATCCCGCGGCGCGGGAGATCTGTCCCCTGTTGTAGAAGAGCAGTTACCCCGTGAATTTGAACCAATCGCCGGTGCCATCAACCGGCTGCTTGAGCGTTTGCATCGTGCTCTCGAATCAGAACGCAGCTTTACCGCCAACAGTGCCCATGAACTGCGAACTCCCCTGGCAACAGCGCTTGCCAAAGTGCAGCGACTGAAAACCAGAATGCCCGATGATTATCTCAAGAATGATGTTGCAGAAATTGAAGAAGCGTTACGCAGTCTCTCGGTGCTGTCCGGAAAACTGCTCGAGTTGGCAAAAGCAGAAGGTGGCGGTGCACTCTCACAAAGTCAGCAGGATCTTGTGCCCATCCTCGCGATGATTGCCCGGGATTTTGAGGCCCAGGCACCCGGGCGAGTTGTTTTATCCCTGCCGGAGCGCGAAGTGAACTCCTTTCTTGATCCCGATGCCTTCGCCATCCTGGTGCGTAACCTGATCGAGAATGCCCTTAAGCATGGTTCCCGTAGCGAGCCGGTGAAGATCAACCTGAACGATAATGGGGTTTTAAGGGTCTGCAATGGCGGTGCAAGAGTGCCACCGGAACAGCTCGCTCTTTTAAGAAACCGGTTTGCACGCGCCAAAACGGACGCTGCAGGTTCTGGCCTGGGCCTCGCGATTGCCGATGCGATTGCTAAAGGTGCCGGCATGACCCTGCATCTCAGATCGCCGGCAACAGGACGGCAGGATGGTTTTGAAGCGGAGCTGAATCTGGCATGTATCTGACACTCACCGACATTGTGCTGCTGACGAGCATCATTCAATCGCTGGCTCTTGCCGTTTTTCTCCTACTTCCATCCAACAGTGGGCTCATATCTAACCGACTCCTGGTTGCCACTCTGGTGTTCTTCGCCGCCGGGCTGGGAGAGATCTTCCTCTATGGCAGCGGGCTTGCGCTCCAGTACCCAAACTTCGCCTACCTCGGAACACTCATCGGACTTCTACAAGCCGGCTCGCTCTATCTATATGCGCAATCGCTGATGTATCAGAATTTCCAGTTACGCGGGAAGCATCTCGTGCACACGTTGCTCTTCTGGGTGGTCGGCGCAATTTTTCTGATTGAATATTATTTACAGCCAAGCGAGACCAAAGTTCAGATTCTGCTTGAACGGGACCACCCGGGCGTACTTACCTCTCCCCTTCTTGCAGTCGCTATTCACGCGGTCTTTCTGGGCTACCTGTACGCGACGATTCGTGCGATTAACCGTTTCGGCCTTGGTATTCGACAGATTTTCTCGAGTATTGAAAACAAACAACTTGCGTGGTTACGGACGCTTCTGATCGGCTATGCAGTGGCTTGGACCGTGAGCATGATGTACTGCCTTACAGCGCATGTGTTTAGAAGCGTGCCTGGAACCGAGTGGGTGGCCGGCGCTGGCGCTGTAACGGGCTTCATTTTCATCAATTTTCTGATGATAAACTCTCTTCGCCAACCCGTTGTTTTCTCTGGATTGGCAGCAGACCAGGCCGCCTTGCTGGAAGAAGAGCCCACGCCGCAGTTTGATCAAACTTTAAAGGTCAGGCTCCAACAGTTAATGTACCAGGAAAAGCCCCACTTGCACCCCAACCTGACCCTGGAACAACTTTCACGGAAATTGGGCGCCCCTTCAAGAGAGGTTTCACGGGCCATTAACCAAGGCTTTGGCTGCAATTTCTTTGAGTTCGTCAGTCGCTATCGCATCGACGAGGCGAAATCGCGCCTGGCCGATGCAGCCAATCAGGCAAATATTCTGCAAACTATGTATGACTCTGGCTTCAACTCGAAGTCCGTATTCAACACTGCTTTCAAGAAAGAGACAGGATTTACCCCCAGTGAATATCGCCGACGAGCCCTGCAGGGCGATATCCGACCCTAGCCACGATCCTGAACCTGGCTACCCGGCGTTCGAGTACGCTCTCACCCGATACTGAAACCTCTATCCTTTTGAATTACTAATCAGAAACAAAGTAAGCGAACATCACCCGGCGATATACGCCAGGTCCGGATGACCGAAAAAAGACTTCAATAACCGGGGTAGTTTCTGTAACCGCCGAAGTTGTCGATAAACGATATTCC
>NZ_LLYU01000036.1:0-9581 GCF_002049515.1 Marinobacter sp. tcs-11 | reverse complement strand
CAAAAAGCCAAAGGGATTAGCTTCTGAACCAATCGACCTCTTGAGGCTCTACCCCGTCACTGCGGACACTACGAAAAGATAGGCAGATTTATCGAACCGAGGTGCGCGAACGTTCGCTTTTGTTTATTAACGAACCATCGGCAAGTCATCCCAACGAGTCGTATACGCCGGCGACAGATGCCCCCGTCGCATCGCATAGGCAGCAGGCCCGGCCTCCCTGGCCATGTAGACCGGAGCCTTGGCCTTTCGGTTAATGGCATCCATAACGGCCATCAGGCGTTCCGATCTGCCGTTGTCTGGTGCCTGCCCGGCAGCGGCTTGAAAGAGATCCTCTTGAACACCCGCTTCTTCCACCAACTCACACAGCATGACACCGGCCTTGGCGTAATCAAATCCTTCGCGATACATCGGTCGCAGCAGATTCAGGGCCTGCTGCACAATAACCCGGCAGTCCTGGCTGGGCTGGATGAGCTTCACACTGGCACTGCGTGAATACTGCGGTGTTGTGGCTTTGAACGGGTTGGTTCGGATGAACACCATCAGCTCCCCGGCATACTGCTGACCTCCCCGAAGTTTCTCGGTCGCACGGGTCGCAAAGTGCGCAACGGCTTCCTCCAGGTCGCTCAGTTTCTGAAGGGGCTGACCAAACGATCGGGAACACATGATTTGCTTCTTTGGGGCCGGCACATCCTCCCACGTCACACAAGGCACGCCATTGAGCTCCCGGGCCGTGCGTTCCAACACGACAGAGAACTGCTTTCTGAGAGTCGCTAGATGGGTGTCCGCTAACTGTAACGCCGTGACAATGCCCATGGCCTGAAGCCTGGCACTGAGTTTTCGCCCAACACCCCAAACTTCCTCAACCGGCACCCGAGCCATCAGTCGCTGTTGCCGGGCGGGGTCTGTGAGGTCTACCACGCCTCCCGTCGCCGGATACTTCTTCGCGGCAAAGTTAGCCAGCTTGGCCAGTGTTCGCGTGGGGGCAATGCCCACACAGACGGGCAAGCCGACGTTCTGATACACGGTGTTCTTGACCTCTCGACCAAAATCCTCGAAGGATACCACCCGGTCAATGCCGGTGAGGTCCAGAAAGGCTTCATCAATGGAATAGACATCCACCCGTGGTGCCAAGGCTTCGAGTGTGTTCATAACCCGTCGGCTCATGTCGCCATAGAGGGTGTAGTTGGAGGAGAACACCTGGATGCCATACCGGTTAATTTCCGTTTTGACGTGATGAACCGGCACGCCCATCTTGATCCCCAGTGCCTTGGCTTCTTTCGAGCGGGCGACCACGCAGCCGTCGTTGTTGGATAGCACGACCACCGGCGTATTGCGCAGATCCGGACGGAACAGCTTCTCGCAGGAGGCGTAGAAATTATTGCAGTCCACCAGCGCGAAGACGGCCTGATCCCGGTCAACCGATGCCATCCCTACCCTCCCCGCTTCATTGACCGGATGACGTTGGTCACTACCCCAAACACTTCCATCACCATGTCACCCTCGACCGTGATGGGCTGGTAGGCGGGATTCCGAGGAAGGAGGCGCGCGGGTGGCGGCGTCAGATGCAATTGCTTCACCGTCATCTCGGTTTCCAGGCTGGCGATGATGATGTCTCCATGTCCGGCCCTCAGTGACCGGTCCACCACCAGAACATCGCCGGGATAGATGCCCGCCTCAGTCATGGACTCACCCTGAACCCTAACGAAGAAGGTGGCAGCAGGGTGCTGAATACACAGCTCGTTCAGATCAATGGTCTTCTCAATGTAGTCTTCTGCCGGCGATGGGAAGCCAGCCGAGACCCTCTCCAGAAACATCGGGATGTTCAGGCGTGAGACGGATTCGTAGTCACCAAGCAGAATACAGGACATGCTTTACACCGAATACTGGTTGAATATACAGCATTTTGGCGAGACAATATCAGCAGGTCAACCCATCATTGGGCACCATGCCCTATACTCAGAAGAGTGCAGCTGCCAGGAAGGCGGGAGGAGTCTGTATGAAAAGCGTAATACTGATGTTTATTGGCGGCTTGGTGGGCGGCCTGATCGGGCCGGTGACTGCGCTGGTGGGTGTGGCAGCCGGCTATGTGATTGGTCGCGCCCTGACGCAGTCGGTTGCCCCGAAACCCTCAGAAGAACGCTCTGCCTGCCGCTAACCCTAATCTTCTGGGCACCCTTCTTTTAATCAATCTACTACACCAGATCCGCCACCGGTGCCTCTACCCCCGCAGCCCGCATCCCCCTGCTCCACGCTACCCGTGAGTCGGCTTATCCATCCCGAGAAGGCGCCCCGAGAGACACCGTCTCGCGGGTGCCAGGTAATATAAGGCAAACCAAGGAAAGCAAAGGAAAAGAAAGGTGCCTTGGTTGCCGGCCATCTCAATGGTTTCGGGCATGGTTTCTTTCAGGATTCCATGGCAGATCTGGTTTAGTAAACATCACCTTTTGCGATCAGGGCTTGCGAGGATTCAGACGCAATAAGGAGGCTCCAGCCGAGCCTGGCTACCCCCCTTGCTAATTTGGGGAGGTCGATATACTGGACGAGTGTTAGTCAAAAAAAGCCAGGTATTGCCATGCCAAGACAAACCGACTGCAAAGCGCTGCCCCACGATCTTATATTCAATCTTTCGGATACCTTCCAGAAGATGTCAGAGCTGGGATTTACGGTTGCATCTGCCCTCGAGTCCGATCATATAGCCGGTTACCCGGTGTATGTACCCACCCACGGAAACAACGATACGGAGCACACCTCCCACGAGGCCCGACGGGTGGCCATTCGTTCAATGACGCATTTGACCATTCAGCCCAGCTCTCACCGGACCCTGGACGCCGGCATAGTTTGTAGTTCCCCGGACACAGTTATTGCGGTAAGCGCCTATAACGCCGCTAAAGATGCCTTCAAGCAGGCCGTCTTGGACATCCGACGGTTCCAGAAAAGTAGTTCGACATCCGCCAGCCGGATTTCTCGACTGATCGAGAACGAAATACGGGATAAGGGTTATCGAAGCGAAAAACTTCGCCGGGCGATGAACGCCGTGCGTATCGCTGACCTCGACCTCAAGCGCTGTTACACCCGCATACGCATCATGCCACCGAATCTCGAGGTCTTTAGCTGGACCTGGACGACTAAGCACGCGCGGATCATCAAGTTGAATCACGAAGAGGCCTTGGTTATGGCATCAGAATGGCCTGACCAGCGCATCGCAGCCATCGCTGTTGATTTGATTGCCCAACGCTGCGATCCCGGCGCGCCGTTGGCCAGAAAAATCCCTTTACCAAATCAGCTCCGGGCCAACTTCGCTTACCGAAAAGACGGGGAGATTATCCGGGCGTCAGCACCTATCTCTGGTGTCGTGGTTGCACAGCAGAAAGACATGCCCAGAAAACTCTGGCGTCCAGATCCCGGCGCTTCCAAAAGTCAGCCACCACGGCTCGCCAGACAGTCCAGCCTGGAGGCAAAGCCAATTGTGGATGCACTAAGGCTGTACCGTTATGTTCGCTGACCCACCCCCGCCCCTTGGTACGCAGGAAAAGGCTAGGTGCTATGGCGCTCGGGCGGCTTTGACTGTCGAGGCCGCACCCCTGATGCAAAGAGGGGCGCCGATAGGTTGGACTGTAAATCTTGATGTGGCTCCACGAAACGGGGATTCGATCGAGTGGTGCCGCAAGATCACCTTGCAGCTCAGTGAAACCGAACTACCCATTCTGGCGGCGGTGTGTCTTGGCTATCTACCCTTTGCCGATTTCAAGAGGCCTCAAAAAGGCATTCATATCGAACGACAGCCCGGCAAACTTTTTCTTTCCGCGACTCAGGGACGGGGTACCGGATACTCGCTACCAATTCCTACTGGCCAGACTTTTTTGATCGGCACTCTGGTTCTGAAGCAACTCAGTAAACACACGAAATTGAACGACGGATCTCTGCTTTTGGCATCGCTACGTGGCGCTGCTGCGCTGTGCACCGGAAATAAATAGAGCAAATTTCCGGGCCCGCATTTGGACTGTGCTGAATATTTTTTGCTAACCAGACGATCCAGTGGAATTCAAGGAAAAACCATTGATATTACGCTCGATCGACGCGGTATTAGGTCGTGACTGTCAACGATTTAGTCGATTTAACGACCAAATCCGCCTGATTTTCTTCTTATTATGAGTGAGGTACGAATCACAACTGAAAGCGGAAGAAAAAATGCAAAATTTAATAGAAAAAATCCAACTCCAAAACCATCTCGGCTATCTGAGCGGTTTTTGTCAAATTAGGCAAGAGAGGGTATTCCTGACTCGTAGTGAAGACACTCTTGCGCTCTCATGCGATTTTTCAGCCAGCGCGGGGTATGAAGTTAGCGACCTTACATGCGTCTTTGACTGCGATCTTCGGGTCACATCCTTTCCTGAAATCGAATGTGAAGAGCTAATAGTCCTACTGGACGCGGCCGTCACTGAGGCGGATGTAGAAGCAGTTCACATGCAGATCCGGCCACACATTGATCGGTATAAAAAAATCTTTGATTATTACCATGCTGACGAAAGCGACATGGATTTCAATGAACTACGTGAAAAATTCGCCGAATTAAGGAGTGCAGTAGACGATTGTCTCTGCAACCAAAAGTTGGATCTTCAGACCATTCGGGAGATCGGTTCGACTAGCAAAAGTGCGTTTTACTTTTCCATCGCCCCAGACCATCTGGTCACACCAGACATGACTAACGAGGAGATTCTAGAAGCCGCTACTCGAGCCGCTTTTGTTGAAGGAAATCCGTTCCATCCTGACGAGATAGCGGATGCGCTGACCGCCTACCGAGACAACCCGTGGCTCAAATGGAAGGCTGGGCTGTCTGCAAACCGGCAAACACGCGAGAGTCGATAGAACCACGGGCTCAGGGAATATCGTCTTCACTGGACGTGAGCAGGAATCAGGGAATGTTGGAGACCGCAATCCCCCAGAACGCTGGTTGTGCAACACCTCTCCGCTACATACAGAAACGATCGTTCCCTCTGTTCATCACCGAACACATTTCATTTGGCTCTAGATTCCTCCACCAACCTTCTGACGCACTTTCACTGTACTTATCAAATGTCACGCTCTCGACCTCACGCTCTCCCCAGGCGGCCAGACGCTGTGAGAGCCCAATTTTGGAGCCCACCAACAGAGCAGCAAACGCCAACCAGGACCAAATCATCCCCATCGACCAAGCTTCCCACGCAGCCATCAGTGCGCCCTCAGAGTTCGCTTCAACGCCTACTGCGACAGCTACGATCATTGCACAGACGCAGACTACCTTTCCCCTGCCTACGTGATCCCCAAGCGCTCCGTTTGGATCTACGATCCTTCCAAAACACCACAGTCCTGCGATGGAAACGGCTCCGATGACCACGCCACCAATTACCCAATCAACACCCACCTGGGCCTCAGCAATCACCCCGATGGCCGCCACCATAAGCACCACAACTGCGACCAAGCCTTTACGCGCCACACCACCGCTGTGCGCTACCAAGGCCACCGCAATACACCCAGCTACGACAGCAACTCCCGGGTTCAGACCTAGTCCTAAAATTGCCAGGCCAGCTCCAGCCATCGCCAGCGGCGAACGAGGGGACCAGACGAAACGAGCGAACCCACCAGCGACGCTGTGACGCACCACTCTCGGCGCCATCACCAAGCCCACCATTGCAGCAAATCCCCAAAAAATTGTTTCCATGACCTTCCTCTCTTCTGAATAACTCCAGTATAACGCCCTCTCAGAAAACGCAACCCCCTACTCGTGGCTGATATTCCAGGCGAAAAAAAGAGCCTTTTGGGCTCTCTTTTCTGAATTTGGTCGGGTTGTGCCCGGCATTACACTCCTCAGGCTGCCTATCAGCACAGACACAAGACTGCCCCAAATAGCTCCCATTGAGGGCGCTGGTGATGTCAGCGGCAATCCGATTTGGGCTTCTTGCCAATCGAGGTATTCTGAATTCCAACCAACAACCTCATGTCGTCAAAAAAGACTGCGCGACGCGGCCCAGGAAAGGGGTACCGCATACTCGCTGCCGATTCCGATTGGCCAGACTTTTTTGATCGGCGCTCTGGTGCTATAGCAGCTCAGTGAACATACAAAATTCGACGATGGATACATGTTGCTGGCGTTGCTGCGTGACTCTGCGGCGTTGGACTCTGTGAAAACTTAGAACCAATCTTCGGCCGCGCATTTCGAACGCACCGCGGGCTTGGGTGTTTTGCCAGCTGGAGTAAACTGAAAAAGTCGAGGAAAAATGTGCTCACTTTACGCGAGATCGACAAGATGTTGGGTCGTGACAGTGAACGATTTAGTCAATTTAGCGACCAAAACCGCATGAATTTACTCGTACGATGAACCCTCAAATCCAATAGCTTAAGGCATGCAAAATATGAAGGACTTGTTGAAAGCAATCAGCTTTGAGGACCATGGTGACTATGTGAGCGGAATCTGCCCACTTCGGAAAGAAAGGGCCTACCTCACCCGCAGCGGCAACAGTCTTGCGCTCCAGTGTGATTTTAACCGCGACGCCGGGGATGAGATTACCGGCCTAACATGCATCCATGAGTGCGACATGAAGTCGAGGTCATGGCCTGAATTCCACTGTGAGGAGTTCATAGTCCCGCTAGGCGAGGCCGTAACGGAGTCCGATTTAAAGACAGTTCACATGCGAATCCGCCCACATATCGATGAGTACAAAAAAATCTTCGATTCCTACCAGTCGGACGATAGCAATATGGAGCTCGATGAATTACGCGAAAGCTTCGCCGATTTGCGGTCTGAAGTGGACGACTGTTTGAGCCACATCGCTTTGGACCTTCAGAGCATGCGAAGGCCCGGAGAGACTGCAGAAGGTGCCTTTTACGATTCCGGCCTGCTTGAATACCTCGTCACACCAGATTTGACGAATGCCGAAATCAAGGAAATTGCTATCCAATCCGCTTTCTTGGATCAATACCCTTTCCATCCTGACGAGATAGCAGAAGCGCTTACGAAGTACCGAGACAACCTGCTGGCTGAAATGGAGGATTAGTCGTCCTCCAGAACATCAGACCCTTGGCCCGTCACTTGCCAGCGAGGGGCCAAGGAGCAACCTAACTTATTCGAGGGCTAACACTCGAAATCGATAGAGGCTCGAAATCCATGAGAACTACAATTTTGATAATCGCCGGCGCCGTGTTCGGGGGACTGGAAAGCCCATTTTTTGCCGTTATCGGGGCCACATTGGGGTTTCTCATCGCCCGGTCCACGCGTTCGCCGGTTCTCCCGAGCGATCGGAGCTACTCCCGAACCTCATCCTCCGCGCACTTCCTAGATCCACTCCATACTCAGGTTTTTTGTGATGACGATGACTGGCAGCTGGATTCCTCGTATGACAGGCCAAAGGCCCCACAGCAGTTTGATACTGACTTGCGTTCACCATTTTCTAACGATTCAGGCCTCCTGACCGACAGAGTTTCTGACCTGGCCGTTTTTGACGACATGGGATCATCCATCAACCCTGCCACCGGGCTTCCGATGATGGGCGACATGGAAGCAGGGTTTGATGTCGGCGGCAACCTGTACGGAATGGGGACAGATGACGCGTTCAACTCGTCGTCATTTGATGATGATCCCATGCGATGACACAAAATCCACGGACCGAAGGACATAGAAAGCCGAATGTCGCCGAAAAAGACAGCGCGACGCCCGCAGAGACTTCCAATTCTCGATAATCTAACACTAGCCGGCCAATCAATAGCTGAGTGATAGGCCAAATGATTAAACAGCGAATCCCAAGCTGGAGGTCCTGCCATGCGACTCGTATCCATCCCGACGTTCATCGAGATCGTCTACGGTGAGGACGATCATCCACCCTCAGTCTCAACGATCCGACGGCGCTGCCCAACAATCCCCGGCGCTTTTCGGGATGGCAAACGCTGGCGAATCGACATCGACATATTCTTCGCCGTCATGCGCAGCCGTGCTTTGGGCGGCATCAACGACGAAAACGATGACGAAGACTTAGCAGTCGTCATGAAGATCGTGAAGAAGACCGGATAATTATGGCGCGCCGTCGAACCCTCAAACACCGATCCCTGGCGCAGTATCCTGGGCTATACATTCGAGAAGATAATGGCGTTTATTATGTGCGTCATCCGATCACACGGATTCAGGCGAGTCTGGAAACAACGAATCGTAGTCTGGCTATTCGCCGGTGGGCAATGCTCCAGCAGATTTGGGAACAAGACCGAAACCAATACGACGTGAACGAGGTAGCAATAAAACTCTCAACAACCTCCCAGGTAGAAGCTGATCCGGAAATCACCCTCGCCAACTATCTGCGTAGATGGCGGACCGAGGTCCTCGGACACGGGTACAAGGACGGTAAGATGGTCTGGGGCGACTGTCACGTACTCAGTCAGAGGGGGCGAAATCGTGGCAAACCAATCGCCTTGGCGTCACGCAGGGACTACGCAAGCGATGCCCAACAACTTGAAGCGAGCGAAGAGTCGGATTTCTTCCTCTCCGACCCGCAGATTCTCCGGCGTATACGGCGACTGCTGTCTCCCTGGCTTACCAAACCAACACATTATAACGGTCTTCGTAACACCCTCAGCCGGGTTTTAATGCATGCCGTCCAAGACGGCGTGATTGATCGGAACCCCATACGGGACATTGAGAAAATCAGTGAACCAAAACGAGAAGTGCTCATCCCCGATGATGCATATATCAAAATAACTGAACAGCTTTGCATCCATCGACTGAATAAGCGGATTAAAGATGGTACCTGGCGGGCCAAGATTTGCGACCTGATCTATATGATGTCGCAACAGCCGATTGACGTTTTCGGTTTAAAGGAAGAACAAATAAGAGATGACGAGGGCGAATATGGCGAAATTCATTTTGCCCGCCATAAAACCGGTGTCCCGATTGTACTTGAGATGAACGAAGAGCTGAGGGACTTGATCGAGTGGTTCCGGAATTGGAAGCGTGACCAGGAAATCATCTCACCATATTTAATGGTCTACCCACGTTATTTCGGAATGCGGAGCCGAACCAAACCAGTGCGTCACAAATTTATGCAGATCAGCTGGGCAGAGGCCTGTGAGGCAGCCGGATTTAAGGGCCAGTATCAGCTACGGGATCTCCGGAAAAAGGGTCTTACCGACGAGTTCCTATCCCAAGGTGAAAACAATAAAGGCGGGCACGAATCGCCGCAAATGAGGAAACACTACCGGTTGATCAGGCCACCTGAGCGGTCAAAATCGACACTGAAATCACTGAGAGACACGGACAAACTATAAAATGTTTGTCGCGAAATTGTCGCGGAATTGTCGCGACCAATACGCCAGCCAATCCTTGAATATTATAAGACACTGAATTAAAAGAAGAAAAATGGAGGCGCGGGTCGGAATCGAACCGGCGTACACGGAGTTGCAGTCCGCTGCATAACCACTCTGCCACCGCGCCGGGGAAGCCTGGATTCTGGCTTTTGCTCTCAGGAGGCATTGAGAGACTTGGAGAAATTGGAGCGGGAAACGAGATTCGAACTCGCGACCCCAACCTTGGCAAGGTTGTGCTCTACCAACTGAGCTATTCC
>NZ_LLYU01000035.1:0-13517 GCF_002049515.1 Marinobacter sp. tcs-11 | reverse complement strand
CTTCCAGAGTTTTATGATCCAGTTTACGACCGTCAGTATGGCGCATGAGTAGGCAACTCCGATAAGGTCGGTTGAACAATGCCTACATTATAAATGATGTCCGCTTACTTTTGTACTTCTTAGTAATGTTCTACAGTTCGCTAAACCAAAAATCTGGAATTCTTCATTAATGCGATCAAATATTGGCTCATTGAAAAGGTAATAATCACACCTGAAAAACCGGAGCGAATCCACCTCCGGGGGTACGAAAATTGGTTGTCTGGCCTTGGTATATCCTCGCCGCAACCAGCATACTTTTGCCGGCGTAGGTATACAGCCGAATGTCGACTTTTCGGGTGACTACTGCATCGTCAATTCTCAGGGTTCGTTCTCCAGCGGGGACAAGGTCCTGGGCGATGTAGCCACCATTCAGGATGTTCTCGAAAACGCGCCGGGTTAGTTTGTCGCCCCGGTAGACGCCTTTGCTGCCATGGCCGGCAACCGGCTTGAAGAACAGATGACGTCGCGCACTCCACAACTCAGCCGCGTCGTTCCTCGAAACCTGCCTGGTTTTCGGCACGGCTCTCTCCAGGTAGCCTGCATCGGCCTCATTGAGCCCCCAGTCTCGAAGGGAGTGGGGTGCGGATAGCAGGGCCAGGTTTCGCTTGTCAGCCAGCACAGCGTGCACATGGGGATTAGGCGTTACCACCACGGCGCCATCCAGATAGGCATGCCTTAATGCCGCATGGGGCGCGGCGTCCAATGCGAAGTCCACCAGGCGGTTGTAGACCATATCAATGGGCTTACCGCGGGCTGTCAGCGTACCGCCGGCATACTGAAGCTCCTGTGGATCGAGTATCAATGTATCAATTCCTTTGGCTCGGAGAATCTGTTGGGCCAACTGGAATTCGGGGAACATAAATTGTGTCTTTGGGGCATCGTCTACTATGGCCAGGCAACTGGGCCCGAAATTGTCGTGCTGGCTTTGCCACTCCTGTTTGAACATTGAGAACACCGCGTCCTCGAATCCGTCGAGCGGCTGCTGGGGTGTTGTGGGTTGTTGAGATGGGTCGCAGCAATTGCGCTGGGCTCTCGACAAGACAAGGTTCAGGAAGGCGCCACCGGCGTTGGTGTTGATTTCGATCAGCCGGGGGCCGTCGGGACCCATGTGAAAATCATAGCCCATGAACGCCCCGATGGGCCCTGGATTGAACTGTGCGATTTCCGGTGCCCAGGAAAGTACTCGTTCTCGGTACGAGGGAAGCTCTGAGGCCGCTTCAATCGACTGAACGATCCTCTCCATCTCCGCTATGTCGGCTCGGGGTACGAAAACCGGTGTGTTTGAAAAAAGGTGATCGAACTCCGGGAGCGTTGACAGTTCGCTTCCAGCATCTGAAAGCTGGTTGTGGAGGCTCTTGTTGAGGGCTATTCGGTCAAGAGTGATGCAGTAGCATTGGCGGTTGAGTTCGTTGGCCCGGCTGTTTGCTATTCGTCTGTTCTCATAAATAGGTTCCGGCATCTGGAGTCCGTCATTCGAGGTTTGCAATGGTTGAAACGGCTTACTTAATGCTCGAAGAATCTATCTTGCATTTGTGATTTGCGTCAAATAGATCCACATCTTGTGTCTGTTTTCAGGTCTGTTTCAGTTCCGCGTGTTGAACTACTGCTAGGTAAATTGGTGCTTGCCATCTATCTTCGACTCTCACAATGGGCGGCGATCTCTCCCGTCGATGGCAGCCTTTTGATCACCAGTCGGGCCGAAGCCAAGCTCTGGGTGCTTGATCCGGGCTCTCTGGAAATTATCGATGACGTTTCTTTGGACGGGATAGGTCACCAAATATCGCTAGAGGCATACTAGCCAGTAAGCCCCACTGACAAGCTTTTCCCAAAGGGAATCTATATGGATAAGCGTTTCAAGATTACGTTGGCAATTTTTGCGGTCATCGCTTTGGTTTTGCTCTGGGGCGAACATAAGGTTCACCTTCTGGGTGCTTTGCCGTGGTTAATCCTTCTTGCATGCCCGTTTATTCATATGTTTATGCATGGAGGGCATGGGAATCACGGTGGCCATAATCACCACGATCAACCGGAAGGCAAGAGTGGAGGCCAACGCGATGACTGATGCTTCGTCCGATTACGGTCTTTGGGGACTGGTGGTTCTAAACTCGGTGATCTTTATTTTCTTCGCTTTCAGTTTTTTTAAGCCACAGACCCAACGAGACTGGCGATCCTTCGGCGCGTTCAGCGCGTTTCTCGTGGCATTATTCACTGAGATGTATGGGTTCCCGTTGACACTCTATTTTCTATCCGGTTGGCTTCAGACTCAATACCCCGATGTAAATTGGCTTGCCCACGATAGCGGGCACTTGCTTGAAATGCTCTTTGGTTGGCAGGGTTCTCCCCATTTCGGCCCCTTCCACTTGTTGAGTACGGTGTTTATTGGTGGAGGTTTTTACTTGATTGCCGCCGGGTGGCGAACCCTGTACGCGGCGCAAAAAGAGCGAAAGCTGGCTACGAGTGGGCTCTATTCGTATGTTCGGCATCCTCAGTATGTCGGCTTTGTCTTGATTATGTTTGGCTTCCTTCTGCAGTGGCCAACACTTATAACTCTGGCGATGTTTCCGGTTTTGCTCTGGATGTATGCCCGCTTATCGATCAGTGAGGAGCGGGAGGCAGAGAAAACGTTCGGGGAAGCCTGGAGACACTATGCAGACAACACTCCCAGGTTTTTGCCGCGATTGCGCGGATTGGGGCGGCAAGCTTGAACAAAAGCTCTACTCATTTGATGGGTAGATAAAGGAGCCGTTGGTGAACCAATCACTTTCGATACGTGCAGTCGCTGGGATGGTTCTTGTCGCCTTTCTTTGGGCGATCTGCTTTCCTTTTATTGTGGTGGGGTTGCCGGACGCGCCACCTTTGCTTTTTGCCGCTTTACGCGCATTGCTGGCAGGGCTCTGTCTGATTCTGCTCGCTTTTACAAAAGGTGGTCGGCCCAGTTATTCACTTCGCCAGCTCCTGATACTGGCCGCAATTGGCTTCAGTTACACGGGCATGGGGCTTGGAGGGATGTTTTTAGGAGCTGGCAAACTGGGGCCAGGACTTGCAACCGTTCTGGCTAATGCGCAACCGCTGTTTGCGGCGGTTCTTTCATTTTTTATCGTCCGAGAGGTTGTGACCGGGCGTGTGTTTGTAGGCCTTTTGATCGGTTTTATTGGTGTTGTGGTGCTAGCGATGCCAGAGATGGAATTTGGTAACGCCAGATTTTCAGGTGCCGTCTATGTTCTTGGTGGTGCCATTGGAACCGCCATTGGAAACGTGCTGCTTAAATACCAGGCCGGCAGTGATGATATCTATTGGTCGATGGGCATTCAGCTTGTCATAGGTTCAGTGTTTCTGGGAATAGCATCTGTGACCTTGGGCGAGGGCTTTGAGATTGACTGGACCTGGTCATTTACCACTGCCATGTTCGTTCTGGCCATTCCGGCAACGGCAATGATGGTTGTGCTCTGGTATGCCTTGCTCGCCAGCGCGCCCTTGAATAGCCTCAATTCGTTTACCTTTTTAACGCCTGTTTTCGGTCTCGCTATCGGAATGCTTTTGTTCGGCGAAACTTTCACATCACTGGAAATGATCGGGATAGGAATCACAATTGTCGGCTTGGTGATCGTTGTCAAAGCGCCTCGGAAAACAACAAGCGGTTCCGCTGTCGGGGAACAGGCAAAGGTGATCCGTAGCTCATAGTAGAAAAGGGAGTAGTCAATGAGAGTCTGGATTAGTGTTCTCCTTTTGTTAAATAAACGGATTACCCAGACGGGGCACTAGCGGTTGAAGTTTGCACAGTTTCAGGAGTTAATTCGCATAAACTTACCCTGGGTAAATTTCAACCAGCTCAATTTCCAATTTCGATTTAGCTAACCAACAGAATCGTCGTCAAGGCTCAAGTGAAACATACATATATTAACTCATGAGGCTTATTCTGCAGTAATGAATTTTGTATCAAGTTTCCGGCCAAAAATAGTATGGCCAGTCACGAAAATACGACTGGCCACGTTTTTTCCCGAGAAGCAAGCTTCGCTTATAGCCCTACCTGCCTTGAGCGTACTAGGACTCACTTGAGTCTGCTATTCCCGCCTCCTTCATCTGCTTGTGTAATTTTTGATGTTTCAGGCAGAGTTCTTGCCTGTCAACGGTTTCCACGGTCTTGTTCGGATAGCTCCTTGCCTCGTTAATCCTGTCGGCTAAGCCAGAATCGGCGTAGGCAAAGGAACTAAACAGTGCTGTCATTGCTATGGCTGTAATGATGCTCTTCATGACGAACTCCTTGATTTGTTGCTCCAGGCCCATGCAACTGGGCCTCTAGTAGATACCGCTGATGCCCACCAGCGGTATTTCTGTTATCATTTGCTGTACGTTACCTTCTGCTCCATTTGTTTCTTCTCTAAAGCACGATGGTAGGCTCGTCCTTCTTCACTTATCATCTGTCTTCGCGCCTCCATTCCAACTTCTGACAATCCATAGCGTGTCATTTCTTTGTGGAGTCGCTGCTGCGGCGAATACTATTAATGATTTCATAATTTCACCTCCTGTTGGTTGATGGTTTCATTAAATCATCAGTTCCTGAAATCTGACTGAAAAAAGCAAAAAAAGTTTATTAACGATGCGATAAGTTCTATTGGTGATAAAAATAATTGAATCAGATCAAAATAATATCTCTGTGCCCTTAATTTCAGGTTCGTTTCAGTTTCGAGATCTAAGATAAGCTCTCTCATATGCTTTCCACGGAGATCTCAAGTTGTCCATCCGCACCTTTTTTACTAAGCAGACTATTTTGGGTGTGTTGCTGTTTAGCAGCATTTCTGCGTGGGCTCAGCCCAGACTGGAGCTCCAGAGTGTCATCGAAGCAGCAACTGAAAACGATCCCTGGCTCGGCCAGAGCTCTTACAAACAAGATGCGCTGATGGAAGAGTCTGTTGCTGAGGGCGCGCTTCCCGATCCCCGGGTAACGATCGGCGCGGCAAATCTGCCTCTGGATACTTTTGATACCAGACAAGAGCCCATGACCCAGGGAACGATTGGCTTTACACAGCGAATTCCTCGTGGAGATAGCCGCCGCTTGGCTAGCGCAAAGAAAGAAGAGATGGCCGGTGTACAGCCTTACCTTCGTCAGAATCGCCGAGCGCAGGTCACCGAAACGGTGACCCACCTATGGCTCGATCTTTGGAAAGCCCAGGAAAGCATCCGCCTCATTGAAGAAAATCGGGGATTATTCGAGCAATTGGCGGATGTTGCGGAAGCTGGATATACCTCCGCGACAATGGGCTCCAGACAGCAGGATGTTATTCGTGCTTCGCTGGAGTTGACTCGTTTGGAAGACCGATTAACCGCCTTGCACACCCAGTTAGCCTACAGCAAGGAAGCTCTTGGGGAATGGATCGGTGCCAGTCAGGCCCAGCTCTCGGTCACTGAGAGCATTCCTCCTCTGTTATTGGAAGATGTTTCCAGCGGCTGGTCGGAGACGACCGTGGAGTCTGTCATCCGTCACCCGTCGATTCGCGCCACAGATCAACTGATTGATGTGCAGGCCATTGACGTGGATCTTGCCAGGGAAGCCTACAAACCAGAGTGGTCGGTCTTCGCACAATATGGTTACCGTGACCGAGCTCCGAACGGCCAGGACAGGGCAGACCTGTTTTCTATTGGTATCGGTTTTGACCTGCCCATATTCACAGGAAGCCGGCAAGACCGACGGCTCAACGCGTCTGCAGCCAGACTGGAAGCCGAAAAAACGGATCGGGTTCTGAGAATCCGATCGCTCAAGGCGAAGGCGCGCTCGGCGTTGGCCCGCATTGAGCGATTGGATGATCGGATTGACTTGTATCAGCAAACTCTTCTTCCGCAGATGGAAGAGCAGGCCGATGCCTCGCTGACCGCCTATAACAATGACGACGGTGATTTTGCTGAGGCGGTACGCGCAAGGATCTCCGAACTCAATGCCGAGGTCGAATTGATCCAGATGATGGCCGAGCGGGCCAAAACTCTGGCAAGTTTCCGTTATTTGACCACGGAAGCCTCAAACATTCCCTCCTTTTCAATGACCGATTTGCAGGATTGATCATCATGGCTAATTTCATTCGTCCATTGGGCTTTATAGTGCTCGGCGGGATCGCTGGCGTCGGTGCCGCCTATTGGCTGGCACCGGGAATGGTTTCAGATCCAACCGTAGATGGGGTCGGTAACGAGGAAAAGGAGCCGCTCTACTGGGTGGCGCCCATGGACCCTAATTTTAAAAGCGACAAACCCGGGAAATCACCTATGGGGATGGACCTGATTCCAGTGTTTGAGGATGCCGGGTCAGCTGACGACCCGGCCGGTACCGTTCGTATTTCGCCTGCCGTGGTCAACAACCTGGGAGTTCGCACCGAGCCCGTCATCCAGGGACGCTTGCCGAACACCATCACTACTGTGGGCTACGTCCAATATAACGAAGATGAGATGGCCCACGTGCATCCCAGAGTAGAGGGCTGGATCGAAGCGCTCTACGTGAAAGCTGAGGGGGAACCAGTCGAAAAAGGCAAGCCTCTGTATACCCTCTATTCACCCACATTGGTCAATGCTCAGGAGGAGTTGCTCCTGGCACTGAACCGGGGGAATCAGCGACTGATCAATGCCGCTGAGGAACGGTTGGCTGCTCTGAATGTGCCGGCTAGCCTGATACGGCAGCTGCGCCAGACAAGAAACATACAGAGAACGATGACCGTATACGCCCCAAGCTCGGGCGTTGTCGACAATCTGAACGTTCGCGAGGGCATGTTCATAAAGCCCGGAGACCGGGTTTTGTCGATTGCTGCACTGGATGAAGTCTGGGTGATTGGCGAGGTATTTGAAAGCCAGCTCTCGGCCGTGGAGGGCGATAGCCGGGTGATGATGACCCTGGATTACATGCCCGGGCGCCAGTGGCGCGGAAAAGTGGACTATGTGTATCCCGAGGTTAATCCGGAAACCCGGACGGCCCGGGTCCGGATGCGGTTTGACAATTCCGACGGAGCTTTGCTGCCCGGCATGTTTGCTCGCCTGGAGGTCCAGGGGGATCGTGGGCAAAGACGCCTGTTGGTGCCGCGTGAATCGATCATCCGCACTGGACAAAGCGACCGTCTGGTGGTGGCGCTGGAACAGGGTGCCTTCAAGTCCGTCAACGTCACGGTAGGGCGGATTGGCGACAAGTACGCAGAAATACTGGAAGGCATTAAGCCTGGCGATACCGTGGTGACCTCTGCGCAGTTCCTGATCGACTCCGAGTCCAGCAAGACTTCGGATTTCCAGCGAATGTCGGCATCAGGCAGCAACGCCATGGATTCACAGATGGATCATTCGGGGCACGTCATGGATCCGGAGAAAGCGGAGCCCAAAAGCGAACCTGAGGCGATGGACCATAGTTCCATGAATCATGGCGGAGGCGAATCATGATCGCAGCCATCATTCACTGGTCTGTTCGTAATCGATTTCTGGTATTGCTGGCCACCTTGCTTATTACAGGGCTTGGCCTCTACTCGCTGAGCAAGACGCCGGTAGATGCGCTGCCGGATCTTTCGGATGTGCAGGTCATTATCAAAACCAGCTTTCCGGGCCAGGCACCACAAGTGGTGGAAGACCAGGTGACCTATCCACTGACCACCGCCATGCTGTCGGTGCCGGGTGCCAAGACGGTCCGGGGTTACTCCTTCTTTGGGGACTCCTACGTCTATGTGATCTTCGATGAAGACACCGACATGTACTGGGCTCGCTCCCGGGTGCTGGAGTACCTGTCCCAGGTGGCCCCGAGCCTTCCAGACTCGGCCCGCCCGCAACTGGGGCCGGACGCAACCGGGGTTGGCTGGGTTTACCTCTACGCTCTGGTGGATCGCACCGGGAACAACGATCTGAGCCAGCTGCGCAGCCTGCAGGACTGGTTTCTGAAATACGAACTCCAAACAGTGCCAGGCGTGTCCGAAGTGGCCGCGCTTGGTGGCATGGTGAAGCAGTATCAGGTCAAGGTCAGCCCGGAAAAACTCAGGGCGTTGGGTATTCCTCTGGCTCACATCCAGAACGCCATCAAGAGAGGAAACCAGGAAGTGGGCGCCTCCGTCATCGAGATGGCGGAGGCGGAATACATGGTGCGCACGTCCGGCTACATCCAGTCCCGTGAGGACCTGCTGTCGATTCCGTTGGGGCTTGATGACAACGGCACCCCCGTGCTCCTGAAAGACGTGGCCACTGTTGAGATTGGGCCGCAGATGCGGCGCGGGGTGGCTGAGCTGAATGGCGAAGGCGAGACCGTCGGTGGCATAGTAGTGATGCGCTTCGGTGAAAACGCCCAGGCAACCATCAATGGCGTGAAGGCGAAACTGGAGGAACTGAAATCCAGTTTGCCGGAAGGTGTCGAGGTGGTAACGGTTTATGATCGCTCCGGTCTGATTGAGCGGGCGGTGAATAATCTCGGGTTCAAGCTGCTTGAAGAGTTTCTGGTGGTGGGCCTGGTGTGCATCATCTTTTTGTTCCACGTTCGCTCGTCGTTGGTGGCGATTCTCAGCCTGCCGGTTGGCATTCTGGCGGCCTTTATTGTCATGTACTGGCAGGGAATCAACGCCAATATTATGTCCCTCGGGGGGATTGCGATTGCGATCGGGGCGATGATCGATGGCGCCATCGTCATGATCGAGAACATGCACAAACATATGGAGCGGACCCCGTTAACCCCTGAGAACCGATGGGAGGTCGTGGCCAGGTCGGCCTCTGAGGTCGGACCAGCGCTGTTTTTCTCGCTTCTGATCATTACTGTTAGTTTTGTGCCGGTGTTTGCGCTGGAAGCGCAGGAAGGGCGGATGTTTGCGCCTCTGGCCTTCACCAAGACCTACGCCATGGCAGCCAGTGCGGCCCTGGCGGTGACGCTGGTTCCCGTGCTCATGGGCTATTTCATTCGCGGCAAAGTGCTGCCGGAACACAAGAATCCCGTGAATCGTCTGCTGGTCGGTGCCTATATGCCGGCGCTGAAGCTCGTCCTTCGATTCCCGAAAAGTACGGTTATGGCCGCACTGCTTGCACTGGTTGTGGGCCTGTGGCCGGCCACCAAAATCGGGAGTGAATTCATTCCTCCGCTGGATGAGGGCGACCTGATGTACATGCCAACCACCTACCCGGGTATTTCAATTGGCAAGGCCCGGCAGCTGCTGCAGCAAACCGACAAACTGATTGCCACGGTACCGGAAGTAAAAACGGTATTCGGCAAAGTCGGGCGGGCGGATACCGCGACCGATCCAGCACCGTTGACGATGATCGAGACATTTATCCAGTTAAAGCCCAGGGATGAATGGCGGGAAGGGATGACGACGGAAAAGCTCAAGCAGGAGCTCAATACCCTGATCCGTTTCCCGGGGGTAACTAATGCCTGGGTCATGCCCATCATAACCCGCATCGATATGCTGGCGACGGGTATTAAAACGCCAGTCGGTATCAAAGTGGCAGGTCCGGATCTTGCCATTATCCAGGACATTGGCAAACGGCTTGAGGAAATCATCGTTGATATTCCCGGCACCGCCTCTGTTTATTCAGAGCGGGTTGCCGGTGGTCGATACATCAAGGCGGATATCGATCGCGAGCGAGCAGCCCGCTACGGACTGAACATAGCGGATGTTCAGCAGATTGTTGCTTCGGCGATCGGCGGTATTAATGTATCACGGACGATCGAAGGGCTTGAGCGCTACCCGGTCAATCTGCGCTATCCCCAGGACTACCGGGATTCCCCAGAGAAGCTCGAGCAGTTGCCAATCGTTACGTCAACGGGGCAACGGATTGCGCTGGCCGACGTCGCCGATATTCGGGTTGAAGACGGTCCTCCCGCCATCAAAAGTGAAAACGCCCGCCTCAATGGCTGGACCTTCGTGGATATTGAAGGGGTTGATGTCGGCACCTATGTGGAGCAGGCCATGGCTACCGTTAACGAGGAGCTCGATCTGCCTGCGGGCTATTCGGTTACCTGGTCTGGCCAGTATGAGTACATGCTGCGTGCCAAGGAAAAGCTCACCTACGTGGTGCCGCTGACGCTGGCGATTATCGTCATTCTGCTGTTCCTGAACTTCCGCCGTTTTGCGGAAGTGGGCATCATCATGGGTACGCTGCCGTTTGCCATGATTGGCGCAATCTGGCTGATGTATCTGCTGGGCTATAACTTTTCGGTTGCGGTCGGTGTAGGCTTCATTGCGCTGGCCGGCGTTGCCGTGGAGATTGGTGTGATCATGCTGGTGTATCTGAACCAGTCTTACGAGGAAATGTTGCAAACCTGTAAGGAGAAGGGGGCGACTCCAAGACGCGAGACGTTGCGCCATGCCGTGCTTCATGGTGCCGGATTGCGCGTGCGGCCTATAATGATGACTGCTGCTGCTATTATCGGAGGTTTGGTGCCTATCATGGTTAGCACTGGTACCGGCTCCGAAGTCATGGGGCGCATAGCTGCACCAATGGTCGGTGGGATGATATCTGCTGTGATTTTGGCGCTGTTGGTGATACCGGTAGGTTACTATCTCTGGAAATGCAGGAGTATTTCCGAAGGGTAAAGAAAACTAGACCTCGCCATATTGCTTTCGAGATTCTGGCGAGGTCTGATGATGCAGCGGTGTCTGGGTAATGTTGTTATAAAGCAAGAGCCTGGGTATGGAGTCCCGGGCAGATACTCTGGCAACATATTTCCCGGGGGAGGTTTCCTGCCCTCTAAAAGGCCGAGAACAGCAGCGATGGGGTAGGCCCAAATTTGATGGGGTTCAATCATGTCTCGCATGGAGTCCTCGTGCCTTTGTGGTTCGCCATTCGTTTGGAATCTGCATGATGAGGTATGTCACATAGCGCGCCGGTTAACTATGTTTATAGGTATTTGCCCCCTCGTGCTTGTAGTCAGGGTGTTCAAATTCCAGTGTTGAATGAGTTACGCTGAACTCTTTCTCCAAAGCCTGTTTTATCCCGTCCTTGATTTTCTCAAGTTCATTCCACGCACTCATCTCGACAACCACACGGGCGTCGAGCGAGGCATCATGCTCACCCACCTGCCAAAAATGTACGGGGTGAAGTCGATAACTCCTTCTAAGTCTGATACTGCCCCAATGACGGAATCTGTGCCGATATCCTAGGGACTCCCCAGCATGAGTGTTCTGATGGTCCCGCCAATTTCTGTCAGGTCCAGGTAGAGAATATAGCTGGCCATGCCAATGGTGATTGCGGAATCAACCCAGCGCATGTCGTAGAGCAAGATAAGAGCTCCGCCTATAACACTGCTATTGACGCAAACGCATCAGACAAGTTGTGTAAAACAACGCATGAATATTAACGCTGCCCTTCTGCATTGAGTAGGTCAGCAGCGCGCTCAACGCGTCCATTATCAGTGCAACAATGTAAGTCAGACTACCCAACACCCCTTGAGTTCCAGCGGATCTGGGAACCGCATGACACCCTCGTATATCAGGTAGGGCCCTATCATGATCAAGGTGGTGTATTTAACAGCGCAACACCTACCTTTATTCGCCCGTAGCCGAAGGTCAGCTTTTATTCAGCCGGGCGACGCGCAATCTTACGGGCCGCGAACGCGATAATCAGCGATGCCATGTCCCAGAAGTTATGTATAGCATCGGCAATCAGCGCCAAGCTGCCGGCAAAGTCCTTTCCGCGATCTGGACGAGAGTCAGGATGCCGTTTGCCCAGATGGCTACTGCAACCCGTTTATGCTTGGTTTCAGGGGGAATGTGAAATAGCTGTATACTGAAAAAGTGTGCTTTCCCTCATATAGGTTTCGAAGTAATGCGGGAAGAAGCGTTAATTGGTTGCTTCCAATGTTCGCATTGCGACCGTCCCGCATCTCAGGCAATTCCTAAAAAAAGCGGAAATTCTAGCCATAAACCGTTTAGGCGTGGTTCACAAGATACTTCGTCACTGCCAGTTTCCCGCGTTTTCACTATGAACCGGTCCGATCCCGGATGAGAGATGAATGAAAGGGTCGTTCTGTGAGGATTTTCAAATGTTCCTGATTATACTGGTCGCATGAAGCATTCTGAGATCGGCTTGCATATACGAACCTACGAGGATGAGGGAAAAAGCCACTCCCACGACCATCATCAACTGGTATTGCCGTTGGTGGGAACGTTATCTCTGTCGGTAGATGCCATCGAAGGGGAAGTGGCTCAGCATCGAGCGGCAATTATTCCCGCGGGAATTGGCCATGGGTATGCCGCGGCGCTGGACAAGCTACCTTGTTTCGTAGACTTGGATCCAGCATTGCTCCACTACATCCAGTTCCTTCACGCACAGCTCCATAATGGGACAGAGTCGGATTTTACCCAACATCAAATGCTACTCCTGCTGATTCAGTTGCTTCAGGAGCGCCATGGAAGTCAGCTGAAGCTGGACCGCAGAGTCCACGCCGCGAAACAATTTCTGGACGAACACTTCAACCGACCGCTGTCCTTGGCCGAGGCGGCTGCCGTGGCACATCTGAGCATTCGGCAGTTGAACGATCTGTTTCGGCGCCAGGTCGGCATGACGCCGCATCAATACCTCACAGAGTTACGAATGAAAGAAGCTTGGCGGCTTCTGGAGCAGTCGGGGCTCAGCGTCCAGCGAGTTGCCGACGCTGTCGGCTATTCATCGTTATCGGCCTTTAGCGACCGGTTCAGAGCCCACTTTGGCAAAGCACCCAGCCACTTCCGCCGTATTTCGAAATAGTTCCGCCAGGATTTGAAAGTTCCTACCCTTCGCACTGGATACCCTTCTGCAATCATTCACACATGAGAGTTTCGGGAGGGTTTCATGGCATCTGTTAACGCCGCAACCTGGATCGGGTCGATTTCCGTTCTGTTATGGGGCACTTTGGCATTGCTGACCAAGCTTTCCGGTGGTGAGATTCCGGAGTTCCAGCTCATGGCCATGACCTTCGGTATCGCTTTTCTGTTGATGTGCGGCCGTTGGGTCTTCTCGGGGCATTCCGGTGTGCGTTATTTACGGCAATCGCCACTTGCATGGTGCATCGGCGTCGTTGGCTTGTTCGGTTATCACTTTGCCTACTTCAAGGCTATGACACTGGCCCCCGCCGTCGAAGTCAGCCTTCTTGCTTACCTCTGGCCGCTGCTGATCGTCCTATTGTCGACCTTCCTGCCGGGCGAGAAACTACGAGCTCAGTACATCGTTGGGGCCCTGGTTGCCCTGGCAGGTTGCTGGTTGTTGATCAGCCGCAATGCCGATGGATTTGCCTGGGAGAACCTGCCGGGTTACCTGGTGGCTCTGTCCTGTGCTCTGATCTGGTCATCTTATTCCGTTCTTAGCAGACTGGTTCGCTCGGTACCAACCGATGCCGTGGGCTGGTTCTGCGGTGTTACGGCCATTCTGGCGTTGATTTGCCACCTTTTGTGGGAGGAAACGGTATGGCCAGAAGGCGCACTTCAATGGATTGGCGTGGTGGGGCTCGGCCTCGTGCGTATTCCGGCGAACGTGACCGGTCATTCCGGGGATCGTGACCGGTTTGCACA
>NZ_LLYU01000034.1:0-15746 GCF_002049515.1 Marinobacter sp. tcs-11 | reverse complement strand
CAGTCTACGTGGGCGTAGTGACGGGTCGGAGAATCGTACTCTACGTGAGAGGTCGCGATGGTAATACCACGCGCACGCTCTTCCGGTGCGTTATCGATCTGATCGAAAGCACGGCTCTCGCCAGTGCCCCATACTTCGTGACATACACGAGTCAGGGCGGCTGTCAGAGTGGTCTTACCATGGTCAACGTGACCGATGGTGCCCACGTTTACGTGCGGCTTGTTACGCTCAAACTTTGCTTTGGACACGGTTACACCTCTTCCTGTTTCTTAAGTCCTGGGATCAACCCTTTTTAATGATCGCTTCGGCAATGTTCGAAGGAGCTTCCATATAGCGGGAGAACTCCATCGCATAAGACGCCCGACCCTGTGTTGCAGAACGCAGGTCGGTGGCGTAACCGAACATCTCCGACAACGGAACTTCAGCACGGATGACCTTGCCCGCCGGGCCTTCATCCATACCCTGCACAAGGCCGCGACGACGGTTCAGGTCGCCAACAACGTCACCCATGTAATCTTCAGGGGTAACAACCTCAACCTTCATGATCGGCTCAAGAAGGGCAGGATTTGCTTCGAGGGCGCCTTTCTTCATCGCCATGGAACCAGCGATCTTGAACGCCATTTCGTTGGAGTCGACGTCGTGATAGGAACCATCGTACAGCGTCGCCTTGATACCCAGCAGCGGATAGCCGGCCAGACAGCCGTTCTGCATCTGCTCCTCGATACCCTGCTGAACCGCCGGAATGTATTCCTTGGGAACCACACCACCAACGATCTCGTTCACGAAGATGAAGTTTTCAGCATCTTCATCATCCAGAGGCAGCGGCTCCAACTTCACTTTTACGTGACCGTACTGACCGCGACCACCAGACTGACGAACGAATTTACCTTCAACATCAACCGGCTTACGGATGCACTCACGATAAGCCACCTGAGGCTTACCGATGTTGGCCTCAACCTTGAACTCGCGACGCATACGGTCAACGATGATGTCCAGGTGAAGCTCACCCATACCAGAGATGATGGTCTGACCGGACTCTTCGTCGGTGCGAACACGGAACGAAGGATCTTCCTGGGCCAGCTTGCCCAGCGCCACACCCATCTTCTCCTGGTCAGCCTTGGACTTCGGCTCAACCGCCACAGAGATAACCGGCTCAGGGAACTCCATGCGCTCCAGAACAATCTTGTTGTTCTCGTCACACAGGGTGTCACCGGTGGTCACGTTCTTCAGGCCAATGGCAGCGGCGATGTCGCCCGCCAGAACTTCCTTGATCTCTTCACGGTCGTTGGCGTGCATCTGAACCATACGGCCCACACGCTCTTTCTTGCCTTTAACCGAGTTGAACACGGCATTACCAGATTCCAGCTTACCGGAGTAAACACGGAAGAAGGTCAGCGTGCCCACGAACGGATCGGTGGCGATCTTGAACGCCAGAGCAGCGAACGGCGCATCGTCGTCAACCGGACGAGTCTCTTCTGTACCTTCGTCGTCAACCTCACCGCGGATGGCTTTAACCTCATCCGGAGCCGGCAGGAATTCGATAACGGCATCAAGTACCGCCTGCACACCCTTGTTCTTGAACGCGGAACCACAGGTCGCCAGAACGATTTCGTTGGCGATGGTACGATCGCGCAGACCTTTCTTGATCTCTTCGTAGGTCAGCTCTTCGCCTTCCAGGTACTTGTCCATGTACTCTTCGTTGGCTTCGGCAGCAGCTTCAATCATCTGCTCGCGAGCCTTCTCGGCTTCAGCCTTCATGGATTCCGGAATGTCGCGAAGCTCGTAGGTCATGCCCTGGTCAGCTTCGTTCCAGTAGATAGCCTTCATGCGCAGCAGGTCAACGATGCCTTCGAAATCGTCTTCCGCGCCGATCGGCAGCTGGATGGGCACAGTGGTCGCGCCCAGACGGTTACGGATCTGCTCAACAACGCGCATAAAGTTAGCGCCGGCACGGTCCATCTTGTTGACGAACACCATGCGCGGAACTTCATACTTGTTGGCCTGACGCCATACAGTCTCGGACTGCGGCTCAACACCGGAAGAACCACAGAATACAACGACCGCACCGTCGAGAACCCGCAGAGAACGCTCTACTTCGATAGTGAAGTCAACGTGCCCCGGTGTGTCGATGATGTTGATGCGGTGCTCGGGGTATTGCTTGTCCATACCCTGCCAGAAGGTTGTAACAGCGGCAGACGTGATGGTGATACCACGCTCCTGCTCCTGCTCCATCCAGTCTGTAGTGGAAGCGCCGTCATGGGTTTCACCCATTTTGTGACTACGACCGGTGTAGTAAAGAATACGCTCGGTTGTAGTGGTCTTGCCCGCATCCACGTGCGCACAGATACCAATGTTTCTGTAACGTTTGATAGGAGTCTTGCGTGCCACGATATAAACCTCGGCTTGTTAGAAACGGAAGTGAGAGAATGCTTTGTTGGCTTCTGCCATACGATGCACGTCTTCGCGCTTCTTCACCGCGGCACCTTTGCTGTCTGCCGCGTCAAGAATTTCGCCGGCCAGACGTTGCGCCATGGACTTCTCACCACGCTTCCGTGAGTATTCGACGAGCCAGCGCATAGCCAGCGCGTTCTGACGGGAAGGCCGTACTTCTACAGGCACCTGGTAAGTAGCACCACCCACGCGACGGGATTTTACTTCCACCATCGGTTGGATGTTCTCCAGGGCCTTCTCGAACATTTCGATCGGCTCTTCCTTGGATTTCTCGGCAACAATATCGAGCGCGCCATAAACAATGCGCTCTGCAACAGACTTCTTACCGCTTTCCATCACGTGGTTGATGAACTTGGCAAGACGTGCACTGCCGAATTTCGGATCGGGAATAATTTCCCGCTTAGCTGCAACTCTTCTTCTAGGCATCGATAAGCCCTTATATATCTAAAAGGTCTTCAGGAACCCCTGAGATAGCCATCTGCTACTCAGCCTTACTCTTACCGTTCTGACAAGCAACGATAAAAGACACCCGCTCGGGACATCAGGACTTGGGTCGTTTTGCACCGTACTTGGAGCGGCCCTGCTTACGGTTCTGTACACCCTGGGTGTCCAAAGTACCGCGAACAGTGTGATAGCGCACACCCGGAAGGTCTTTTACTCGACCGCCCCGGATCAGCACAACACTGTGCTCCTGAAGGTTGTGACCTTCACCACCAATGTATGAGGAAACCTCGTAGCCGTTAGTCAGACGAACACGGCACACTTTACGCAGTGCTGAGTTCGGCTTCTTCGGCGTAGTGGTGTATACACGAGTGCACACACCACGGCGCTGAGGGCAAGCCTGGAGCGCGGGAACGTCGCTCTTGGCTACCTTGCGCTTACGAGGCTTACGCACCAACTGATTAATCGTTGCCATGTAAGCAAACTCCAAAAAAACCATACCAATGAAACTTACCCCCAATGCAGGGGGTAAAATTTAAGGGACGCAAGTTTAAGCTTGCGTCCCGAGTCAGTCAAGATGACTGATCTCTTTTTAACCACCCTGGAGGTAGGTATCTACCCCGAGGGTGGCGCGCGCGAACTCAGCTTTCGCGGTTAAGTTCGGCGCTCAGAGCTTCTTCAACATCGGCCGCAGTCACGCCCTGCTCTTCCAGGTCACGCTTGCGACGGCGCTCGTTGTGATAGGCAAGACCTGTACCGGCCGGAATCAGACGCCCTACCACCACGTTTTCCTTCAGACCGCGCAGGTAGTCCCGCTTGCCAGTCACCGCACCCTCGGTCAGAACCCGGGTGGTTTCCTGGAACGAGGCCGCAGAGATGAAGGACTCGGTCGCCAACGATGCCTTGGTGATACCAAGCAGCAGACGCTCGAAGCGTGCAGGCTCTTTGTCTGCCGCATTCGCCTTCTCGTTCTCTTCCATCACCTGGGTAATTTCTACCTGGTCGCCCGACAGCAGAGTGGTATCACCCGGATCGGTGATTTCCACCTTGCGCAGCATCTGGCGAACGATAACCTCGATATGTTTATCGTTGATGACAACGCCCTGCAGACGGTACACGTCCTGGATTTCGTTGGTGATGTACTTGGCCAGCTCGACCACACCCAGCAGACGCAGGATGTCGTGCGGGTTGGACGGACCATCCGAGATCACCTCACCCTTTTCAACGGTTTCACCTTCGAACACGTTGAGCTGGCGATGCTTCGGAATCAGAACCTCATAGGCATCGTCATCCTTCGGCGTGATCACCAGGCGCTTCTTGCCTTTGGTCTCTTTACCGAAGGAAACCACCCCGCTGATCTCCGCGAGGATCGCGGACTCTTTCGGACGACGGGCCTCGAACAGGTCGGCAACCCGAGGCAGACCACCGGTGATGTCCCGGGTCTTCGAGCTTTCCTGCGGAATACGGGCGACCACATCACCCAGCTCGATCTTGGCACCATTCGCCATGGTTACCAGAGCGTTGGCCGGCAGGAAGAAGATCGCGGTACCGCCCCCGGGCAGCTCCACTTCCTCTCCCGAGTCGTCGACCAACTGAATGGCCGGACGAATGTCCTTACCCGCAGCCGGACGCTCTTTCGGGTCAATCACTTCCATCGTGGACAGACCGGTCAGCTCGTCAGCCTGGGTACGGACAGTAATGCCCTCTTCCATGTTGACGAACTTGGCGGTACCCTTCGCTTCCGCGATGATCGGGTGCGTGTGCGGATCCCACTTGGCAACCACAACACCAGCTTCTACCTGATCACCGTTCTTCACAGACAGCACGGCACCGTACGGCAGTTTGTACCACTCGCGCTCACGCCCCTGCTCATCGGCAATGGCCAGCGCGGAGGAACGGGATACCACCACCAGCGAACCGTCGGTTTTCTCGATCGACTTCAGGTTGTGCAGGCGTACCGTACCACCATGCTTCACCTGGATATTGTCTACCGCAGACGCCCGGCTCGCGGCACCACCAATGTGGAAGGTACGCATGGTCAGCTGGGTACCAGGCTCACCGATGGACTGGGCAGCGATAACACCTACCGCTTCGCCCACGTTCACCTGGTGGCCACGGGCCAGATCACGGCCGTAACACTTGGAACAGATGCCGTGACGGGTCTCACAGGTAATCGCAGAGCGTACCCAGATTTCGTCTACACCCGCGCGCTCAACCATTTCGACGGTCTTTTCGTCGAGCAGTGTGCCCGCAGGAACAACGGCGTTGTCCTTGTCAGTCGGCGTGAACACATCGCGAGCCGTCACACGACCCAGAACCCGGTCGCCCAGCGGCACAACCACGTCGCCGCCTTCGATGTGCGGCGTCATCAGCAGACCTTCATCGGTACCACAGTCTTCCTCGGTCACCACCAGATCCTGAGACACGTCAACCAGACGGCGGGTCAGGTAACCGGAGTTCGCGGTCTTCAGTGCAGTATCCGCCAGACCTTTACGAGCACCGTGAGTCGAGATGAAGTACTGGAGTACGTTCAGACCTTCACGGAAGTTAGCCGTAATCGGCGTTTCGATGATGGAACCATCCGGCTTGGCCATCAGACCACGCATACCGGACAGCTGACGGATCTGGGCGGCGGAACCCCGCGCACCGGAATCGGCCATCATGTAGACGGAGTTGAAGGACTCCTGCATCAGGTCTTCACCGTCTTCGCCCTTCACTGGCTGGCCATCAGGGCCAATAACCTGCTCTTTGGACAGACGCTCCATCATTGCCTTGGACACTTTGTCGTTGGCACGGGACCAGATGTCGATCACCTTGTTGTACTTCTCACCCTGGGTCAGAAGACCGGATGCGTACTGGTTTTCGATGTCCTTTACTTCGTCGGAGGCTGCATCCACCAGCTCGTACTTCTCCGGCGGAATCTCGAAATCGTTAAAGCCGATCGAGATACCGGAACGGGTTGCGTAGTGGTAACCCATGTACATCAACTGGTCAGCGAAGATGACCGTGTCTTTCAGACCAGCATCCCGGTAACAGGTGTTGATCAGGTTGGAAATCGCCTTCTTCACCATCGGCTTGTTGACGATCTCGAACGGCAGGCCGTCCGGCACGATATCGTAAAGCAGAGCGCGACCAACGGTGGTATCGACAATGCGGAAGCTCTCGGTACGGTTACCGTCTTCGTCAACCGCAACTTCCTTGACCCGAACCTTAACCTTCGCCTGCAGGTCAACCTGACCGGCACCGTAAGCGCGATGGGCTTCCTTGACGTCAGCAAAGACCATACCTTCACCCAGAGCGGCGTGACGCTCACGGGTCATGTAGTACAGCCCCAGTACCACGTCCTGAGACGGTACGATAATGGGCTCGCCGTTGGCGGGCGACAACACGTTGTTGGTAGACATCATCAACGCGCGGGCTTCGAGCTGGGCTTCCAGAGTCAGCGGTACGTGTACCGCCATCTGGTCACCATCGAAGTCAGCGTTGTAGGCCGCACACACCAGCGGGTGCAGCTGAATGGCCTTACCTTCGATCAGAACCGGCTCGAACGCCTGGATACCCAGACGGTGCAGGGTCGGCGCACGGTTCAGCAGGATCGGATGCTCACGGATGACCTCATCCAGGATATCCCAGACCACGCCTTCCTCACGCTCGACCATCTTCTTGGCGGCCTTGATCGTGGTCGCCAGTCCGCGGTGCTCAAGCTTTGAGAAAATGAACGGTTTGAACAGCTCCAGAGCCATTTTCTTCGGCAGACCGCACTGATGCAGGCGCAGGTACGGACCTACCACGATCACCGAACGGCCGGAGTAGTCAACACGCTTACCCAGCAGGTTCTGACGGAAACGACCCTGCTTACCCTTGATCATGTCAGCCAGGGACTTCAGCGGGCGCTTGTTGGTGCCGGTGATGGCACGGCCACGACGGCCATTGTCCAGCAGGGCATCCACAGCTTCCTGCAACATCCGCTTCTCGTTACGCACGATGATGTCCGGAGCATTCAGCTCCAAAAGGCGCTTGAGACGGTTGTTCCGGTTGATCACCCGACGGTACAGGTCGTTCAGGTCGGAAGTGGCAAAACGGCCACCATCCAGCGGAACCAGGGGGCGCAGGTCCGGCGGAAGAACCGGCAGCACGGTCATGACCATGTCGCCTGGCTTGTTACCGGAATACAGGAACGCTTCCAGAATTTTCAGGCGCTTGCTGAATTTCTTGATCTTGGTTTCGGAGTTGGTCTGCGGAATTTCTTCGCGCAGCGCGTCAACTTCTGCCTGCAGATCGATGTCTTCCAGCAATTGCTTGACGGCTTCCGCACCCATGCGGGCGTCGAACTCGTCACCAAACTCTTCCAGGGCTTCGTAATACTGCTCATCGTTCAGCAGCTGGCCCTTCTCCAGAGTGGTCATGCCCGGATCGATAACAATAAAGCTCTCGAAGTACAGAACCCGCTCGATGTCACGCAGGGTCATGTCCAGCATCAGACCGATGCGGGACGGCAGCGACTTCAGGAACCAGATATGGGCGACCGGGCTGGCCAGCTCAATATGGCCCATGCGCTCACGACGAACGCTCGCCAGGGCAACCTCGACACCACACTTTTCACAAATGACACCGCGGTGCTTGAGGCGCTTGTATTTTCCGCACAGACACTCGTAGTCCTTGATCGGGCCGAAGATCTTGGCACAGAAAAGACCGTCACGCTCCGGCTTGAAGGTACGGTAGTTAATGGTCTCAGGCTTTTTTACTTCGCCAAAAGACCAGGAACGAATCATGTCAGGCGACGCCAGGCCAATGCGGATGGCGTCGAATTCCTTGCTCTGATTCTGGCTCTTGAGAAGATTCAGCAAATCTTTCATCAGTTAAAGCTCCGGATGGCGTTAATCTCGGGCGGGCACACGGAGTGCCCGCTCACGCTGCCAAAAACAATTCGGCTCACTCGGATTCCAGCTCGATGTCGATACCCAACGAGCGGATTTCCTTGACAAGAACGTTGAAGGATTCAGGCATGCCCGGCTCCATACGATGATCGCCATCGACAATGTTCTTGTACATCTTGGTCCGACCGTTTACGTCGTCAGACTTGACGGTGAGCATTTCCTGCAGGGTATAGGCGGCACCGTATGCCTCCAGAGCCCAGACTTCCATCTCACCGAAGCGCTGACCACCGAACTGAGCCTTACCACCCAGCGGCTGCTGGGTAACCAGGCTGTAAGAGCCGGTAGAACGAGCGTGCATCTTGTCGTCGATCAGGTGGTTCAGCTTGAGAATGTACATATAGCCAACAGTTACCGGACGATCAAACGCATCGCCGGTACGGCCGTCATAGAGCTTGGTCTGACCAGTAGTATCCAGGCCAGCCAACTCAAGCATTCTCTTCACCTCGGCTTCCTTGGCACCATCGAAGACCGGTGTTGCCATGGGAACGCCACCACGCAGGTTGTTGCACAGCTCGAAAATCTCTTTGTCAGTCAGACTGTCAAGGTCAACCTTGAACACTTCGTCCGAATGATTGTAGATCTCGTCCAGCAACTTGCGAAGCTCAGCCACCTTGCGCTGCTCATCAAGCATGCGGCTGATCCGCTCACCCAGGCCTTTAGCCGCAGCACCCAGATGAGTTTCAAGCACCTGACCAACGTTCATCCGCGACGGTACACCGAGCGGGTTCAGAACGATATCGACGGTATTGCCAAACTCGTCGTAGGGCATGTCTTCAATCGGCATAACCGCAGAGATAACACCCTTGTTACCATGACGGCCAGCCATCTTGTCGCCCGGCTGAATACGACGTTTGATTGCCAGGTAAACCTTAACAATCTTGAGTACGCCAGGAGCCAGATCGTCGCCCTGCTGAAGCTTGCCCTTCTTGTCGTCAAAGCGAGCTTCGTGCTCTTTCTTGCGATCCTCGAGGCCCTGCTCGGATTTCTCCAGCAACTCGTTCAAAGCTTCGTCTTTCATGCGCAGCTTGAACCAGTCGGCTCGCGGCAGTTCCGCCAGGTAGGCTTCTTCCAGCTTCGCACCCTTTTTCAGGCCAGGACCACTGATCACTTCCTGACCTTTCAGAGCGGCCATCAGACGCTCGAACGTCGCACCTTCAACAATGCGGTACTCGTCTTTCAGGTCCTTACGGTACTTGTCCAGCTGCTCTTTCTCGATCGAAAGCGCTCGGGCATCTTTCTCGATACCGTCACGGGTGAAGACCTGAACGTCAATGACCGTACCACGGGTACCGGTCGGCACACGCTGAGATGTGTCCTTAACGTCAGACGCTTTTTCACCAAAGATGGCACGCAGAAGCTTCTCTTCCGGGGTCAGCTGGGTTTCGCCTTTCGGCGTTACCTTACCAACCAGAATGTCGCCGGGGCCCACTTCAGCGCCGATGTAGACAATGCCAGACTCATCCAGCTTGGACAGTGCGCTTTCACCCACGTTCGGAATATCTGCGGTGATTTCTTCGCTGCCCAGCTTGGTATCACGAGCCACACAGGTCAGTTCCTGAATGTGGATGGTGGTCAGACGGTCTTCCTGAACCACTTTCTCGGAGATGAGAATGGAGTCCTCAAAGTTGTAACCGTTCCAGGGCATGAACGCGATGCGCATGTTCTGACCCAGAGCCAGCTCACCCAGATCCACAGAAGGACCATCCGCCAACACATCGCCACGGGCAATCACGTCACCCTGACGCACGATAGAACGCTGGTTGATACAGGTGTTCTGGTTGGAGCGGGTGTACTTGGTGAGGTTATAGATATCCACACCTGCATCACCGGCTTCGGTTTCTTCGTTGTTGACGCGAACCACGATACGTGCCGCATCCACGCTTTCGATCACGCCACCGCGACGCGCAGTAACACACACGCCAGAGTCCTGAGCCACCGTGCGCTCAACACCGGTACCCACCAAAGGCACCTGCGACTTCAGGGTCGGCACCGCCTGACGCTGCATGTTCGCACCCATCAGGGCCCGGTTGGCATCGTCGTGCTCCAGGAACGGGATCAGAGACGCCGCGACCGATACAACCTGGCGCGGAGATACGTCCATGAAGTTAACCGCTTCCGGAGGCGCTACGGTAAATTCGTTCTGGTGACGCACCGTAACCAGCTCATCAGTCAGACGCTTGCCTTCATCGGTAGCGGCGCTGGCCTGGGCGATCACGTAGTTGCTCTCTTCAATCGCTGAGAGGTAAACCACCTCGTCGGTCACCACACCATCGACCACCTTCCGGTACGGACTCTCAAGGAAGCCGTAGGAGTTGGACCGGGCGTAGGTTGCCAGCGAGTTGATCAGACCGATGTTCGGGCCTTCCGGAGTTTCGATCGGGCACACGCGGCCGTAGTGGGTCGGATGTACGTCACGGACTTCGAAGCCAGCGCGTTCACGGGTCAGACCACCTGGGCCCAACGCGGAAATACGACGCTTGTGGGTAACCTCGGACAACGGGTTGTTCTGATCCATGAACTGGGACAGCTGACTGGAGCCAAAGAACTCTTTCACAGCGGCCGCAACCGGCTTGGCGTTGATCAGGTCCTGCGGCATCAGGCCTTCGCTTTCGGCGAGACTCAGACGCTCACGAACCGCACGCTCAACACGCACCAGACCAACACGGAACTGGTTTTCGGCCATTTCACCCACGCAACGCACACGACGGTTGCCCAGGTTATCAATGTCATCCACCTGGCCCTGGCCGTTACGAATGGCAATCAGAGTCTTCAGTACGTCGATGATATCGTCGTGCGTCAGCGTGCCTTCGCCGGTGCTTTCTTCCCGGCCCAGGCGACGATTCAACTTCATCCGGCCAACGGCGGACAGATCGTAACGCTCTTCGGAGAAGAACAGGTTGTTAAACAGATTCTCCGCAGATTCCTTGGTAGGCGGCTCGCCCGGGCGCATCATGCGGTAGATTTCCACCAACGCTTCGAGCGGGGTGCGGGTCGGGTCGATACGCAGGGTATCCGACATGAACGGACCGCAATCCAGGTCGTTGGTGTACAGGGTTTCAATGTCTTTAACACCGGCATCAAGGATCTTGGTAACCACTTCCTCGGTGAGTTCGGTGTTGCATTCTACCAGCACTTCGCCGGTAGACTGATCGATCATGTCCTTGGCCAGGACACGACCGTAGAGATACTCGGTCGGTACTTCCAGCTCGGTGATACCGGCTTTTTCCAGCTGCTTGATGTGACGGGCAGTTATCCGGCGGCCTTCTTCAACAATCACGTTGCCGTCATTGTCTTTGATGTCGAAGGTTGCGATATCGCCCCGCAGACGGCTTGGTACCAGCTCCAGCTTGCACACTTCCGCGCCCAGGCTGAACTTACTGGTTTCAAAGAACATCTCGAGCATTTGCTCGGAGGTATAGCCCAGACCACGCAACAGAATGGAGGCGGGCAGCTTACGACGGCGGTCGATACGAACGAACACGGCGTCCTTCGGATCGAACTCGAAGTCCAGCCAGGACCCACGGTAAGGAATCACCCGGGCTGAGTACAACAGCTTGCCGGAGGAATGGGTCTTACCCTTGTCGTGATCGAAGAACACACCAGGTGAACGGTGGAGCTGGGAAACAATAACGCGCTCGGTACCGTTAACAACAAAGGTACCGTTCTCGGTCATCAGGGGCATTTCGCCCATGTAGACTTCTTGCTCTTTGATGTCCTTGATCGCCTTGTTGGACGATTCCTTATCATAAATGATCAGGCGGACCTTCACCCGTAGCGGCGCGGCGTAAGTTACGCCCCTGAGCTGACATTCCTTGACGTCAAAGACTGGCTCGCCGATTCGGTAGCTCACATACTCGAGCGCGGCGTTGCCAGAATAACTGACGATCGGGAATACGGATTTGAATGCTGCATGAAGACCAGTTTCCCGGCGGTCTTCAGGCGCAGTTTCCATTTGGAGGTAGTCCCGGAACGAATCCAGCTGAATAGACAGCAAATAGGGGACTTCCATCACGGAAGGCAATTTACTAAAGTCTTTGCGAATCCGCTTTTTCTCAGTGTAGGAGTAAGTCATCTGCATTCCCCAGCTTTAGACCTGATACCTGGTATCAAGAAGCAATCAAATGTTCTGCTTCGGGGCCGAGTTGCTCGGCTTATCGCGCCGTCTTGAACAAGACTCTGGCTGTAGGTTATAGATCTGACATCAACCTGCAATTGCACACCAGACTCTATAGCATATACAACAGAAAAAGGCCGGTGGCACGAAGCCACCAGCCCGTCCATGCTTAACGCACGGTGTCGATCAACAGCCGACTCTTACTTGAGCTCAACAGAAGCGCCTGCTTCCTCAAGCTTCTTCTTGGCTTCTTCAGCCTCGTCCTTGCTTGCGCCTTCCTTAACAGTAGAAGGTGCGCCGTCAACCATTTCCTTGGCTTCTTTCAGACCCAGGCCAGTCAGTTCACGAACGGCCTTGATAACGTTTACTTTCTTCTCGCCAGCGCCGGTCAGAACTACGTCGAACTCGGTCTTCTCTTCGGCGGCTTCGCCAGCAGCGGCAGCAGCCGGAGCGGCAGCAACAGCGGCAGCAGCAGAAACGTTAAACTTCTCTTCCATTGCTTCTACGAGCTCAACAACTTCCATTACGCTCATTTCAGCAATTGCATTCAAAATATCGTCTTTAGACAGAGCCATGACTTTCTCCCAAAAATGTAAAAAATGGTGTTCAACAGAATCAAGCAGCGTCTTGCTTCTGGTCCCGGACTGCAGCTACAACACGTGTGATCCTGCCCGGAATATCGTTCAGGGTACGTGCAAGCTTGGTAACTGGTGCCTGTGTAACAATGGCCAGCTTGGTCAACGCTTCGTGCAGCGTCGGCAGCGTAGCCAGGCGATCAATCTGTTCTGCACCCATCAGCTCACCGCCGACAGCCAGACCCTTGATTTCGAACGCCTCTTTCTCTTTGGCAAAATCCTTCAGCAGGCGCGCAGCGGCACCCGGATCTTCCATTGAGAAAGCCAGAATGGTCGGACCAACCAGCGCCGGATCAATGCACTCGAACTCGGTACCACGAATCGCGATCTTTGCCAGGTTGTTACGAACAACCTTCAGACGCACGTTTTCGGCACGAGCCTTGGCACGCAGCGCCGTCATGTCACCGGAGGTGACACCACGGTAGTCAGCCAAAACCACAGACAGAGCAGTACCAGCAGTCTCGTTGACTTCAGCGACGATCGCTTTCTTGTCTTCGAGTCTAATTGCCACTGGTTTTCTCCTCGATTTCGCCGGCTTATGCCAGCAAACCCATCTATGTCCCTCGCGGGACGCCTAACGGTGTTTGGGTTCAGAGAGAACGTCGTCACACCGTCTGCGCAGGCGTTGCTTTAACCCTTGAGGCGCCCTTCAAGAGGGCGCTGCGGGGGCCTGCGGTCTTTGACAGCCTTGGCTTCCGCCCAGACTACAAAGTAACTACCGCTCAGAGCCTCAGATGCTCAGAGTACCCTGATCGATAGTCAGGCCAGGACCCATCGTGGAAGAGATGGTGATCTTCTTCAGATACACACCCTTCGACGATGCAGGCTTGGCCTTTTTCAGATCTGCCACCAGAGCTTCAAGGTTTTCCTTGATGTTCTGCGCAGAGAATTCAACGTTACCCAGCGGAGCGTGGATAATGCCGTTTTTATCAGTACGGTAGCGAACCTGGCCGGCTTTGGCGTTCTTGACCGCAGTCTCAACGTCTGCAGTTACAGTACCAACCTTCGGGTTCGGCATCAGGCCGCGCGGACCAAGGATCTGGCCCAGCTGACCAACCACACGCATGGCATCCGGAGTGGCAATAACCACGTCGAAGTCCATATTGCCTTTTTTCACTTCGTCAGCCAGATCATCCATACCTACCACGTCTGCCCCGGCAGCAGTGGCTTTCTCGGCATTGGCACCCTGAGTGAACACAGCTACACGAACAGTCTTGCCAGTACCGTGCGGCAGAACAGTGCTGCTACGTACGACCTGGTCAGATTTACGCGCATCAACACCAAGGTTAACGGCCACGTCTACAGACTCTTTGAACTTGACGTTCTGGCCCAGCTCGGCCAACAGTGCTACCGCCTCATCAACGGTGTAGGCACGGGTAGAGTCTACTTTTTCACGAATCAGCTTCTGACGCTTGCTCAGCTTTGCCATCTTACAGACCCTCCACGTTCAGGCCCATGCTGCGGGCAGTTCCGGCAATGGTACGAACCGCTGCTTCCATGTCGGCAGCAGTCAGATCCGGCTCTTTGGTCTTGGCAATTTCTTCCAGCTGAGCACGGGTTACCGTACCCACTTTGTCCGTGTTCGGACGACCGGAACCGCTCTTGATGCCAGCCGCTTTTTTCAGCAGCACCGGCGCCGGCGGGGTCTTGGTAATAAAGGTAAAGCTGCGATCACTGTATACAGTGATGACAGTCGGAATCGGCAAGCCCGGCTCCATGCCTTGAGTCTTGGCATTGAAGGCCTTACAGAATTCCATGATGTTTACGCCGCGCTGACCCAGGGCCGGACCAACGGGGGGACTCGGGTTGGCCTGACCGGCAGCAACCTGAAGCTTGATATAGGCTTCAATTTTCTTTGCCATGATAGTTCTCCTGTGGGTTCTGACGCCTTTCGGCTCCCCGTTTATATAACTGCCTTCAGCAGACACAAAAAGCCCGCGTCGCCGTGGCGCGCGAGCTCTCAGGTTTTCAGGCTACGCTCAGTCTTTCTCGACCTGACCAAACTCCAGCTCTACCGGAGTTGAACGGCCAAAGATCAGGACCGCAACCTTAACTCGACTCTTCTCGTAGTCGACTTCCTCAACAACGCCATTGAAGTCTGCAAACGGACCTTCAACAACGCGCACAATCTCACCCGGCTCGAACAAGGTCTTCGGCTTGGGCTTGTCAGCACCGCTTTCTACACGACGCAGGATTGCCTCAGCCTCGCGCTCGGTAATGGGTGCCGGCTTGTCCTTGGTACCACCAATGAAGCCGAGTACCCGAGGAGTATTCTTGACAAGATGCCATGAGGCATCATCCATTTCCATCTGGACCAATACGTACCCGGGATAGAACTTGCGCTCGCTCTTGCGCTTCTTGCCATCGCGCATTTCGACGACTTCCTCGGTCGGAACCAGGATCTCGCCAAACTTGTCTTCCATGCCTTCGAGCGCCACACGCTCCTTCAGAGTGCGCATTACGTGCTTTTCAAAGCCAGAATACGCATGAACGACGTACCAGCGTTTAGCCATTGCCCACTCCCGTTAGCCGATGAAGCCGGCGACCAGCCAGCTGATCAGCGAATCCATACCCCACAAGATCAGAGCCACAACCAGAACAAACACCACAACAATAATCGTGGTCTGAACCAGCTCAGGCCTGGTGGGCCAAACGACTTTCCGGATCTCTACGCGTGCTTCCTTCAACAGGGTGGCAAAACGACGGCCACGCTCGGTCTGCAGCGCAACAAATGCAGCAACAAGACCCAGCCCAACAAGAGCCAGAACCCGATACAGCACAGACTCGGCACTAAAATACTGATTACCAACCACACCAACGGCAATCAGAACAAAAACAACCAGCCATTTCAGAGCATCGAAACGGCTGGTCGACTGAACGGCTTTTGACTCCATAGGAATCAGCTTATGTATCCGGATGTTGAAAAATGGCAGGCCAGGAGGGAATCGAACCCCCAACCTGCGGTTTTGGAGACCGCTGCTCTGCCAATTGAGCTACTGGCCTGCACCGAAACAACTCAGCGCAACAACAAACGAGTAACCCGAAGGTTACTCGATGATCTTGGCGACCACGCCGGCACCAACGGTACGACCACCTTCGCGAATCGCGAAGCGCAGGCCATCTTCCATGGCGATCGGAGCGATCAGGGTGACGGTCATTTTCACGTTG
>NZ_LLYU01000033.1:0-17192 GCF_002049515.1 Marinobacter sp. tcs-11 | reverse complement strand
CTGACTGAATAGAGAGAATCGAGACTCTATTCGGCTGGATATTGTGGATACGTTCTCGGGCCGAACTGTGATTCGACGCGGCGGGGTCACTTGCTCAAAATACTTCTGCCGCGCAGACTCCTAGCACAGCGCATCGTTACATTGCGAGGTGCCGAAGGCCTTCTACAAAACGATTACCTCCGTTATGTCATGCAAGGCGCTTACATTCAGGGACAATTAGAATCTCGAGCAACTGGCTCTACCGTCAAAGGTATCAAGCAAAGTGAACTGCGGAAAATCATACTGCCGATTCCGCCTGAACATGAACAAATTAAGATCGCCGGCCACCTTAGGGCCTTGGACGACAAAATCCAACTCAACCACCAAATCAACCAAACCCTCGAGCAGATGGCCCAAGCCATCTTCAAAAGCTGGTTTGTCGATTTCGAGCCGGTCAAAGCCAAGATCGCAGCACTGGAAGCCGGTGGCAGCGAGGAAGACGCCCTGCTCGCCGCCATGCAGGCCATTTCCGGCAAAAGTGAAGCAGAGCTAACCCGCCTCCAGGCCGAACACCCCGAGCAATACGCCGAGCTCCGCGCCACCGCCGAGCTGTTTCCGTCGGCTATGCAGGATAGTGAGTTGGGGGAGATTCCGGAGGGGTGGGGTGTTGATCACCTTTCTGAGCTCGTTCAATTCAACCCACGCAGGTCGCTCAAAAAAGGAACCCTTGCGCCCTACCTCGACATGAAGAACGTCCCCACCTCTGGCCATTTGGCGGAGGACGTTGTTCTGCGGGAAATGAATAGTGGCACGAAGTTCGTTAACGGAGACACTCTGTTGGCGAGAATTACGCCGTGTCTTGAAAACGGAAAAACAGCCTACGTTGATTTCTTGGATAGCGATCAAGTCGGCTGGGGCTCGACTGAATACATCGTCATGAGATCTCAAGAGCCGTACCCTGAATCAATGTCCTACTTCATCGCCCGTGATGGCAACTTTCGTCAACATGCCATCCAATCGATGACCGGCACAAGCGGGCGACAGCGTGCCAATGCGAAAGCCTTGGCGGAGCTTCCGTGGCTAATCTATCCGCGAAGGCTTACCGAAGAGTTTGATCGAATAGCCGCCCCATATTTAAAGCTGGCAAAGAGCCACGGCAATCAATCAAAGTCATTGTCGGCTATACGCGACTCACTTCTTCCCAAACTTCTATCAGGGGAACTAGATACAACAAAGGTGGGCGCGTGAATGACTGATTGGTTGAACGAAGTAATTCAAAAAGCCAGCAGTGTGGCTGCATGGAAAGACATTGCGACAGTCCTCAGCGGATTTTCCACTCTCGCAATTGCAGTCCTGACTGTTTTCCTGTGGCGAGAGAACCGCTTACTTCGCAAGGGCGGATCAGAGCCAAGGTTAATAGCCTATTATGAGCCGCACCCTGACGGCACAGGCGGACTGAATATAGCAATCACCAATGTGGGCAAAGGGCCAGCTAAGGATGTCTACTTTCAGTTTGATGGAGATCCTGAGAACTTCGCGAAATACGACCTCGTTCTGGATTGCTCTCACCGCCGAGGCCCGATAGCGACCATTCCTCAGGACGGGAAGATATCCATATTCTTTGCAGTGGGTTTCCAGCTTTTCTCACCAAAGAGTAACGGGAAAAGCAACGCCAACGAGCCGATTGACCCGTTCCATATCCTAATTGAATGGCAGAGCATGGGGGGCAGGAAAAAGTATGCTGACCGCTTTTTGCTCGATGTAAAGCCTTATGCCAATCTGCCTGGCTTCATCAACAAGCCCCACCTCCTTAAACTCGTTGACTCAGTCAACGCCGTTGGTAAGCAAATTGGCACATTGAAACCGGAAGTTGGTCGGTTGGTAAATCTAATCGAAGCCAACACGCTGGATTCCAGAGCGGTGCGAAAGGTTAAGGGAAATCCTGAGGATGTTTAAAATTGATCCACACTCCAACCGCATCAACCCACTGGAAGTAAAACGCTTCAGCGAGCTGGGCTTCACCGAGCGCAAGCACCTGCAAGAATGGCTGGAGAACTACCCGCAAGCCCTGGCCCAAGAAGATGGTGAGGAACTGCTGATCATCCAAAAGGAGTTCGATGGTTTCGACGACACCCGCGAGCGGCTGGATCTGCTGGCCATCGACAAGGACGGCAACCTGGTCGTCATCGAAAACAAGCTCGACGACAGCGGCCGGGATGTGGTGTGGCAGGCACTCAAGTACGCCAGCTACTGCGCCAACCTGAAGAAGCAGCAGGTGGTGGAGATCTTCCAGCGCTACCTGAACCAGAAGGCCCAGAACGAAGGCAGCACCCCAGCCGATGCAGAGAGCGTGTTACTGGAATTCCTGCAGGCCGACGACCTGCAATCCGTGCAGCTCAATACCCTGAAAAGCCAGCGCCTGATTCTGGTGGCCGCCCACTACCGCAAGGAAGTCACCAACACCGTGCTCTGGCTGAGCCAATTCGGCGTCAACTGCCAGTGCTTCAAGGTGACGCCCTACCAGGCCGGTGCAGAGCTGTTCCTGAACGTGGAGCAGATCATCCCCCCCCCCGGAAGCCTCGGACTTTATGATTGGCATGATGGCCAAGGAGGCCGAGGAAAAGAGCGCCAGCAATGAACAAAAGAGCCGGCATACGCTGCGTCTGTCTTTCTGGGAACAAACCCTGGAGGCCTTTGGCCGTAGTAACTGCTCGCTGTTTAACAACATCAGTCCAGCCAAAGATCACTGGTTAAATGCTGGCTCCGGGATCAGTGGCATGGGTTACCAGTTAATCTTTGGCAAAAATGAAGTGCGTGTTGGATTAAGTATGCAAAGCAGCCGTGCCGAGGCGAACCGCTTTGTATTTGACCGACTGCAGACCATGAAATCCCAGATTGAAACTGCTTTTGGTAACGAACTGGTATGGCTGCCCCTACCAGACAAGATTGCGTGCCGTATCCAGTATGAAAAGCCTGTCGATGGCTACAACAAGGCCAACTGGCCCGAGATGATCGAATGGTTGGTGGAGCACATGACCCGGCTGGAAAAAGCGCTGAGCGGGCCGCTGGACAAAGTTCGGCAGGAGCTCAGAACCACAAACTTCAGTAAAGAGCCAGGCGCAGGGCACGATGCATAAGCTGTTGGCTATACTGACCGGTTTGCAAACAACGACAAGGAACTGTCATGACTGAACAACAGGTACGAATCTTCACTTCAACCGACGGCCAGGCGCAGCTGGAAGTGGCACTGGAGCAGGAAACCGTCTGGCTCAGCCAAGTCCAGATGGCGGAGCTGTTTGGCAAAGACGTGCGCACCGTCAACGAGCACGTGGGCAATGTGTTCCAGGAGGGGGAACTAGAGAAAGAACCAACTATCCGGAAATTCCGGATAGTTCGCCAGGAGGGCAAGCGTCAGGTTCAGCGGGAAATTGATCACTACAATCTGGACATGATCATCTCTGTTGGCTACCGGGTGAAATCCCAGCGTGGCGTGCAATTTCGTAAATGGGCCACCCAGGTTCTCAAAGACCACCTCGTTGAGGGCTACACCCTCAACCAGCGCCGCTTGGCCGAGCGCGGCATCGAGTTTGAACAGGCCGTTGATCTGCTGAGCCGCACACTCACCAATCAAGGCCTGGTATCCAATGAAGGCGAAGCCGTTGCCCGGGTAATCAGCGACTACGCCCGCTCCTGGAGCCTGCTGCAAGGCTACGACGAGCAACAGCTGGCCGAGGTGGGCATCAAGCAGCCGGATATGCAGCCGCTGGAGCTGGACGAGGCACTGAAAGCCATTGGAGAACTCAAGCAAACGCTCATGGCCAAGGGCGAGGCCACCGAGCTGTTCGGCCAGTTACGGGGTAACGGCCTGGCTTCTGCGTTGGCCACTATCGAGCAGGGCTTTGGGGATGAACTCTTTTATCCGAACGTGGCTACCCGTGCCGCTCACCTGCTCTACTTCGTGATCAAGAACCACCCGCTGGCCGATGGCAACAAGCGCTGTGGCTCGTTTCTGTTTTTGTGGTACCTGCGCCGCAACGCCGCTTTGCTGGCGCGGCCGGTAGAACAACTGATTAATGACAACACCCTGGTGGCCTTGGCCCTGCTGGTGGCGGAAAGCCTGCCGGATCAGAAAACCCTGATGATCCGGCTGATTGAGCATTTCCTGCTGCTGAAGGAGCCCGCCGATGTTAGAGGTGAAGGGGAATAAGGACTGAGGTATGACGGAAGATCAGCTGGAACAACAATGCCTGGAATGGTTTGCCGAAGGCGGCTGGGAAATCGCCCACGGGCCAGACCTGGCACCGGAGGGCGAAGCCCCGGAACGGGCTGATTACCGGCAGGTATTGTTGCTGGCGGATCTTGAGGCGGCTATTCACCGCATCAACCCTCACCTGCCCCAGAGCGCCGTTGAACAGGCTGTGGCGGTCGTCCGCAAACCCGAAAGCCTGGACGTGGTGATCAGCAACCGGGCCTTTCACCGCCTGTTGCTGGACGGTGTGCCGGTGGAGTACAAGCTGCCCAGAGCGAACGATAAAGAGCACGATAAGGTAGTTCACGACCAGGCCTTTCTGGTGGATTTTAGCGACCTGAACGCCAACCGTTTCCGGGCCATCAACCAGTTCACCCTTGAAGGCGCCAAACAGCTGCGCCGGCCGGATGTGATCTGCTTTATCAACGGCCTGCCCCTGGCGGTGCTGGAGCTGAAGAGCCCCGGTGCCGAGAACGTGAACATCTGGGATGCCTACAACCAGATCCAAACCTACAAAGACGAATGCTCCGATCTGTTCGCCTACAACGAGGCGGCGATTATCAGCGACGGCTATCTGGCCCGAGTGGGCTCGCTAACCGCCAGCCAGGAACGCTACATGCCCTGGCGCACCATCAAGCATGAGGACGACAAGCCCCTGCTGGAATGGCAGCTGGAAACCATGGTGCGGGGCTTCTTCGACCGGGAGCTGTTTCTGGATTACATCCGCTACTTCGTGATCTTCGAAACGGATTCCGACAAGCTGATCAAGAAGATCGCCGGTTACCATCAGTTCCATGCGGTGCGTGAGGCTGTTCGTGCAACTGTGATTGCCGCTCGGGATATGAGCGGCGATGGTATCAGCGAGAAGCGGGCCACCTACGGCGACGAGGTTCAACCCGGCAGCAAAAAAGCTGGCGTGGTTTGGCATACCCAGGGCTCCGGCAAGAGCATTTCCATGTGCTGTTACGCCGGCAAGCTGCTGCAGCAGCCCGAGATGAACAACCCCACGCTGATTGTGGTCACCGACCGTAACGATCTGGATGGCCAGCTGTTCGCCACTTTCAGCGCCGCCCGGGAATTGTTGAAGCAGGAACCGGTGCAGGCCGATGACCGGGATACCCTGCGCCGCCTGCTGTCAGAGCGGGAATCCGGCGGTATCATCTTCACCACGGTTCAGAAATTCGCCCTGCTGAACGACGAATCCGGCCACCCGATTCTGAACGACCGCCACAACATCGTGGTGATCTCAGACGAAGCCCACCGCAGCCAATACGGTCTGAAAGCCACCCTCAAGAAAGACGGCACCTACAAGTTCGGCTACGCCCGCCACATGCGCGATGCCCTGCCCAATGCCTCGTTCATCGGCTTTACCGGCACCCCCATCGAGAGCGAAGACAAAGACACCCGGGCCGTGTTCGGCGATTACGTGTCCATCTACGACATCCAGGATGCCGTGGACGATGGCGCGACCGTGCCCATCTTCTACGAATCCCGCCTGGCCAAGCTGGACATCAACCGCGAACAGATCGAGGAGCTGTCCGATCAGGTGGAGGAAGTGGTTGAGGACGACGAAGACGTTGGCAGCCGCGAGAAAACCAAGGGCGAATGGAGCCGGCTGGAAAAGCTGGTCGGTGCCGGCCCGCGCCTGAAACAGGTGGCGAAAGACCTGGTAAACCACTTTGAAACCCGCTCCAGCACCATCGATGGCAAGGCCATGATTGTGGCCATGAGCCGGGAGATTGCGGTTCACCTCTATAACGAGATTGTCGCCCTGCGCCCGGAGTGGCACGACGACGATCCGGAGAAAGGCGCCATCAAGATTGTGATGACCGGCTCCGCCTCTGACCGCCCCCTGTTGCAGCCGCACATCCATAACAAACAGACCAAGAAGCGGTTCGAGAAGCGCTTCAAGGACATCAACGACCCGCTCAGGCTGGTGATCGTGCGGGATATGTGGCTGACCGGCTTCGATGCGCCCTGCTGTCACACCATGTATGTGGACAAGCCCATGAAGGGCCACAACCTGATGCAGGCCATTGCCCGGGTAAACCGCGTGTTCAAGGACAAGCCCGGCGGGCTGGTGGTGGATTACATCGGCATTGCCAACGAGCTTAAACAGGCTCTGAAAACCTATACAGACGCCAAGGGCAAGGGCTCCCCCACCCACAGCGCCGATGAAGCCTACGCCATCCTGCTGGAGAAGCTGGACATCATCCACGGCATGTTTGCGCCCGGCCCCAAAGGTAAGGGATTCAGCTACAGCGGATTCGAAACCGAGCCCCACAAGTATCTGGTGCCCACCGCCAACTACGTGCTCAGCCTGGAAGACGGCAAGAAGCGCTTCCTGGATACTGTGCTGGCCATGAACAAGGCCTTCTCCCTGTGCGCCACCCTGGACGAAGCCCAGGAACTTCAAAAAGAAGTGGCGTTCCTGTCGCAGGTGAAGACAGCCATCACCAAATTCACCAGTGTGGACAAGAAGCTGACCGAGGAAGAGAAGAACACCGCCCTAAAGCAGATCCTGGACAACGCGCTGGTCGCCGAAGGGGTAACCGATGTCTTCGCCCTGTGCGGCCTGGACAAGCCCAACATCGGGCTGCTCTCTGACGAGTTCCTGGAAGACGTTCGGCAGATGCCCTACAAGAACTTCGCCGTGGAGCTGCTGGAAAAGCTGCTCAAAGACGACATCAAGGCCAAAACCCGCAACAACGTAGTGCAGGAGAAGAAATACGCCGACCGCCTGCAGGAGACGTTGCGCAAATACAACAACCGGGGCATCGAAACTGCTCAGGTGATCGAAGAGCTGATCGCAATGGCCAAGCAGTTCCAGGCTGAAATGGAGCGGGATGCTGCGCTGGGCCTGAATCCGGACGAAGTGGCCTTCTACGACGCCCTGGCCAGCAATGAAAGCGCCGTGCGGGAGCTGGGCGACGAGATCCTGAAGAAGATCGCCGTGGAGATCACCGACAAGCTGCGCAAATCCACCACCGTGGACTGGCAGGTACGGGAGAGCGTGCGGGCCAAGCTTAGGATTCTGGTGCGGCGGACGTTGCAGCGGTACAAGTACCCGCCAGACAAGGCGCCAGCGGCGATTGAGTTGATTATGGAGCAGGCGGAAGCCTTATCTAACCACTGGACAAGGTGAGTAATGAATTACTATACCGAGGGATTCGAACGTAAGGTGAAACGCGGAATCGAGATCACTGCCGCCCCCTAGATCTGCCCGGCAGGGTTCTGGACGATTGGGTACGGCCACCTCTGCGACGCCGCATGAACCAGAGATTCAACTGAATCAAATCCCGGGCTGCAACTCCACCTGCACCTCTCGCGATTTGCCGGCCCGTTCCACGGACAAGAGCACCACATCGCCGACCTTCCTGTCGTCGAGCCAGGCGAGCAGGTTAGCCACATCGTCGATCGCCGTGCCGTCGATGCGAACGATGCGGTCGCCGGGCACGATGCCTTGCGGGGTAATCTCGACCCCAGCGAGCCCGGCTTTGTGTGCTGCAGAGCCGGGGGTGACACGCAGCACGAACACGCCCTTGTTTCCGGTCAGTGCAAGCAGGCGCTGATTGAGCTGTTCGTCCACCTCGATGCCAAGCGCCGGGCGGATGTACTTGCCGGACTTGATGAGTTGCGGCACTACCCGCATGACGGTGTCCACCGGCACAGCAAAACCGATCCCGGCCGAGGCGCCGGAGGGGCTGTAGATCGCCGTGTTGATGCCGATAAGCCGCCCGGCCGAATCGAGCAGGGGGCCGCCCGAGTTGCCGGGGTTAATGGCGGCATCGGTCTGGATCAGGTGATCAATAGCCGGGCCGCCCGCTTCTCCCGGTAACGAGCGGTCGAGCGCGGAGACGATGCCGGTGGTGAGCGTCCAGTCCAGGCCAAAGGGGTTGCCGATAGCAAACACTTTCTGTCCCACCTTGAGGTCGGCGCTGGTGCCGACCGGCACGGCAGGCGGGCGTTTGAAGCCGACGCCGATCTTGAGTACGGCGATGTCGTGTGCTGGGCTAGCCCCCACCAGTGCGGCCCGGTAGTCGCGGCCATCGGCGAGTTTGACGGTGGCGTCGGACGCGCCCTGGATAACATGGAAGTTGGTGACGACGTGGCCGGCGTCGTCCCAGATGAAGCCCGATCCCGTGCCACGGGGCACGGAGAAGACATTGCGCGTCCAGACGTCGCGCACCAGCTGCGCGGTGGTGATGTAGACCACCGAGGCGCGTGATTTTTCGAACAGTTCGATGGTGGCCTGTTCGTCTGCGGCCAGATCGCCACGCGGCGTGACTGTGCGCTCAGCGGCTTGGCGCGGGCTGAACCAGGCTTCGATGGCGGGCAGGAACTGCCAGAACAGCATGAGTGCGGCAACGCACGCGGTGATGAAGAGCCACCGCTGGACGAATTGATCCGGAGCTGGGCGTTGTGGGTAAGGATCGGGGTAAGCCATGACGGGGGGTCCTTTCAGTGATTTAGCGCCAAAGGCCGCTCAGGCCCCGGCGTGGTGGGCGCATCGGGGCGAGCGACCTTGGCACGAGATATTCCGTTTGGAACGGCAGGGTCTGCGATGGCTGAGGCGCCAACGCCATCAGGCGCGCGATACGATCCTCTGTCGTCGGATGCGTGCGCAACCAGGACGGTTCGGGATTGCCCCAACCGGGCAACATCCAGGCGCGCCACGAGCGGCTCACCCGCTCGATCTTCGCCAGCGCCGAGGCAAGCCCGTGCGGATCCCCCGTCAGCTCTGCGGCCATCCGGTCGGCATCGAACTCTCGCACGCGTGACAGGCCCAACTGCGCGAGCAGTGCCAGTTGCGGCGAAGCGACCAACAGCAGTAAGCCAAGCCAGTTAATTTCTACGGCACCGGCCAACAGCGCCGGAATACTGATCAGGAGCGTAATCTGACCCAGCAATGCCAGCAGGCTCGTGAGCCGGCTGATCGAATCAGCCAGACCCATGACACGCAGATCGTCTTGAGCGATGTGCGCGACCTCATGCGCCAGCACGGCTTGCAGTTCCCGGATACTCAGGCTGCGGAGCAGGCCATCAGTGAGCGCAATAGAGGCCTGGCGTCGCGAACCAGTAGCAAAAGCGTTGACGATGCCGCTGGGCACATAGTGGGGAACCGGCGTATTCGGTAATCCGGCGCGCACGGCCAACTCCCGCAACAGCGACCAAATTACGGGGGCTTCCTGGTAATGCAAGGGACGGGCGCCATAGAGGCGCAAGGTCATCGCGGAGGCGGCGACAGGTTCGATCAGCAGGGTCAATGCGCAGCTTGCCAGTGCTAGCCAAAGGCCAATCTCGCCGAACAGCAGACTGCCAGCGGTAGCCGCGATCCCCACCAGGGTCAAAACCAGCAGTACGGTTTGAAAGCGATTGAGCCAGCGGTGCCTCGACCTGGCATCGTGTCGACCGTCTAGACTATAAAGAGCCATGGTCCAATTGCTCGCTCATCCGGTCGTCGCGTTCACGCATGAGCCAATAGGTCAGACCCAAGGCCAGTATCGTCCCCGCCAGGGCGGCCACTTTGGCAGGATCAACGTCAGGGCCAAGGATGATGAACTTGCGGGCCAGTGCCAGGATCGCGATCAGAATGACGGTCTTGACCTGGATGATGCTTTCCTTACGCAGCGCCACTCTGACGATCGAATGTTTGAATTCCATCGCGATCAGGAGCGTCATGATCATGCCGAACACATTCTGGAATACCTTGTGATCCAGGGGATTGAAGGCATCGAGGACCAGCAGCGTGAAGACGATAGCGATGAGCTGGAACAGCGACACCACGATGATGACGGCAATTACCGCTGACAGAACGAGGGCGACGACCTGCTCGAAGCGCTCGTAAACCGTCATCAGCCGCCACTGGGAGCGCATCTCGTCAAGGGTCGTGTGGCCAGGTTCTTTAGGCATAAGCGTTGCTCTCTCTTTCAATGAAACGTTAATGGAACGGGGAGTGCGAGAAGACGACTCGATCAGCCTTTTGCACGTCAACCCTTTGTCCCGTGCATGGCATCAAGCCGGCTTCTGGTCTGGCGGCAGCAATCCCAGCAGATCCGCCTGCAAATGTTGCAACTTGTCGATGCCAGCCCTCAATGCCTCGACACGGCCGGCATTTTTCATTTCACTCAGGGTGTTCGCTAACTGCTGGATGCTCTGATGCAGGACATCGACCTGATCATCAGGGTCCTTGCCGAAGAACGTAGGGCGGCCACTTTGATCCCGCCAGTATTGGAGTGCTTCGGGTTGAGGCGGCACTTGGGTCTTACCTGACAGATAGTCGATCATCTGGGAAATCCAGACCCGGTGGTCGGCGTATGTGAACGGCACGGGCAGCGCGGAGCGACTGTCAGGTTTGAATCCCTTCCAGGATAAGGGTACCTGCCAGGTGTGTAGCCATTGCTCGAATTCATGCGCCGGCATCGGATGCCCGATGGCATAACCCTGGCCCCACTCGCATCCCAGACGCAGCAGCATTTCACCATGCTGAATGGATTCGACTCCCTCCGCGATGCAGTTTCTGCCAAACGACCTTGCCAGTGCCAGTAGCGCATCCAGGATGGCGATATCGTCCGGATCCTCGAGCATGTCGCGTATAAACCCCTGGTCGATCTTGAGCAGGTACGCGGGCAGGCGCTTCAGATAGGTCAGCGATGAATAGCCGCTGCCGAAATCGTCGAGGGCAAAACGCAATCCCATCCTCCCGCACTGGGCCATCAACTGAGACACCTGAACGAAGTCCTCCACGGCGCTGGTTTCGAGGATTTCCAGTTCAAGGTCTTGCGGCCGGGCGCCGGGATGTCGTGACAACATACCCCGTAGATGCATGATGAAGTCCGGTTGCAGCAAGTGTCGCGCACCGATATTCACGCTGATCGGGACATGTAGGCCGGCCTTGCGCCAAACTTCGATCTGGGTCAGCGCAGCCTCGATGGTCCATTCCCCCACGTCAATCCCGAGCGGATGGTTCTCAATGATGGGTATGAAGGAGGCAGGAGATAACAAGCCACGCGTCGGATGTTGCCAGCGGATCAAGGCTTCGGCGCCCAGCACCTCACCGGTGCGCATGTTGACCTTAGGTTGGTAATAAAGCAGAAACTGCCCATTGGCAAGTGCATTCTCTATGCTGTCAAATCCTTCGTGACGGGTGCGCAGCGTACGATCCTTCTCCGTATCGAAAACGTGATATCGATTCTTGCCGGCTTGCTTGGCACGATACATAGCCTGATCTGCCTGCCGCAGCAATTGGTCGGCGTCGATATCTTCGCCTTGCGGGTAATAGCTCACACCGATACTCGCGCTCACCTCGCACAGTGCGTCACCAATCGGTACGGGCTGTGCAGCCACCTCGATCAGGCGATCGAGAATCGGTACGCTGACGGAAATATCCGGCAGGTCGACCAGAATAGCGACAAACTCATCACCACCAAGGCGGGCCAAGGTATCGTCTTCGCGCAACACCTGCGTCATACGCCTGGACAGGACGGAAAGCAATTTGTCGCCGACTGCGTGGCCGTGCTGGTCGTTGACCTTCTTGAATCCATCCAGATCGATGAAGACAACCGCCAGGTGCATGCCACGCCGACGTGTCTGACGAATGGCCTGCTTAAGGCGGTCTCCAAGCAATAGTCGATTGGGCAAGCCGGTGAGCAGGTCGTAATGAGCAACGCGTTCAAGCTGTTGCTGGTTCTCCTTCAGCGCTGTGATGTCGGAAAACATGGCGGCGTAATGCTCGATATTGCCCCGCATATCCGGGACCGCACTGATCGTCAGCAGCGCGGCAAACTGACTGCCGTTCTTGCGTCGGCACCAGAGCTCTCCGTGCCAATAGTCGTGCTCACGTAGAGCCTGCCCAACGGTCTGATAGAACTCATCGTCATAGCGATCGGACTCGAGCAGACGAGGTGTCTGACCCACTACTTCCTCCCGCGCATAACCAGTGATCACGGTAAACGCCCGATTGACGTTGACAATGTGGCCTTGAGTGTCCGTAACGAGGATGCCCTCTCCTGCGTGCTCAAAAACTGTAGCAGCAAGGCGAAGCTCTTCCGCGGATCTTCTGCGTGAGGTGACATCATGGATATAGCCGTGCCAGAGGATGCTCCCATCAGGCATGGCTTCAGGCGACGCCTCGCCTTCGACCCAGATCACCCGACCGTCTGGAAACTGCACCCGGTACTCGTCATGCCAAAGCGCGAGTGACTGCCCCGACGCCTGTATGGTTTCATGCACACGGTCGCGGTCTTCAGGATGGAGCGCAGCGAACGCAGGAGTGGCATCTTCAACAACATCCTCCGGTGCAACCCCGTATATTTCCCGTATCTTCGCGCTGGCATAAGGGAAGTGCGAACTGCCGTCAGGACGAAGACGGTATTGGTAAAGCATACCGGGAACGTGGCTGGCCAACTCTTCTCGCTGTCGGCGCATAGAGTTCAGCGCCTGCTCTACCCTCGTGAGATCGGTGATGTCCTCTACCGTCGCTGTAGTCAGCTCGATGGGTTCTCCGGTGAACAGCGGGTGCTGGCACCGCCCGCAATTGGGCTTCTCTGCCAACTTGTTGGCTGGCACGCGATTGATGGATTGGCAGTGTGGGCAGACGATATGAACGCTGTCACTCATGAGGGGCTCCCTGGGACACAGAGGAAGCAATGGCTCCGGCAGTTGGACCACTGTGACATGGGGATTCGAGCTGTAGCCCTTGCGTCAGTTGGCGGATGCTGTATTCATCCAGCGTTTCCCGTGCGAGCAGTTCGCGCGCGCACCGCTCCAGCACTTCTCGGTTAATTTCGAGAATTCGGTATGCACGATCAAACACACCCATCACGATGTCACGGATGGCTTGGTCGATGCGTGCCTGAGTCGATTCGGCTACCCGGCAGCCACCCTGTACCAGTTCAGGCGCATCAAGAAAACGCGGCCGCTGTGCCTCAAAAGCAACGTACCCCAAGCCCTCATCCATGCCGAAGCGCGTAATCATGTCGCGGGCGATGTCGGTGGCCCGCGCGAGATCGTCTGAAGCCCCTGTGGACAGCTCGCCAAACACGAGCTTCTCAGCCGCGCGCCCGCCCAGGAGCACGGCGATCTTGTGCTCCAGGTCAGCACGTGTCATCAGAAATCGGTCTTCTGTGGGCCGCTGCAGGGTGTAGCCGAGTGCACCGATGCCACGCGGAACGATTGAAATCTTGTGTACCGGATCGGTGCCGGGCAGCGCCAGCGCCACCAACGCATGTCCCATCTCGTGATAGGCCACGGTTTCCCGCTCCTTCGGATTGAGCACACGGTTCTTCCTTTCCAGACCGGCCACGATGCGCTCGATGGCGGCGGTGAAGTCTTGCAGTTCCACAGCCTGCGCCTTGCGCCGCGTCGCGTTCAGCGCTGCTTCGTTCACGAGATTGGCCAGATCAGCGCCGGAAAAGCCGGTGGTCAGCGCCGCCACCTGTTCCAGATCTACACCTTGGGCCAGGGTGATCTTCTTGACATGGACCTTCAGGATATCCAGGCGACCTGTCTTGTCGGGACGGTCCACCAGCACCTGACGGTCGAAGCGACCGGCGCGAAGCAAGGCCTGATCGAGGACCTCCGGCCGGTTGGTGGCTGCAAGGATGATCAGCCCGACCGAGCTGTCGAAGCCATCCATTTCGGTGAGCAACTGGTTCAGCGTCTGCTCACGCTCGTCGTGTCCACCGATCGGTCCTCCGGCACCGCGTGCGCGACCCAAAGCATCCAGCTCATCAATGAAGATGATCGCCGGCGCCTGCGCACGCGCCTGTTCGAACAGGTCGCGCACACGGGCCGCTCCCACGCCGACAAACATCTCGACAAACTCTGATCCGGAGATGGAGAAGAAGGGCACCGCCGCCTCACCGGCCACGGCCTTGGCCAGCAATGTCTTGCCGGTGCCCGGTGGGCCGACCAGCAACACGCCCTTGGGAATGCGCGCCCCGAGCCGTCCATACTCTTGCGGATTCTTGAGGAAGTCGACGATCTCAACCAACTCCGCCTTGGCTTCATCAACGCCAGCGACATCGGCAAAGGTCACGCCAGTATTCTTCTCCATGAATACCTTTGCACGGCTCTTGCCAATGCTCAGGAAGCCCCCCATGCCCTGTTTCTCAGCGAAGCGTCTGAACAGGAAGAACCAGACCCCAAAGAAGGCTATGGCCGGCAGAATCCACGACAAGATGTCGCGCAGCCATGTGCTTTCCACCACGCGGGCATAGGGCACGTCATATTTCGACAGGCGATCTGCGAGGTCGGGTTCGACGCGGGTCGCTACGATCGTGGTCTTGCCGCGGCTGTCAGGCGCTTTCAGGCGCCCGGTGACCGTGCGATCCGACACCAGCACTTCGGCGACACGCCCCTCCGCCAGCGCCTTCTCGAAATCACTGTATGGTACGGGCTCGATCGTCTGAGCCGCCTGCCAGTAGTCCTGCAACATGAGCAACAAGAGGATCGCGACGATCCAGTAACCGATATTCCATTGATCTTTCTTCTCCATAATCGGCATCCCTCAAGAATCGAGTCGCTAAGGATTGGGTGCGAACAGACGCGCCAATCCGTTGCTCAACCGGATCGCAAGCGGCCGCACGCAGCGCGCCACCCACTGCACGAAGGCGCAATGTCCCGTCGCCTTGGTGACAGTGGCCGCGAGTGATGAAAGGGAGACTACCCGTACCAGCCCTACGCTAGAGTTGGCCACGAGAGCCTCCCGATGCATCATTTTTGCCCGCTCGACGGCTTCTTCTTGCGCGCTGTCTTGCCCGTATCGCTCTGCGGCTCTTCGGCGGTCTTGGCTTCGTCGGATTTCTCCGTCCCAACCTGGGCCTCCGGCGGCTCCTTGCGCTCGAAGCTCACGCGCTCCGCTTTCTCGTCCCAGCGTGCATTGGCGTGATCGTCCTTGCCGATGCCGCCACCGAGCATTTCCCTCGCCAGCGCGGTTTCCAACTCGCTACGAATCAATCGCTTGAGTTCACGCGCCCCAAACTCGGGCTTGTAGCCTTCTTGGGCAAAGTGGTCGATCAGCGCCTGGTCGTAAGTCAGTGTTACTCCTTGGCTGGCCGCGTTGCGCGCCACGCGCTTGCGTATTCCGGCGAACGTGACCGGTCATTCCGGGGATCGTGACCGGTTTGCACACGGCCATCACGCTGGAGTCAGTTTTGTACTTTGAGCGGTCACGATGGGTCAACCGATTCCGTCTTTTGTGTTTTTGCTTTTCGCAGTGATTCCCCCTTCAGATTGAGCCGGTGAGCGCCGTGCAGGAGCCGGTCCAGGATGGCGTCGGCGAGCGTGGCGGAGCCGATGTAGTCGTGCCAGTGTTCGGTTGGTAACTGGCTCGCGATGAGCGTTGAGCCTCGCCCGTGCCGATCTTCGATTACTTCCAGCAGGTCTTGCCGTTGTTGTGCCGTCACCTTCTGCATGCCCCAGTCGTCCAGGATCAGAAGGTCGGTTTTTAGTAACTGGTTCATCAGCCGGGCATAGCTGCCATCGCCATGGGCGATGCGCAGTTGTTCGAACAGGCGCGGTACCCGCAGGTAGCGAACTGAGAGTCCTTGCCGGCAGGCCTGGTTGCCCAGAGCGCACGCCAGCCAGGTCTTGCCGCAACCGGTCGGGCCGGTAATGCACAGGTTCAGGGATTGGCGGATCCAGTCACAGCTGGCCAGTCCGGCCATGCGAGAGCGCTCCAGCCCTCTCGGGTGGTGGTAGTCGATGTCTTCAATGCAGGCCGGCACACGCAGACGGGCGGCCTTGAGCAGCCGCTCCAGTCGCCGGTTTTCGCGGTGCAGCACTTCCCGATCTACCAGCAGGGCCAGGCGCTCCTCGAACGCCAGGTCATGGGTGTCAGGCTGTGCCCGCTGTTGTTCCAGGGCATCGCACATGCCGGTCAGTTTGAGCTGTCGCAGGGTATCGAGGGTGTTGTGAGTCAACATCAGTTTCTCCGGGATCAGTGGTAGTAGCGGGGGCCGCGAACGTTGGTGTGTAAGGGCAGATCGGCCAGCTCCGGCTCTTCCTCGGCCAGTGGCAGAGGCAGTTGGTCCAGACCCTGCTTCAGGATCGAGCTGATGCTCTGATAGCTGGCCGAGTTGATGGCCAGTGCTCGGCTACAAGCCTGCTCCAGCCGGTCACGGCTATAGCGGCGACTGAGGTTCAGCAGACCCAGGCAGGCCCGGTAACCATGCTCCGGATGAGGGCGATCCTTAAGCTGTCGCTGTACCACGTCGAGCGTGGCGGGACCGATGTCCCTGGCCCAGTTCAGGAACCGCCCGGGAGACCAGTTCTGATGGGCCTGGTGGGACTTGGGCATGAGCTCGGTCAGGGTGACGAACCGGCTCTTGCCGTGGCGGGGGTGTAGCGCCACGCGCTGACCTTTATGCATGACCTCAACGGAGGTATTGGTCACCCGAACATCCAACTTCAGACGCCTCCAGAAATATCCGAATCTTCCTGTTAGCAAGCGCGGGCAGCATCATTGCAGGCGGCTTGACCGGGTTTATGCTGGGACGAAGACAGGGATAGCTGGTTGTATACGAAAACCAATTAGCCTAGTGATTTTTTTTCGGTTGGCATAAGGCGGGTCAAGAAACACGTCCTTATTCAAATTAAGTGGTGCTCGGATTGCCCGGTCGAGCGTTCGAGGTGTCGTACTTTGTTTAGGGGCAATGTTAATGCGAGGCTCTCCCCCTCTTTCCAGCGCTGAATGCCATGGGGTTCTACCCCGTTACTGCTTTGAAGCTATTCACGCCGTCCTACGCCAATAAAGAAGCCCCACACATTGGCGGGGCTTCTTTACGTATAGCTAGCAACAAAGTATCCGGACTCTTACCGAATACGGCGCGCTACATGGCAGTTTATGCCGCTTTCTTGAGCTTCTTCTTCAGGTTCTTCAGCTTGCCTTCCTGCTTGGCGATCTTCGCCTTACGGGCTTTGATTTCTTTTTTCAGGCTGGTTACTTTCTTCGTAGTTTTCT
>NZ_LLYU01000032.1:0-17448 GCF_002049515.1 Marinobacter sp. tcs-11 | reverse complement strand
GGAATATCGTTTATCGACAACTTCGGCGGTTACAGAAACTACCCCGGTTATTGAAGTCTTTTTTCGGTCATCCGGACCTGGCGTATATCGCCGGGTGATGTTCGCTTACTTTGTTTCTGATTAGTAAACCCCGCGATCCTCTTGCCGGACCCGCTTTGTTGCCCAGAACCAGACAAGGGCAAAACTGGCCAGGGTCGCCAGGAAGTAAAAGATCAGCATGCTGATGCTGAGGGTGGTATCCAGGTCGGCTCTGATAATGCTCAGGAAAACCAGGGTGGGGAGCGTGGCCTTGAAAACCAGAGCAGAGGCGGTGGCGATGAAGCCCTGGTCAATCCAGCCAATGCGCCGAAGACCGATGCCGATAAAAACCATGGCGAATACCGGCAGCGTAGTCTCCAGCGTGTACAGAAAGGTATCAAGAAGACTGCTCAATGTGTGGTCCTGAAGTCAGCGAATTCCTGAGTGGCGGGCAGTTCCTGGGTTGCAACCTCATCGACCACAGCGCGTTCCGGGCCTTCGTGACACCATTCATGCAGTGCCTTGAGCTGAAGTAGATCGCCCTCGGCCATGATTTCGACCCTGCCGTCCGGTAAATTTCGTACCCAGCCTGTCAGGCCCAGTTCCAGGGCTTTCTGTTCGGTGGATGCCCGGTAGTAAACACCTTGTACTTTGCCGCTTACCAGCAAGTGCCAGCGATTGATGGTCATCGTGTTCCTCCTTGCGTTGATTGCAAGCAAAAAGGCCTCCGCAAGGGAGGCCTGTGACACCGAATTATAACGTCTGTCAGTCAAATGTTCTCGACCGTACGGTGTCTGGTTTAAGGAAAGGCTTGTCTCCGGTGTTGTCGTGGTCACCCAGTAACTTGCCATCGGATTCCCGAACCTGACCATACATGGAATGTTTGTGGAAAGTAGGCCCGAATTTTTCAGCGGTTTCCTTCACATCGCCCGTGTAGCGCGGATCTTGTGGTCGCTCCTGGCTGTCCATGTAGAAGGCGATATCCCAGGCTTCCTGATCAGTCAGGGAGTTGGGCTGCCCCAATGGCATGTTGTTCTTGATAAAGCCAGCTGCGGTATGCAGGCGCACAATACCAGCCCCCCAGTTGTTGGACATATCGCCCCAGGGGGCCGGGAATACGGTGTGGCCGTCGATACGCAGGCCTGTCCCATCTTCAGCGTGGCACACCGCGCAGTTTTCCTGGTACAGCTTTTCACCGTTGACGTAGCTCAGTTCGGCTGGCCGCTCCGGAGCCGGGAAGCCCCGGCCATAGATCGGCTGTTTGGGGTACATCTCCACGCCTGTCGCCAACCACTGATGGTAGGCCGACAGTGCCAGCATGTTGTCACTGCCGTATTCAAGGGGCTTGCCGTTCATGGAATAGGTGAAGCAACCGGCAATCCGTTCTTCCAGGTTGTTTACATGGCCATTTTTGCCGCGATAGCCGGGCAGGGTAACGGCAGCCGGCCAGATGGGCGCACTGAAAGGCATCCGGCCTTCACCCAGGTGGCAGCTTGAACAGTTCATATTGTTGAACACGTTCTTGCCACGCAGTTGCTGGGTGTTGGTGAACAGGTCGTAGCCCCTGCGGATAACCTTTTTCAGTTCCGGATGGATGTCGGCTTCTTCCAGATCCGCCATGGTCGGTGGAATATGTACCAGCTGGTTGTCTTTCGGGGCAGGGAAACCCATCGAGGTGAGTTGGTCGATGTAGGCCTGGGTTTTGTCGTCATTGGCCGCCACAGTCACCGGGAGCATTACGCAGCCGGACAGGGTGACGGTTAGCAGTGTGCGCATCATGATCTTTGTCCCCTTAGTTGCTGGCGGTGTTCTGGTTGGCAAGCCAGACGGCGACCGCGTGAATGTCGGTATCGCTCATGCGGCGTGCAATGGAGCCCATAAGATCCTGGGGATCGTTCTTGCGGGTACCTTCCTTCCAGGCTTTCAGTTGTGCCTCGATGTAACCCGCGTGCTGGCCTGCAATGCCGGGAAATACGTCGCCAGCACCCTGGTTCCCGGGGCCGTGGCAGCTTTTGCAGGAAACAACGTATTGGGACCAGTCGCCACGCTGAGCCAATTGTTCGCCCCTGGTCAGAAGTGCTTCGTCGGCTTTTTGGCCGCCTTCACCAGCGGTGGGTTCAAGCTGGCTGTAGTAGGCCGCAACGTCGGCAATCTTTTGATCGTCCAGCATGTTGACGAAAGGCATCATGGTGGGGCTGGTCCGGGAGCCATCTTTGATGTCATGCAACTGTTTGGCCAAATAGGTGGCATTCAGCCCGGCCAGCCTGGGCCAGGATTCTCCACCTTCGATGTGTTTGCCGCTGCCATCGGCCTGGTGGCACGCTACGCAGAGGTTGGCGACCTCCTTGCCGTTTTGTGGGTCGCCAGATACCGCAGCAGATGCAATACCTGCCGTGGTGGCCAGCCCGATTGCGGCCAGTATCACTGGGAGTTTGCTCACGGTCGATTGTCTCTCTCTTGTTCTGAATAAGTACGCTTTAGCACTGATGGTTATGTGCTTATAGCTGTAGTGTGGCCTCAATTCTTGCTTGACGAAGGTCAATAATGCAAGGGAACCCCTCCGAAAGGCGAAGATGGAGATGCACATTTCGGGATTTTCGTTTACTGTCCTATTCAAAGAATGGCATCAAAGAGCCATCCTGCAAACGAATGAACAGGGACAACTATGGCGACCGTCAATCCATCTCAGGAAGAGTTACAGAAGATTCTTGATGAAATCCCCAAAGATCAGCCTGTTGTGATGCTGAATCTGCTTCGGTTCAGGGACAAGGCTGCATACAAGGATGACAGCGAAGACTGTTCCGGAAGGGATGCTTACAAGCGTTATATGACAGAGGCTGCCCGCAGTGTCTCGGAAGTTGGTGCCGAGGTGATCTGGTCTGGCCGTTCCGTCGGTTCGCTGATTGCGCCGCCGGATGAATCCTGGGATCAGGTGCTGCTGGTCCGCTACCCCTCCATTAACGCGTTTCTGGCGATGATTGAAAGCCCGGAATACAAGGGCGTGGTGAAGCACCGCACGGCCGCGCTGGAAGATTCCCGGCTGGTGGCCAATGTTGAGGGCACCCCCTGATTTTCGGGTGCCTTACAGAATGCCTGATTGCTGAATGGCCATGTAGGCTGCAGTGCCGGCCGCGATAGAAAGCAGCGCGTTTCTGCGCCACAGGTGAACGGCAACCACCAGTAATGCGGGTATCAGCGCATCTGCGCCAGGTGCCTGTGCCTGCCAGTCCGCAGACCTCTGCAAAAATACTGTGGCCAGTAATGCCATCACGGCTGCGGGCAGGAAGCGCCCGATGTGTTTGACCAGAGGGTGTTCCGTGTGCTTTTCAAAGAACAGGAAAGGCACCACCCGGGTCGCAAATGTGGCCAGGGCGGAGATGGCAATAAACGCCGCCAGGTAGCTACTTTCATCCACGATTTGCGTCTCCTGCCATGGTGTCGGTTCGATACTTCCGGTAGTGCAGAAGAAGCACTGCAGTAACCAGTACAATGCCTGCTATCAGTTGATGGGTTGCCGGCACCAGCATCATGGCAAACGCAGCTGCCGCCGCCCCCGCCCACACCGGAAACGAATCCCCCAATGCTTTCAATTGTTCGATTGTGAGCACAATAAACAGCGCCACGAGTGCAAACTCAATGCCGGTACTGTTGAAGGCGACAGTCTTGCCGAGTACCGCACCCAAGGTGCATCCGACAATCCAGTAGCCCTGGTTCATGGCCGTGATCCGGAAGTCCACATGCTGTTCCTGTTCGCGATTGGCCGAACGGGGGCGGCTGGTGAGCAGGGAATAGGTTTCATCGGTCAAACCGAAAATCAGATAGGCCTTACGCCAGCCGGCGCCACGGAATTGCCCCAGCAGCGACAACCCATAGAAGAGATGTCGAGCGTTCAGTACGAACATGGCAACGGCCACCTCAACCAGTCCGGCGTTGGCAGCCAGCAGGCTGACCGCCAGAATCTGGCCGGCACCGGCGTAGATAACAAGGCCCATCAAGGGAGCAATCCACCAGGGATAATCCAGTTGCGTGGTAAACAACACACCAAAGGCCATACCAAGGGGGATGTAGCCAAATAAAATCGGCAGGGTGAGCTTGAAAGCGTGGTGATTCATTAGCATCCGAACGGAAATAAAAGAGCGATGATAGAGATTTAGCAGTTATTTTTGAAGATCGCCAAACGTAGTATCGAAAAAATGACGCAAGCAAATACATAAAAGTGTCATAAAACGGGCATACCCTCCGACCGGGTACACCTGATCGGAGTTTTTATGCTGACCACTGTTCGCGCCAGAATCCTGGCGTTTGCGTTGCTGTCGGTGGCTGCTGTTGCCGGCCTCACGTTCATTGCCTGGATGATCATAGCGAAAGCCGAGCATACCTCGCAGGCACTGGTTGGAGAGAGTCTCGAGCAATCCTGGATGCTGGTTGATCTGGAGCAGGACCATCGACTGCTGCAGGATCTGGCTTACAAGATCAAGGCACAGCTTTTACTGTGGGACGAAATCGATCCTTTGTTCACCGAGTTGGAGCGCTCAATTCCCCGGCACTGGCAGAGGATTCAGCAGAATCCCGGGTTAGGCACCTGGTCACGGGACAATCGCGAGCAATATGACCGGGTCGTGGCGCTGATGGCGGACATGAAACAGGGAATAGGCCAGCGCAGCTACTATGAAGTGGGAAAAATCGTCGATTTTCAACTGTTCCAGGCGTTGGAGCCCATGCTGACGGCGATAACTGAGCGCCAGAGAGCCAGTCGCGATGGCGTTACTGCGAGCGCATCGGAACTGTTGCATTATCTGGCAGACCAGCAGAGGTTCCTGCTTGGTGGCGCCCTGGTCTTTCTTGCGTTGGTCGTGGCGATGACGCTCTGGCTACGGACTTCGGTGATCCTTCGCTTGCAGGCCATGGCCCGGGATGTGTCGGCCATGGAGCAGAACGCTGATCTAACCAAGATCCTCGCGGTAAAAGGTCGTGACGAGGTTGCCGGCGTGGCCGGAGCTATTGAACAACTGGTCCGGCGCTTTGAGGTGTTTGTTGAGGATGTTCGGTCAGCGGCTTCAGGCCTTGATGCACGCTCTGCCAGCCTGGATAACGGAGCGGAAGCACTTCAGCAAACCTCCGAAAGCACTCGTCGCCAGATTTCCGATGTGGCTCAGTCTATGGCTTCCATCGCGGATCAGGCGTCACAGATCGAACAGGCCACCGAGCACTCTGCAGCAACGGTGATGCATGCAGTCAATGCCAACAGCGAAGTCCGTGAGGGGCTGGCTAACAGTGAGAAAGGCGCTGACCACACGGTTGAGGTGATTGGACGGGTTTCTGAGTCGATCACCGCGTTGATAGACGCAACCGGAAAAATCGAGCAAGTCACCGGCGTGATCGCCGATATTGCCGAGCAGACCAACCTTCTGGCCCTGAATGCGGCGATTGAAGCAGCCAGGGCGGGCGAACACGGCCGGGGATTTGCCGTGGTGGCAGACGAGGTACGCACGCTTTCGCGTCGGACCTCGGAATCCACCGCCAATATTCGCCAGTGGGTGCAGGATCTTGTCGTGGGTGCAAACAATGCAGACTCACTGTTGGAAGATATGGCGGGCGCTGGCGAAATGAATCGCGCTAATCTGCATGCCCTGAGAGCGCACCTGGAAGGTCTGGCGGCTCAGTTTCATGAGCTGCAGCGTCAGAGTGAGAGTGTGCAGGGTGCGGTTGCCTTGCAGCGGGGTGAAATCGCGAGAGTGGGGCGTCGTGCGGAGGCTCTCGGTGAGAGTGCTGAGACCCTGACTCTGAATGTGGAGGATACCCGCCTTGTCAGTGAAGCGCTTAGGCAGGAATCGGTGGGCATGAAGCAGCTCATTGCCCGTTTCCGCACCCGCTCTCCAGAAACGTGATGATGTGTCTTCATCTGCGGGGGTTCTTGTCTGGCTCATAAAACCGTAACATACAGCGACTGACTGGAGGTTCTATGAGTAACGATGCATTGCAGCCTTCCGATCCGGACCCGCGAGAAGAAAAATTTGTAGTAGACACGGGTTTGCTTACGGCTGATCAGCTCGAGGGCCTGGCCGAGGAATACTGCACCCGTTATCACGGGTTGAATGACACCGAAAGTCCTCTGGCAGAGCGGGAGCACGTACTTGAAGCTGTGCGTAGGGGAGAACTGGTGGTCTGGTTCGATCCGGTTGAGAACACCGCCGGCCTGGGCTCCCCTTCCGGCAATAGTCTGTGATCAAGGTGCCCATTTTGGCAGTTTTTTTCATGCCGCCTACCGGCTGACGCTGCTAACCGTTACAATCGGCCTGTTTCCTCATACCTGACGGCGAGGTGAGTTTTGATCAGGGTATTGGTTGTTGATGACCACGAGCTCGTACGCTCGGGTATCACTCGCATGCTGGCTGACAATCCCGATATAGACGTCATTGGCCAGGCTTCGTCTGGCGAAGAGGCGATTGACTGTGTGCGTGAAAACCGTCCGGATATTGTCCTGATGGATATTCGCATGCCCGGTATTGGCGGCCTGGAGGCGACCCGGCGCATTCTTCGTATTGATGATTCCATTCGCGTTATCGTGGTTACCGCCTGTGCTGACGACCCCTATCCGGCCCGTGTGATGCAGAGCGGCGCCACCGCGTATGTCACCAAAGGCGCTGACATTCAGGAAATGGTGCGGGCCATTCGTAAAGCCCATTCCGGCCAGCGCTACATCAGCCCCGAAATTGCCCAGAAAATGGCACTGAAACAGCTCGGGGGTGAGCGGGATGAAGACGGCGAGCTGTCGTTGTTCGAGCGCCTGTCTGAGCGCGAAATGCAGATTGCCATGATGGTGGTGGATTGCCAGAAGGTTCAGGATATCTCCGACAAGCTGTGCCTGAGCCCGAAAACCGTAAACAGTTACCGTTACCGGATTTTCGAAAAGCTGGAGATTTCCAGTGATGTGGAACTGGCACTGATGGCAGTAAGGCTTGGATTGCTGGATGCCGACAAGGTCTGATCCCGAGCAATCTCCCGGGAAGTTCGACAGCCAGAATTTCCTGAAACAACTGACAGAACGCCCCGGTGTCTATCGTATGTATGACGATACCGGTGGCATCCTCTACGTGGGTAAAGCCCGCAACCTTCGCAAGCGCGTCAGCAGTTATTTCCGTAAATCAGGCCTGGCCCCTAAAACCGAAGCCCTGGTGGGCAAGATTGCGGCCATTGAAGTCACTATTACCGGCAGTGAAACAGAAGCGTTGCTGCTGGAACAGAATCTGATCAAATCGCTGCGGCCGCCCTACAATATTCTGTTGAGGGACGATAAGTCCTATCCCTATATCTATCTCTCCTCGCATTCGGATTATCCCTCGCTGACCTTTCGGCGGGGCCGCACCAAAAAGGGTGGTGGCATCTGGTTCGGGCCCTTTCCAAGCTCGGGAGCGGTCAAGGAAAGTCTTAATATTCTACAAAAGGTTTTCCGCATAAGATCCTGTAGTGAAAGCTATTTTAGAAACAGAACCCGGCCATGCCTGCAGTACCAGATCAACCGCTGCACGGCGCCTTGCGTCGGCTTTATCAGCCCTGAGGAATACCAAGAGGATATCCGGCACGCCAGCATGTTTCTGGAGGGCAAGAACCCGGCGATTATTCAGGACCTGATGCAGTCCATGGAGGATGCATCACGGGCGCTGGAGTTTGAGAAAGCCGCGGCGTACAGAGATCAGATCAACAATCTTCGCCATGTTCAGGAACAGCAATCCGTAGACGGTGAGGGAGGGGATGCAGATGTCATCGCCATTGCCCAGGATGCCGGTGTGGTCTGCATCGTTGTGATTATTGTTCGTGGCGGGCGGGTGCTGGGCACCAAGGATTATTTTCCTCGCTATTCCCTGGAACAGACCGAAGGCGAATTGCTGGCCTCGTTTCTGGGCCAGTACTATTTCGGTGGCGACACCCGGCGGGAGATTCCGCGCGACATCCTGGTGCCGGTGGCGGTAGACGGGCAGGAATTGTTATCGCAGGCCCTGTCGGAAGCCGCTCGACGGGAAACCCGCATTCGCGGCAATGTGCGGGGCGAACGCCGGCGTTGGCTGGAGCTGGCGATGACCAATGCCCGGCAAACCCTGCTGACACACCTCGCCAGCAAAGAAACCGTGTATCGTCGATTGCTGGCCCTGCGCGACCTGCTGGAGCTGACGGAAACACCTTCCCGTATGGAATGCTTCGATATCAGCCACAGTCATGGGGAAAATACCGTCGCATCCTGTGTGGTTTTCGACGAGAATGGGCCACTGAAAAGCGATTACCGGTTGTATAACATCCAGGACATAACCGCCGGCGATGACTATGCCGCTATGCGACAGGTACTCACCCGGCGTTACCGGCGGATGGTGAGCGGCGAGGGCAAGCGGCCAGATCTGGTGTTTATCGACGGTGGTAAGGGCCAGTTGAATGTTGCTCGTGAAGTGTTTGAAGAGCTTGGAATTTCCGATATCCCTCTGATTGGTGTCGCCAAGGGTGTGACCCGGCGCGCAGGGATGGAGCAGCTGATTGACGCCTTAACTGGGGCCGTATTCCGAGTACCGGCGGATTCTCCGGCGCTGCACCTGATACAGCATATTCGGGATGAATCCCATCGCTTTGCCATATCCGGACACCGGGCCGGGCGAGATAAAAAGCGGCGCCAGTCGACCCTGGAAGGTATCGAAGGGGTTGGGCCGAAGCGCCGGCGCGAACTGATTCGCTATTTCGGTGGCATCCAAGAACTCAGAAAAGCCAGTGTTGATGAAATGGCCAAAGTGCAGGGCATCAGCAAATCATTGGCAGAGACCATTTACGCAGCATTGCATGACCAATAGGAACACCATGAATTTACCGAACATACTGACCATGTCCCGTATCGTGATGATTCCGGTATTCGTGGTGATCTTTTACCTGCCCATGCAATGGAGTTACCTGGTCAGCGCCATCATATTTGCTCTGGCAGGCCTGACGGACTGGCTGGACGGGTACCTGGCCCGCAAATTGAACCAGAGCACGCCTTTCGGCGCTTTCCTGGATCCGGTGGCCGATAAACTCATGGTGGCAGTGGCGCTGGCCGTCTTGATCGAAGAGTATTCGGCGGTATTATTGACTATTCCCGCCACCGTGATTATCGGTCGCGAGATTGTGATCTCGGCGTTGCGTGAATGGATGGCCGAAATGGGCAGTCGCGCCAGTGTTGCTGTGTCTTATATCGGCAAGATCAAGACCACCGCTCAGATGGCGGCCATTGTCGGGTTGCTGGCGTTTCCGCCGGGTAATTTCTGGGCTTATGTGGCCATCGGTCTGCTATACATCGCAGCAGTGCTGACCCTGTGGTCCATGATTCTCTACCTTCGTGCCGCCTGGGCTGACTTGTTTCCGAAAGAGGCAGGTTAATTGGCCGGAGGTTCCTGGGCCATACACTGGTGTGCCCAGGTGACTGTGGTCACGGATGAATGTGCACTGGCATTACTGAAGGCCTCCATCAACTCCCCCAGCGCGGTGCTTTGTGCGTTCGCACTGGCTTCATAACTCCTCACACACAAGCTCCGTCTGGTGCGATTATCCATGAGTTGCTGATGCAGCCTGATCACCACCCGTGTGCCAGTTTCACCATTCTCAGCATGAAATCCGGTCAGCTCGGAGACCAGGGTTAACTGCGACGTTGCCGGGCTGGTGTCGGTCATCACATTCGCGAACGCGCCGCTTGCCCGGAAGGTTTCCAGCAGGTGATCGCGAACGACCACGGGAATACTCTCTCGCCATCGGGCGCCTGCCAGGGCCCGGTATTCGTAAGCCGACGGTTTAATCAGAATACGAGCGCTGTCCAGCGGGTCAGAAGCCAGTGGCGTATCTACCCGAAGGCTGGCCGGCAGCGCCTGGTCAAATGCTGGCAAGTCGCTCGCTGGTGCCAGCTCCATCAGGCGAGGGGATTCGGGCACCGGGAAGACCGTGCAGCCAGCCAGAACCAGGCCCAAGGCGAGAGCGGATAGCACTTTCATTGTTCGTACTCCTTGATGCCGGTGCCGCCCCACAAGGTTCCGGTGGGGTCCTGCTCCAGCCTGCGGGTAAACGAGTTCAGGTTGCGCAAGGTGCTACGCAGCTCCCGCAATGCAGGGGTTATTTCTCCCAGACCCTGAAGCCCAGCGTCCAGCGCCAGTTCATTGTCGCCGGTGAGGGTGTCCAGTCGATCCAGGGTAGGTTGAAGGGTGGTCAGCGCCCTGGACATGGCCAGGAGAACCGGTTCCACCCGCTCATCCAGGACCTCTCGGGACCTGTCTGCCGCGGCAGACACCTTGATGGCAGCTTCTTCGGCACGGATGCCGGCTTCATCGAACCGGGTCATCAGCGCCTCAAGCTCGTCCCGGCTCGCCAGCAGGGATTCACTGGCCTGGCGGGCGTTTTCAAGAATTTCGGCAATGTTGCTCAGGTTGTCTTCGGACATCAGCCGGTTGGCATTCTCCAGCAACTGCTCTGCTTTGCCGAGCATGGCCTCGCCATTGGTCAGCAGGTTACTGAAGGCCGAAGGCTCGGCGGCTATCAGCGGTGGATTGGCTTTGTGGCCTTCCAGAATGGGGCTGTCTGGTGTGCCTCCGGTAAACTGTATGCTCATGCTGCCGGTTATGTTGGCCAGTACCAGGCCCGCGCGGGTATTCTCCCGTACCGGAATATCCTGATTCACCCTCACCAGTACCCGCACATGGGCGGGGTTGTCCGGCGCCAGGGTAAGATCCAGCACGTCGCCCACCGGGACGCCGGTATAGAGGACCGGGTTACCCTTGGCCAGCCCGCCAACCGGGTGATCAAACCCGATCCGGTAATAGGCCCAGTTAGTGTCGGTAGATGATTTTCCAAGCCACAGGGCAAACAGCAAGGCAGCGATGACTGCCGCAAGCGTGAAGAATCCGATGATAACGTGATGGGCCTTGGGCTCCATTAACCGGGCTCCTGTTTGGTTAGCCTGTTGTGGGCTGTAATCGCCGCGCGGCCACGGGGACCATGGAAGTAGTCCTGAATCCAGCGATCGTCGGTTTGTGCCACCTTTTCCAGAGTATCGGCAACCAGCACCCTGCGTTGAGACAGAACCGCAACACGGTCACAGGTGGTGTACAGGGTATCCAGATCGTGGGTAACAAGAAATACCGTCAGGCCCAGTGCGTTGCGAAGGGTGACAATCAGCTCGTCAAAGGCAGCAGCGCCGATCGGGTCCAGACCGGCGGTTGGTTCATCCAGAAACAGGATTTCCGGGTCCAGCGCCAGCGCCCGGGCCAGGGCCGCCCGCTTGACCATACCGCCGGAGAGTTCGGCCGGGTATTTCGTGGCGGCTTCTGGTGGCAGGCCGGTCAAGGCCAGCTTCATTCGGGCCAGTTCCTCCGCTTCGGCCCGCGACAGTCGGGCGTGTTCAATCAGCGGCAGCGCGATGTTCTGCTCAAGGTTCAGTGACGTGAACAAGGCGCCGCCCTGAAACAGAACCCCGAAACGTTGCTCATAGCGAGAGCGTTCGGTGGCGGATAGTTCCGTCAAATCTTCACCAAAAACGGTGATGTGCCCGCCGGACGGTGGATTCAGGCCAACTATACTGCGCAAAAGAACGGACTTGCCGGTGCCGGAACCGCCGACCACACCCAGAATCTCCCGGGGATACAGATCCAGATCGAGTTTCTCATGAACGATGTGGCTGCCGAACCGGTTGTCGAGTGCGCGTACCTGTATGACCGGATGATCCGCCATGCTTTACCAACCCATTTCCATGAAAAACAGCGCTGCCACGGAATCCAGCAGTATCACCATAAAGATAGACTGCACCACGCTGGAGGTGGTGTGTTCCCCGACAGACTGAGCACTGCCGGCCACTTTGAAGCCTTCCAGGCAACCAATGACGGCGATCAGAAATGCGAACACCGGCGCCTTGCCAAGGCCGACCAGGAAGTGCTTCAGGGCGATATCCCGTTCGACAATGGCAATGAACTGGCTGGGTGGAATGTCCAGAGCCACTGCGCAGACCACAGCCCCACCGACCATGCCCGAGATCATGCCGATAAACGTGAGAATGGGGAGGCTGAACATCATTGCCAATACCCGGGGAACGACCAGCAGTTCCACCGGATTGAGACCCAGGGTGCGAATAGCGTCGAGTTCTTCATTGACTTTCATGGCACCAATCTGTGCGGTGAATGCACTGGCGGTTCGGCCGGCCAGCAGGATGGCTGCCAGAAGTACGCCGAACTCCCGCAGGAACGAGAACGCCACCAGATCCACGGTGTAAATGGTTGCGCCAAAGTCCTCAAGAACTGTCGCGCCAAGAAACGCAACCACGGCGCCAACCAGAAAGGTAAGCAGGGCAACAATGGGCAGGGCATTCAGGCCGGTGTCGTGTAGTGCCGCCACAAAGGGTGTTATACGCCAGCGAGTAGGCCGGGGCAGGATGTAGAACAGGGTGCCCAGCGTCTGGCCAATAAACCCGGCCAGCAACCAGACAAGTTGCCCCAGCGTGGTCACCTTCTTTCCGATCTCCGCCAGAAACGCCACGACCGGGTTAACGGTTGCGACCGCCGCCGATGGCTGGTTCATGGCTTCAGCAACCGCCTGTATCAGGGCGCGCTGTTCATCCGGTAATTCAGCTCGTTGCAGAGCGCTGATCAGAGCCTCGCTGCCAAGCAGTTTCACCATCAACGAAGCGCCGGCAGTGTCCAGGCGGCCCAGGCCGGAAAAATCCGGGTTGCAGCCGGCTGCACGAGGTTTCAGGGCAGTTGTTTGCCGATTCAGGACGGAATAGTGGGACAGAGTCCAGTCGCCGGAAAACTTCAGCGTATGGCCACCGAATTCGGCGTTACCGGGAGTGTGGGCGCCAAGTGGCTGAGATAGGCCTGGTTCGTTTGCCACGGAGTCACGGAGTCCCTGTTTGAGTTCTCTGAAAGCTTAAAGATTCCAGTGGCTGTCTGCCAGTATTCTGCGTTCTTCTTCATCGTGACTGGCCAGTAGCATGGTGATGCCCCGGGCTTTCTCTTCCAGCAGCATGGCGTACAGAATCTTCCGGGTCTCGGTGTCCAGGCCCGTCATCGGCTCATCCAGCAAGAGCAATGGTTGGCGCCGCAGGATGGCTCGCAGCAAGGCAACGCGCTGGCGTTGGCCACCGGAAAGCTCGCCAGGCATTCTGGGACCGAAACCTGCTAACCCGGTGCGTTCCAGTCCGGCTTCAATGGCGTGGCGTTGAGATTCATCCAGCTTGAGGCCGGGGTGAATGCCAAGGCCAATATTGGTAAAGACATCCAGGTGCTCGAACAGGTTGTGTTCCTGGAACACGCTCGTGACCGGGCGCTGCCAGGGCTTTAGCAAGTGGATCGGCTTGTCCTGCCAGAGAATCCGGCCGCTGGCTGGCGGGAGAAAACCTGCAACCAGACTGAGCAGGGTTGATTTGCCGGAACCGCTGGGGCCCTGGATGGCCAGACATTCGCCGGCAGGCACGGAAAAATCGAATCGCCAGAGACGACCGTCAGGCCCATACTCGAAGGCCAGATCTTTGATCTCAAGCATGTTCAGGCTCCGGCAGTGGTTGGCTCGCAGCGGAAGTTGTTCTGGACTTAACGCCGGGAACACGGGAGAGCGATACAAAGATCAGTACCAGTAGCCCCAACAGCCAGAGCCCGGTACCTGCAGCTTCCGCCAACCGGTAACTGCCCAGTTGCTGATAAAGCAAAACCGGGAGCGTGGGTTTGCCCGGGCTGCCGAACAGGGCGATAACACCGAAGTCACCCAGAGATAATGCCACACCATACGCCAGGGCCAGAGCAACTGGACGGCGCAGATGCGGCCAATACAGCCATCGCCATCGATACCAGCCCAGGAGGCCCAGTTGGTCTGCCTGTCTGAGTGAGTCGGCATCCAGGCTTGCCAGTGGTCCGCGCAGAATCTGCAAGACAAACGGCACGGCCATCAGCCCGTTGATCAGGCCCACCAGGAACCATCCCTGCATGGTATTCCCCAATTGCGGCCTTAGCAGAATAAAAAGCCCGGTCCCCAGTACCAGAGGCGGTACGATCAATGGGAGGTAGCCAGTGACGGCCGGCACTATGGCCAGGCAGCGCCGACGAGCCCGGTTGGCTGCCGCCAGGGTTAGCAAGGCAACGACCACCGAACCGAGCCCGGCCGGAATGGCGATTAACAGACTGCGGGCGGTGGCCGGCAAGAGCTGCTGGTAAATAAAAGAAGCATCCGCCGTTGGCCATAACGCCGGTAAACCGCGCAGGATAATGGCCAGTAGTGGCGCGATCAGAAAGGCCGTGAAAATCGCCAGGAGCAGACCCGCTGAAAACCCTTGCCAGGGCCGTGCAAACAGAGGGACCGGACGTGATAACCGGCGGTTTGGCAGTACAGCGGTGTCCAGACGCTTCCGGAAAACCAGCCACCAGAGGATGCCACAGATCAACAGCTGCAGAATGGCAAACAGCGCGGCACGGGCGAAATCGAATTCAAAGCGCAGGGCCTGGTAGATGGCGACTTCCAGGGTGGTTGTTCCTGGCCCTCCGCCCAGCGTCATGATGATGGCAAAACTGGTGAAGCACAGCGTGAACACCAGTGCCGCCACGCCGGGCAGTACCGGTTTGATGGCGGGCCAGTGTACCGCACGCCACAGCCACCAGCCGCCGAGCCCAAGCTGAGAGGCGGTTCTCATTCGTGGCGCGGGTATGGAATCCAGAGCCTGCAACAGGATTCGGGCCGCCAGTGGCGCATTGAAGAACACGTGGGCGAGCAGAATGCCGTTCAGCCCATAAAGATTCCATCCATTACCAGGAAGCCAGATATTGAGCAGACCGGTGAACCAGCCCTGCCGACCAAACACCGCTATGATGCCTGAGACTGCCACGATAGTGGGTAAAACCAGACTCAACTCCATCAGCCGCAGAATCAATGTGCGACCAGGGAAGCCTCTGTAGCGGGCGAGGGCGGTCGCCACCGGGAGCGCCAGCGCCAGGCTTAACAGGACGGATAAAAAGGCCTGCCAAAGGGTAAATCGGACCACGCTCTGGAAATAGGAACTTGCCAGCGTGCGCCCCGGATCCAGCTCTCCGGCCTCCTGTAGTATGCTCCCCAAGCCAAGTGCCACGAGCAGCAATAGCCCGGTGCCGAGTAACAGGCCGGGCCAGATTTGCCAGCCAGGATGGCTGAAGGGGACGGCACTCGCGTGTGTTGGCATCACATCAGTCGGTCAGTGCATCAAGCCAGTCGTTCACCAACTGTCGGCGAATGGTGGCAACTTTCGCGGGATTTATATACAGGGCTTCGGATGGTGTAATCAGCTTGTCGAAAACCTCTGGCAATTCATCCCCAAGATCAACGGCCGGATACATCACATTCTTCAGTGGAATATGACGCTGGAAGTCCGCGGTCAGCATGAAGTCCAGAAACTCTCTGGCAAGTGTCTTGTTATCGGAGCTTTCCACCAGGGCGGCGACTTCGACCTGCAGGTAATGTCCTTCATTGAAACGGGCCGCCTGATAACGGTCAGTTTTGTCGATAGCCATGTGATACGCAGGAGAGGTGCTGTAAGAGAGGATCATAGGCGCTTCGCCATTCATGAATAGCGAGAAATAACCGTCACTCCAGCTTTGGGTGGTTGCGAGAATCTTGTCGCTGAGCTGCTGCCACTTTGCGGGCGCTTCATCACCATAGACGGCATGCATCCAGAGCAACAGGCCGAGTCCCGGTGTGCTGGTGCGCGGATCCTGAATAATGATCTTGAGATCGTCTGGCGCGTTGACCAGTTCTTCAAGGCTTGAGGGCGGCTCCGACAACTGCTCGGTATCGTAGACAAAGGCAAAATAGCCCCAGTCGTAGGGCACGAAAGTGTCGTCGTCCCAGTTAACAGGCAATGCCAGGCGTCCCAGTGATTGGCCGTGGCGGCCCAGAAGGCCGGTTTGCCGAGCGGTCTCCATGGTGCCGGTATCCAGCCCCAGAACCACATCTGCCGGAGTGGAGCTTCCTTCCAGCCGGAGCCTTTGCAGAATGTCTCCGCCGCTGTCCAATACGGTGTAGTTCAGGGAGCACCCGCATTGGGCTTCAAACGCCTCTTTAACCGCGGGCCCCGGGCCCCATTCGGCGGCAAAGGAGGGATGGGTATACACATTCAGGACGGTCGGTTCATCGGCGGCAACCATCAGCGGCAGCGACACGGCGAACAACGCGGGAATCAAGCGTGAAATCATACATTGGCACCTTGTTCAGTAGCGGGGGTGCCATGCCGCGAACACCACGAAAGGTGGTGACTCAATCCCTACGCCGGTATTAACCGGGTCAGGTTCCGCGGGTATGGTCTCAGCCCTTCCAGGCACCCCGTTGAGTTGAGTCAATGCTATCACGCCGGAGCCACACCCCGGAATTCGTATGTTTGATTACTGCTTGTTTATTTTTTGTACGGCGATGACGGGTGTCTCATTTTTTATTGATAGAATGGGGCATTTTTTGATCTGCGGATTTATGCAGCTTCTATCTGGTTGAGAGGTAAGTTTGATGCCAAAGCATCACAAACGACGAAAGATTTCTGCCCTGGTTGCAGGCGCGCTTTTTACCCTTGGGTTGTCGGCCGCAGGCCACGCCCAAACCGCGAACGAGGAGATGTTTGGACGTTTGGCTTCCGCGGCTCCCAAGCTCAGCCCACAGGTTCTCGAAGCTGCACTCAAGGCAACCCGTTGCGCCATCAGCAATGGCACGGCCATGCCAGAGCGGCTGGCGGTGATCGACTTCTCTTTGCCGTCCTCCAAAGAAAGGCTATGGTTGTTTGATCTGAACGAAGGAGAATTAATCCTTCGTGACCTCGTGGCTCACGGTAAAAACTCTGGTAATGCTGAGGCAACCGCATTTTCCAATATCGAGGGCAGTCACAAGTCCAGTATCGGCCTGTTCAAAGCCGCCGAATCCTATCGGGGTTCCCATGGCTATTCGTTGCGCCTTGATGGATTGGAACCGGGTTTCAACGACCTGGCTCGTCAGCGGGCAATTGTTATCCATGGTGCAGACTACGTTCAGGACAGCTGGGTAACAAAGTACGGCAGAATCGGCCGTAGTCATGGCTGCCCGGCGGTAGACAATCAAATCATCAAAACCGTGGTAGACGAGCTCAAGGGCGGACAGCTGGTGTTTAAATACTATCCCGATCAGGAATGGCTCCAGTCCTCCAGTTACCTGAACTGCGATTCCGCCGGGCAGCTGGCCGGCGCGCGTAATGCCACAGCGGTGGCTGGGGATCGATCCTGAATCGTTGCTGGCTAAACTTTGTGCAGATTTTCAGTAAAAACAGAAAGTTGAAAAAAAGGTGTTGACGGCGAAGGCGGAATCCGTAGAATACGCAGCCGTTGACGAGGCAATGCCTCTGAAACATTAGAGCGGGAATAGCTCAGTTGGTAGAGCACAACCTTGCCAAGGTTGGGGTCGCGAGTT
>NZ_LLYU01000031.1:0-17941 GCF_002049515.1 Marinobacter sp. tcs-11 | reverse complement strand
GAGTACCTGGCTACGAACCAGGCGGTCGGAGGTTCGAATCCTCCCAGCCGCGCCAACATCGCAAATCAGTTTCAAGCGGCTGTAGCTCAGCTGGATAGAGTACCTGGCTACGAACCAGGCGGTCGGAGGTTCGAATCCTCCCAGCCGCGCCATATTAAAATCAAAGCGCCTCAGTTTGTGTACCTCACAGGCTGAGGCGTTTTGCTATACAAAATAAAAAAACCCCGCCTTGTGCGGGGTTTTTTATTGTCTTTACCACATCAAATCGTCGGGGATTTCATACCCTGCATACGGGTCGTCTTCGCCTGCGTCATCCTGTTTTCGGTCATGCATTGAGATGATGGCGCTCTCGTCGCGCTCCATAATCTTCCGGGCCACCCTGTCCGGGACAATCTCATAGTTGTCACCCAGCGCCACAATGGCCAGACGGCCGCGAGAGAGTTGGTCCACCATCTGTTCGTTCACCAGAATCTTCTTGATCTTCTTGCCGTCGACAAACTGGTAGGAGGTTTCGCCGCGGCTCCGGTCCAGGCGATTGGTTTCAATCAGCTGCCGAATCTGTGCCTGAATCGCCTTTTTCTCAGCCTCTTTCTTGCGCTCAAGGTTGAGCTGCCGATCCCGCTCGGCCTTTTCCTGGCGAGCCTTGCGGGCGCGCTCTTCGGCTTCGTTTACGGTCGTGGCGCCTTTGGGCTGTTGCTTTCTCTGTTTTCGTTTTTCATTTCGTACTTCCCGGGCTTTCTTTTCGTCGGCCAGCCCGGCCTTTAATAACTGTTCCTGCAGTGAGGCCATCAGCGACTCCGTGAATTCATGATAAACTGGTGCGATCAAACGTTAAGTATACGCCGTCAGCATTCTCTCAATAACCCATCACAACCCACCCCACGGATTTTTCTATGTCATCTTTTAAAGCGCTTGGTCTTTCCGCGGCCATGCAGGCCAATCTTGATCAATTGGGTTACCAGCAACCCACGCCGGTTCAGGCAGAGGCAGTTCCGCTTGCGTTGGCGGGCAAGGACGTGATTGCCATGGCGCAAACCGGCAGCGGCAAGACAGCGGCGTTCGGGATACCGATTATCGAGACCATCGTTCCGCGACGCTTCCAGGTTCAGAGTCTTGTTCTTTGTCCCACCCGGGAACTGGCGGATCAGGTGGCCAAAGCGTTGCGAGAGCTGGCACGGGCCAAAGATAACGTGAAGGTGCTGACGTTGTGTGGTGGTGTGCCTATCGGCCCTCAGATCGGGTCGCTCAGCCATGGCGCTCATATCGTCGTGGGTACCCCTGGCCGGGTAGATGACCACTTGCGCAAAGGTACGCTTTCGCTGGATGGCTTGAAAGTGCTGGTGCTGGACGAGGCGGACCGTATGCTGGATATGGGGTTCGAGGAGGTGGTCACCAGCATTGTCTCCCAAGCCCCCGGTGGCAGGCAGACGCTGCTGTTCTCCGCCACCTGGCCGCCGGCCATCAGAAAGCTGAGCGAGCAATTCCAGAGCAAGCCGGAAGATGTGCGGGTGGAATCAAAAGCGGCCACCATCACCATTGAAGAATCCTTTTACGAAATTCAGCCGGATCAGCGGGCGGCGGCCGTGGCAGCGCTGCTTTCCCGTTTCCAGCCGGTGTCGTCTCTGGTGTTTTGTACCACCAAACGGGACTGTGATGAGCTGTCGGATGAACTGGGTCGTCTTGGCTTTTCGGCGTTGTCGCTACACGGCGATCTGGACCAGCGTGAACGGGACAGCGCTCTGGTTCGATTTGCCAACCAGAGTTGTACGGTACTGGTGGCTACCGATGTGGCGGCAAGAGGGCTCGATATCAAAGGGCTACCACTGGTCATCAATGCCGAGCCTGCGCGGGATCCCGAGGTGCACACCCATCGGGTGGGCCGTACCGGCCGGGCAGGCGAGCAGGGGCATGCGGTTACTCTTTGCACTCCGCGCCAGGGCCACAAGATTACGCGCCTGGAAGCGGAGCGGGGCGAGCCGGTGTTGTGGGGCGATACGGAGGCGTTGCTGGCGGAGGCGTTGCGCCCGGTTACGCCGGCCATGAAAACGCTGTGCCTGGCTGGCGGTCGCAAAGACAAGGTGCGCCCTGGCGACGTGATGGGAGCTCTTACCGGCGAGGCTGGTATTCCCGGCGCTGCCGTTGGCAAAATCGACCTGTTCGATTTTCAGTGCTTCGTGGCGGTTGAGTCCCGGTGGGCGTCCCAGGCGCTGGCGCGGCTGGAGAAAGGTAAGGTGAAAGGCCGGAAATTCCGGGTTAGATATGCATGATTAGAGCTGGGTGAGATTGTCTCAGCAGCTGTCATTTCAGGCCGGGACGCTCGGAAAGTCCCTATAGAAATGCGTGCTTCAGGTTGCTCCTGGTCATTGAAAACGGTAAATTACGCAGGATTTTGCCTCCCGAATTGTTCCGCCGGGCCATTAGACTTTAGTTTTAGTGGTGGCTTGTCGGGCGGTACGGGGAAATCAACAAACCAATACAGGTAGCTGTTCGATATGAATGAGCTGATGTCACAAGCCGTAGACTTGATGATTGCCGGCATGGGCTTCGTGTTCGTGTTCCTGATTATTCTGGTATTCGCGACCGGCCTGATGTCCAAAATCATCCTGCGGTTTGCGCCGCCAGAGCCGGCAACCCCGGCCAGAACGCCACGTGCCAAGCCGAAGGCGCCCACGTCGGTTGACCCTGACACCGCCGAGGCCATCAAGAAGGCGATTGCACAATACCGGTCACGCCACAAGAAGTGACCCCGGTACACGATTAGAACCTTTTAACAGAAGGCTGACACGATGACTGACACGAAAAAACCGCTGGGGATTACGGACGTAATTCTGCGTGACGCCCACCAATCCCTGCTCGCCACCCGCATGCGTCTGGACGACATGCTGCCAATCGCCGAGAAACTCGACAAAGTGGGTTTCTGGTCGCTGGAATCCTGGGGTGGGGCTACCTTTGATGCCTGTATCCGTTACCTGGGCGAAGACCCCTGGGAGCGCATCCGCGAACTTAAAAAAGCCATGCCCAATACTCGCCAGCAGATGCTTCTGCGCGGCCAGAACCTGTTGGGCTATCGTCACTATGCGGATGATGTGGTTGACCGTTTCTGTGAGCGTGCCGCCGAGAACGGCGTAGACGTGTTCCGTATTTTTGATGCCATGAACGATCCCCGCAACATGGATCGCGCGATCAAGGCCGTTCGCAAGACCGGCAAGCATGCCCAGGGTACGATTGCTTACACCACCAGCCCTGTGCACACCATCGATATGTGGGTAGATCTGGCGAAAGAAGTCGCCGACATGGGCGCAGATTCCATCGCGATCAAGGACATGGCCGGTATTCTCAAGCCGTATGTGGCCTATGATCTGGTCAGCCGCCTGAAGAAAGAGCTGGATATCCCTATCCACATGCAGTGCCACGCCACCACCGGCATGTCGACCGCTACCGCCATCAAGGCTGCGGAAGCCGGTATCGATAACGTGGATACTGCTATTTCCTCCATGAGCATGACCTATGGTCACTCGCCCACCGAGGCGGTTGTGGCCATCCTGGAAGGTACCGATCGTGACACCGGTCTTGATCTGAACCTGCTGGAAGAAATTGCCGCCTATTTCCGCCAGGTGCGCAAGAAGTATGCGAAGTTTGAGGGCAGCCTGCGCGGCACTGATTCCCGCATCCTGATTGCTCAGGTACCGGGCGGCATGCTGACTAACATGGAAAACCAGCTGCGTGAGCAGAACGCAAGCGACAAGTTTGACCAGGTGCTGGAAGAAATTCCCAAGGTTCGTGAAGACCTGGGCTTCATTCCGCTGGTGACCCCGACCTCGCAGATTGTCGGCACCCAGGCGGTACTGAATGTTCTGACCGGCGAGCGTTACAAGTCCATCTCCAAGGAAACCTCCGCCATTCTGAAGGGTGAGTACGGCGCAGCGCCAGCCCCTATGAATAAAGAGCTTCAGGAGCGTGTACTGGATGGCAAGGAAGTCATGACCTGTCGTCCTGCAGATGTGCTTGAGCCAGAAATGGACAAGCTGACCGACGAACTGAAGAAGCTGGCGGACGAGAAGGGTATCAAGCTGGCCGACAACCTCGAAGACGACGTGCTGACGTACGCGCTGTTCCCGCAGATCGGCCTGAAGTTCCTGGAGAACCGCAACAACCCGGATGCGTTCGAGCCGGTACCGACCGCAGAAGACGCCGCACCGGCCAAGAAAGCCGCGGGCCCGGAGACTTACACCGTTGAAGTTAACGGCAAGAAGTTTGTGGTGGCGGTTTCTGAAGGTGGCGAGATTACCCAGATCCAGGGTGACGGTGGCACCGCGTCTGCTCCGGCCGCTTCCTCTGCACCTGCTCCGGCGGCAGGCGAAGGCGAGCCTCTGGTGGCGCCGCTGGGCGGTAACATCTTCAAGGTTCTGGTTTCCCCGGGTGACACCGTTGAGGAAGGTGACGTGCTGATTATCCTCGAAGCCATGAAGATGGAAACCGAGGTTCGCGCACCGAAAGCCGGTACTATCGGCGAAGTCTTCATCAAGGTCGGTGATGCCGTCTCCCCTGATGATGAAATGCTGACAATCGCATAAGGGCCAGCATTCCATGGATAAATTAATGACACTGTGGACAGGCAGTGGCCTGTTCAACATCGAGCTCGGCCAGGTGATCATGATCGCCATCGGCCTGCTGCTTCTCTTCCTTGCCATTCGCAAGGGTTTTGAGCCGTTGCTGCTGGTGCCCATCGGGTTTGGCGGTATTCTGGCGAATATTCCGGAGGCAGGGCTTGCCCTGACTGCGGCGGAGAACGCCATTCACTTTGCGCTGCAAGGTGGCAAATCCGAGATTCTGGCTGCGCTGGCGGCACCGCTGGACGTCGCTTATCAGGTTGGACAAGCGATTACGCCTGAACTCAAAGACGCGTTCAAGGTGGCGGTTAAAGAAGCCAGTTACTCCGAAATGGCGATGGCTAATTCCATTGCCCAGGATTTCGGCTACGGCAACGGCATGCTCTATAACTTCTACTCTGTGGTTATTGGTAGCACAGTCGGGCCGCTGTTGATCTTCATGGGTGTTGGTGCAATGACGGATTTTGGTCCGTTGCTGGCGAACCCCAAGACCATGCTTCTGGGTGCAGCGGCTCAGTTCGGTATCTTCGGTACCGTGATTGGTGCGGCGCTGCTGGATTGGACCGGGGTATTGGACTTCAACATCCTTGAAGCCGCTGCGATCGGCATTATTGGTGGCGCTGATGGCCCCACTTCCATCTATGTAGCGAGCGTGCTGGCTCCGCACCTGCTGGGTGCGATTGCAGTCTCCGCCTATGCATACATGGCGATGGTGCCGATGATTCAGCCCCCGATCATGAAGGCTTTGACCAGCGAAAAAGAACGTGCGATCAAAATGACCCAGCTCCGTCCCGTGAGCAAGAAAGAGAAGATCGTCTTCCCTCTGGTTGTTCTGATTGCTGTGGTTCTGTTCCTGCCCGATGCGGCTCCGCTGCTGGGTATGTTCTGCTTCGGTAACCTGATGCGTGAGTGTGGCGTGGTTGAGCGGCTGAGCGATACCGCACAGAACGCGCTGATCAACATCGTAACCATCTTCCTGGGCCTGTCTGTTGGCTCCAAGCTGATGGCCGACAAGTTCCTGGATGGCCAGACGCTGGGTATCCTGGGCCTGGGTATTGTGGCTTTCGGTGTGGGTACCGCTTCCGGTGTACTGATGGCGAAACTGATGAACAAGTTCAGCAAGGAACCGATCAACCCGTTGATTGGCTCCGCGGGCGTATCCGCGGTACCCATGGCGGCGCGTGTGTCCAACAAGGTGGGCCTGGAGGCCAACCCGCAGAACTTCCTGCTGATGCACGCTATGGGTCCGAACGTGGCCGGTGTTATCGGCTCTGCAGTGGCAGCCGGTGTGATGATCAAGCTTCTGAGCTGATCATTCGTACGGTTTGCGTTGAAAAGCCCCGCCTTTGGCGGGGCTTTTCGTTTTGGGTCAGTGGAAATCCCGGGAGCTGACCGGTAGCGAGTTAATCAGATGGCTCAAGTCAGACAGCTTGCCGGCCATGACATGAACGATATCCCCCTCTTTTTCGATAACTCCTTTTACGTGTAACAACCGGGCGGTGAGCAACGGTTTGCGTTGGCGGCGGGCGGTGTCTAGCCAGACGACGACGTTGACGTTGCCGGTTTCGTCTTCAAGGGTGACGAAGGTGACGCCGGAAGCGGTGCCGGGCCGTTGGCGCCCGGTGACCAGGCCGGCTACTTGTACGGGGATGCCGGGGCGGGTGGCTTTGAGTTGGTCGGCGGTGAGGCAATGGCGCAGGTGGCCTTGTTCGCGGAGCAGGGCAAGGGGATGTCTTTGTAGTGTTAAGCCCTGGCTGCTGTAGTCGGCCAGTACGTTTTGCCCTTCGGTGGGCTCCGGGAGCAGGTGGCAGGGTTCCGGTGTGTATTCGGTCATGGCTTCGTTAGCGAAGAGCTCGGCGGGTTCTTCGTGTTCGAGCAGTTGCCAGTAAGCCTGGTGGCGGTTGCTGGTGAAGCCGGGCATGGCGTTGGCGCCGGCGAGAAGTTCCATGTCACTCTGGTTGAGGCCAGCTCGGGTGCGCAGTTCGGCGGCGCTTTGGTAACCGTTTGCCGGGCGGTTCTGGTGGGCGCGCTCGGCGCCATTGCGAGGCAGGCCTTGAATGATTCTAAGGCCAAGGCGCAGGTGCTGCTCCGGACCTTGCAGGGTGTGCTGCCACTGGCTGTGGTTGACGTCTGGTGGCAGCACGGTAACGTTGTGGCGCCGGGCATCCTGAACCAGTTGGCTGGGCGAGTAAAAGCCCATTGGCTGGCTGTTGAGCAAGGCGCAATAGAATGCTGCCGGATGGTGGCGTTTGATCCAGGCAGAGACGTACACCAGTAAGGCAAAGCTGGCGGCATGGGATTCCGGAAATCCATAGCCACCAAAGCCGCAGATCTGTTTGTACAGGCGCTCGGCGAAGTCGGCATCGTGGCCCCGCTCCAGCATGCCCTGAATCAGTTTGTCGCGGAAAGGTGTCAGATCGCCATGGGATTTCCAGGCTGCCATGGCACGGCGAAGTTTGTCGGCTTCGCCCGCACTGAAACCGGCGGCGACCATGGCCAGTTTGATGACCTGTTCCTGGAAGATCGGCACCCCGAGGGTGCGCTCCAGCACCTGGCGTACGGCATCGTTGGGGTATTCTACTGCTTCCATGCCGTGTTTTCGGCGCAGGTAGGGGTGCACCATGTCGCCTTGTATGGGGCCCGGGCGAACGATGGCGACTTCGATCACAAGGTCGTACCAGGTTTCCGGTTTCAGCCGCGGGAGCATGTTGATCTGGGCGCGGGACTCCACCTGAAAGACACCGATACTGTCGCCTTTTTGCAGCATGGCGTAGGTGTCAGGGTCTTCCTGAGGGACGTCCTGAATGGTAAACGTCGTGCCTTTCTCTTCACTGATCAGCGCCAGTGCTTTGCGAATGGCGGTGAGCATGCCCAGGGCCAGGACATCCACCTTCATCAGCCCCAGGCTTTCCAGGTCGTCCTTGTCCCACTGGATAACCGTGCGCCCTTCCATGGCGGCATTCTCGACAGGCACCAGTTCTGAAAGCGGGCCGGCGCTGATCACGAAACCGCCCACGTGCTGGGACAGGTGGCGTGGAAAGCCCAGCAAGGTGTTCACCAGCGTGAAGAACTGATCCGCGACGTTGGGGCTGCGGGTCAGGCCCTTGTCCAGAATCTGCTGGCGCCAGCCGGTGGTCTTGTCACGCCAGTCGATGCCATCCAGCAGCTTCTCCACCAGTGTGGCATCAAAGCCCAGCGCCTTGCCGACATCCCGAATGGCGCTGCGGGGGCGATAACGAATCACGGTGGCGGCCAGGGCGGCCCGCTCACGGCCGTAGCGCTGGTAAATGTACTGAATAACCTCTTCACGCCGTTCGTGCTCGAAATCCACATCGATGTCGGGGGGCTCATCCCGGTCTTTGGAGATGAACCGTTCAAACAGAAGTTCCACATTGGCCGGGTTCACCTCGGTGATGCCCAGGCAGTAACAGACCGCGGAATTGGCCGCGGATCCCCGGCCCTGGCAAAGAATGCCCTGGCGCCGGGCAAAGTCGACGATGTCGTGGATGGTGAGAAAATAGTGTTCGTAGCGCAGTTCGGCAATCAGCTCCAGTTCTTTGCGAATCAGTGCCTGCACCTTCATGGGTGTGCCCGATGGGTAACGCCGCCGTTCACCCTCCCGGGTGAGTCGCGCCAGAAACGATGTGGGTGTTTCGTGTTCCGGCACTAAATCGGGAGGGTATTCGTAACGCAGGCTGCCAGGCTCAAAGCTGCAGGCTTCGGCGATTGCCACGGTCTCCCGAACCCAGGGCTCGGGGAATAATCGCCGGATAACCGGTATCGGGCGCAAATAACGCTCGGCATTCTGAAACAGGCAGTGTCCGGCCTGTTCCAGCGTGGTGTGGTGGCGCAGAGCTGTCAGCACGTCCTGTAATGGCTGGCGTTCGCGGCGATGCATATGCACCTGGCCGGTTGCCACCACTGCGCAGCGCATTTGCTCAGCTAACCACCGTACGCGGACCAGTTGCTGTTCCTCGCCGGCTTCCAGTGTACGGGTCGCTGCAAGGCGTAGCCTGTGCTCGAAAATCCGTTGCAGCCATTCGCCGGTGATCAATGCCTGGTGCGCGTTGGTTTGTGATACCAGCGGTGGCAGCCACAGGCAGAGGCAGTGGTCCAGCGAATGGGTTTCGATGTCCCGGGTAAATAACCGGTATTGCCCTTTCTCAGCGCGTCGCCGCCCGGTGGTGATCAATTGGCAAAGCTGACCGTAGCCCTCGCGGGTTCGAGCCAGCAGTATGAACCGGGGTGGGGCAGTGGCGCCCTCGGGAGTATCGCTCAGTTCGAACCAGCTCCCGGTAATCAGCTTTACCGGGCTGTCTTTAAGGGCTGCCCAGGCTCTGGGGATGCCTGCCACCGAACAGGCATCGGTGATGGCAATTGCCCGATAGCCAAGCTCCGCGGCTTGCTCAGCCAGTTCATGGGGATGGGAGGCGCCGGTCAGGAAGGTGAAGTTGCTGAAGCAGAACAGCTCGGCGTAATCAGAATCCATCAGCCAAACCACCCGTGTATGTACCAGCCATCGCGAATATCCCGGAACACCCACGCCAACTGACCGCTGGACAACTGGGCAATATAGTAGTCACGGTGCACCCGCTGGCCGTCCCACCAGCCAGCACTGATGCGTTCCGGCCCCGAGAACCATCTGGCCGGAGGTTCTGCCAGTGGGTGCGGCGTGGATAACAGCCATAAAGGGCGCGCAGGCAGGCCAGAGACCTCTGGTGTTTCGCTGTGCCTGCTGGCCGGTTTTATGGCGGAGGCTGTCCAGGCAAACTCCGGGCGGTGGTCTGCCCGCGGTGCAAGCTGTTGCAATGCCTCAGTACCAAGGCGGGCCTGTAAACGACTGGCCAGCGTATGCCAGGCTTCATTCAGGTCCTGACCATCGCCCAGGAGGTCCTGGCCAACCGGGGCTTCCCGGCCCAGAAACCGCTTTACCGACAGGGACAGACTGATCACCGGTGCCCGCAGCGGGTGCTGATCCAGTTTCAGGCGCAGCAGTTTCAGAAAGCTCTCTGCCCGATGCTCCGGGCCAGTCGTTCGCAACGTTAACCGGGTGGCTTCTTCGTGCCGGTGTTGGAGTAAAAGATGCAGGGTGTCGGTGTCCTGTTGGCGCCAGCACAGGTCTTCTTCCAGCTCGGTCAGAATCCGCTGCAGCGCGAACAAAAGCCCCTGGGCATGCTCCACTTCCTGAATAAAATCGGCCCGCTGGCGGAATCGGTGCGGGGGGTGCCAGGGCGATTTGGGGTCTGGCCTGGTGCCCTGGGCTTTTTGTATACGTGCCAGCAGCTCCGGGGATAGCCTCCGTGCCAGTTCCCGGGCTGGCAGATTGAAGACTTCAGCCAGCGTATTCAGTCCCAGGCGATGCAGGCGGGTACAGGATTTTTCATCAAAACCCGCAGCCACCAGAGGCAGTTTGCCCAGGGCCGTCAGAATGTGGCCTTTGTCTGCGGTGCACTCGCCTTTGCCTGCTTGCGCAAGGAGCTGAGCCGCCAGTGGCGTATGCCCAAGAGCCAGCCAGGCAGTGAGTTGCCGCTCTGCCAGAGCCTGCTCGACCGTTTGCCAAACGGCGGGAAGCCCGCCATATAGCCGCTGGAGGCTGCTGACTTCAGCCCACAGACCGTGCGGCGGCGACAGGGTAATGTGGGCCGCGTAACGGTATAGCCAGCGGGCCTGCTCTTCCAGCAGATTGGCTTCCTGTTGAGAATCGAGATGCAGAATCACCAGGTCTGGTGCCAGGCCCAGTGCGGTCTTGAGGCGCATGCCCGGCCGAATACCCAGGTGATCGGCTTCTGGGCAAACCTGCAGAATAGCCTGCCCGGCAAGATCGACCACCGCAAGTGCGCCCTGAGTTTGCTGGCTGCGGCGAACATGATCCAGCAGCAGGTGAGGGAAGTGCAGATACAGCCACAACATGAATCAGGTGGCTCCATCCTGTGACCATGGTCCCTGAATAACACCAGTGGGGTCGCTGGCCTGAATGCCCGCGCGATGCCCAAGGGCAAGAGTGCAGCGCTGTCCTGGCCAGCTACCACGGCGTTTCAGAATGTTGATCTTGAGATCCTGGTGTTCTCCGGGAATCAGCTCCAGCCGAAGTGCGGCCGGTGAATGCTGCTCTGCCTGCCGACGTTCCCGAAACAGAATGCAGACATTGTTACCCGCTTCGGAAGCCAGTTGCAGCCGGCGGATATCCCGGGTGGCCAACTTCCCCGGCCAGGCCATCACCAGGCCTGTGACAGGGGAGCGCAGGCAGTTTTCCAGTGTCCACAGAAAGTCAGCGGAATCGTGAGTTTGAACCAGCACCAGTTGATCGGTATTTACGCCAGCCCTGGCCAGCGCCGGGGCATAAGGTGTGTGGGGCGGGTTCAGCCAGAAAATGGTTTTTCCCTGCCTGGCGACCTTCTGCATAAGCGGAAGTACCAGGTGCAGCTCGCCAATGCCACAGCTGTCCAGCAGGCATTCACTCAAGGCACCCTTGGGCCAGCCGAGCCCACCAAGTTGGTTATCCAGAACCTGATACCCCGTGTGCTCCGCCGGAGAGGCGTGTTTCTGGGGCTTATGACCCTGCCAGATACGGGCGTCCTGAAGCAGGTGGTTGAGTGATTTGCTCATGCTTATTTCTCGAGTACTGTTTATATATACAGTATTCGGAAAGAGGGTCGATTTCAACTGCCGGGTTGATAAACGACGGGCGGGCACCCACGATGTGGTTGAAGCCACAAATATAGTGGAGGACGCTATGTCGAATCTTGGCCAGCAAGGCTGCAGCGCCTGCAGTGCCGATGCACCCCAGGTCACGGATGCTGAAAAGCAGACCCTGTTGAAAGACGTGCCTGAATGGCAGTTGATCGTTCAGGATGGGGAAGAGCAGTTACAGCGGGTGTTTACCTTCAAAAACTTTGTCCAGGCCCAGGCCTTTACCAACAAAGTGGCGGACCTGGCGGAAGAAGAAGGCCACCACCCCGCGATACTGTTGGAATGGGGGAAAGCCACCGTACGCTGGTGGACCCATAAAATCGGAGGCCTGCACAAAAACGATTTCATCATGGCCGCCAGAACCGACGAGCTCTATTGAAAGGCTTCGTCTACCGGGCTGCGAACACCAAAGCCACCCTTGCGAACAACGTGGGTATAAATTTCCGTGGTGCGGACATCGGAATGCCCGAGCAGTTTCTGAATGGTCCGTAAATCGTAGCCCGATTCCAGTAGCCTGGTGGCAAAGCTATGCCGAAAGGTATGGCTGCCCGCCGGCTTATGAATGCCCGCCTTCCTGATAGCGTGTTTGAAGTGCTTCTGCACAGTTCGATCCATCATGTGGTGTCTTCGCCGGATACCCGAACGAGGATCAATAGAAAGATCCAGCGCGGGAAAAACATACTGCCAATCCGGTTCCTGACTGGCGTTGGGGTATTTTTTGGACAAGCCGGCCGGCATATACACCGAGCCACAGCCTTTGGCCAAATCAGCCTGGTGCTGCATAAGTGCCGCATGAATCTGATCTTGCAGTGGTTGAATCAGACGGTCTGGCAGGAGTGTTACTCGATCTTTGCTGCCTTTCCCTTCGCGAACGATTAACTGCTGCATGCCGAAATCGACGTCTTTGACACGTAAGCGAAGAGCTTCGTTAATCCTCAGGCCCGCACCGTAGATCAGCATGGCCACCAGCTTGAATTCGCCCTCCAGATTATCAATTACCCGCCGCGCCTCATCCGGACTGAAAACAACCGGGAGCCTTTTGGGCTTTTTTGCCGCTTCATACTCGAGGTTTTCCAGTGGTGTACCCAGGAACTCCCGGTACAGAAAAGTCAGAGCATTCAACGCAACACGCTGGGTAGCCACGCTGACATTGGCCTGCAGAACCAGATGAGAAAGAAATGCCTCCACCTCCGCTGTGCCCATAGATTCCGGGTGTTTTCGACCATGGAAGCGGATAAAGCGCTTGATCCAGAACACATAGGTTTTCTCGGTTTTGTAGGCGAGACCGCGAAGTCGAATAAAGTTTCTGAGCCGATCCAGAAAGCGTGTGGATTGCGGAGAAATCGGGCAGCGGATGTCCATATCCTGGTCCTCAATGATCATGTATAAATATACAGTATTTAATTTTTCAGGTTTGTCAATCAAGTATCCAGAAGCGGAGTTATACGAACGCGTTCGCAAAACTCCGGGAAACCAGGGAGAAATGTTGCTAACCTTCTGATAAGTTTGAAAAGGAATGTGCGGGCGTGCGGAGTTATACGCCCCCAATCTGGAGCAGGGGTGGCTCGAAAATGGGCGTATAACTCCGGCGGTAGCCGTGGTGGGTTCAGGTAATCTGCTGATTTTATTGGTGAAGCTGGGGATTGTTAGGGCCGCGATTTTTGGAGTTATACGAATGCGTGTTATACGAACGGGTTCGTATAATTAGCTGTTAAGAATATCAGGGAACGTGTATGAAGCGGTTTTACCGATGGTTTATGGATGCTTGGCCCATTTGGGCAGCGGCATTGATCGTTGGAGCACACCGGGTGTCATTGCAGGCATTTCCACAAAAAGTAGAAGAAACGAACACGGTTTTTTCATTGGGGCTCCAAATTATCGGCGGATTGATGGTTCTCTACTCGATTGATAGCAACCTCGCTGCATTGCGTGGCCAAAATATTTGGTTGTTAATTGGACAGTGGTTTCGAAACTGTCCTCTTTGGAGTAAGCCGAAAACCGTCCAAGTTTCCTTGAAAGCCGAGATTGGCATTTCTGCTTCAGGTAGCGGTCGAGTAAAGCGTAGAGCGATTACCTTGGAGGAGAGAGTCGGGGAGCTTGAGCGTCAAGTTGATGAAGCCTACAAGGAGATGCACCAGAGGGAAGAGTCTGTCAAAAGGCTAGTATCTGATGTGAAAAATGAGCTTTTATCTAAAGTCGCTGAAAATCAAGCTGGCATTAGAGGTATCGAGGGTAAACTGGATAACACCACCCTTGGTGGATTAAAGCAGCAGGTATTTGGCGTATTGATCGTCATTTACGGAGCGGTATTAGGCCATATTTCTTAACCAGTTGTTGTAGTTTGTTCCGGGCCTGCGGCCCTCCACCGGACGCCTACTACGCTGCGCTCCGTAGTCGCCGCTAAACAAAAGTGTTAGCTGGTAGTGCCTTTGTCGTTTTTGGTGGCTGGGTGCCATCGGGCCTTGGCCGCAAACGGGTAGCAAAATCGGAAAGTTTTGTGGTTCGCCAAGGCCGTCAGAATCCGTGGTCAGATTGGCAGCTCAATCTGGTTCCGGTGTTGGTATAAAAGTCGGTGCTTGCCTTGTGGGGTCGTTCACCGAAAATTGGGTCTGGGTCGGCTAGTCTGAAGTTCAGGTTCATTCACCGCATCGTTGGCGGTGGTTTCAATCACAGTGCATCGGCGGTTTTCGGTGCCAGGGCAGCGGTGCATGCCGTCTTGTTGGTTGCCAGGTATCGGGCTTCACAGTTACCCCCAGCTAACCAGTCGCTGTAGTTCGCGGCCGATGGCCGCCGGACGCCCTTTTCATTGCGGCTTCGCCTCCATTGCAAGGGCGCCGCTAAGCTAAGCGTTACACCGCATGAATACAACCGAGTTCGTCGTTTACTATTTAATAGCGGTATCAGCGATCTTTTTGCTGATCGCACTGGTGCGTTTTTCGCAGCTAAAGCCATTGTCTGGGGCCAGACAGACCTCAGCAATGGTTGAGCAGAATCATCGTGCTGCTCTAGATCGGTTAGTTCAACTGGGCATCAGGGTTGAAGGGAGGGGGCCTATCCATTTTATCGCTCCTCCCCCTTGCACACCCGACGAGGAATTAGTGGTTGGTACCGAGATGGCAGTTTGGATTTCGGATGAGCTTCCTGGAGTCGTTTTGCATACCAAACCGACTTTTTTAACACTGTTAGCTCGATCAATGTTCCCAGCATTCGTTGTCGCGTTCATCCTGCTGACGCCTATTGTGTTCATTCTTAGGGGGAATTTCGGTGCTGTGTAACAAGTGCAGGCACAGCGACGCCCTTTTCATTGCGCCTTCGGCTCCATTCCAATGGCGCGCATGCTGCAAGCGTTAGCTGTGTAGTGCGCTGTTCCTTTTGGGTTGTTCGGTGCCAGTGGCCTTGGCCGTATGCGGGCAGCAAAACCGGCAATGTTGGTGGCTCGCCAAGGCCGTCGAAATCCGTCGTCAGATTGGCAGCTCAGTCGGTCAGCGGTGATGGTAAAAGCTTGGGTGTTTACCTTGCGGGGCTGTCCGGCGAAACCTGGTTCCTTGCTTACCTGCTACTCTGAAGTTCAGGTTCATTCGCCGCTTCGGTGGCGGTATTTTCAATCAAAGTGCATCGGCATATGTTGGTGCCAGGGCAGCGGAGCATGCCGTCGAGTTGTTAGCCAGGGATTGGTCTTCATCGTTACCCCCAGCTAACCAGTGCATCAAATGCGTTCCGGGCCGACGGCCCTCCACCGGACGGCTTTTACTCCGCTTCGCTGCGTAAAAGCCGCCGTTTATGCAGGCGTTAGGCAGGCACTGGTCATGATGAGTTGGATTGCTGTTCTTTTACTGGCTTTCCCTGCCGTTGCATCGGCCGAGACTGAGCAGGAGTTTAATCTTTGCTCGGCCTACGTGGAGAAAGCTGTAGCTGGGGAGCAGACAGATCTTGGCTGGCCGGTATTCGTCAAATTAACAGGAATTGGTACCAACAGTTTGGGGGGCTTCACGGAAGCAAAAACCGGCAAAATGATCCGCATTATTGTCGGTGATCGTGAATTTTCGAGGTCGACAATCTGGGTGCCAATTCCTAGCGGGGAGTTACATGGGACATTCAGTTCCAAGGAAGTTGCTACCGATTGGCAGCGAACTTTAGCAGGCCAACTGCCTGCTGCCCCTTGCGGTGCTGGAAATTGAGTAATGCCTAACCAGTTGTTGCAGTTCGTTCCGGGCCTGGCGGCCCTCCACCGGACGCCCTTTTCTCCGCTTCGCTGCAAAAAGGTCGCCGCTGAACAAAAGCGTTAACGGCCAGACGCTTTTGCGTTTTTGGCTGGTGCGGTGCAAAGGCCTTGGCATCAGGGTTGGCTGCAAAAACCGCTCATGCTGGTGATGGCCAAGGCCGGAAAATTCGCTGTCTGGTTTGGTTGCCACAATAGTCAGCGGTGTTGGTATTCATGGCGTGCCCCAGTTTTGGGGCCGTCCGTCTCAAACGGTAATCGGGCGGGTAGCCTTTGCTTTCTGGTTCCTTTCGCCATCCGTCGAGTTGGTGCAAGCTGTCCGGGAGAGGGCATGCGGCCTGGGTGTCAGGCTCAACCACGGCGGTGAACGGCCATTAACAAGGCGGTCAACCGGACGCCAAAAGCGTACCGCTTTTGGTTCCCTCCGCTGCGCTCCGGCGCCGGTTACCTTAGCGTTAGAAATCGCGTATGAACAGAATCATCCTTGCTGCCAAAGTTCGGTCACTACAGAAAGCCAGGGCTGAAAATGGTCAGCAGTTACAGAAACGGCTGAAAGAGGCCAGGCAACGCGGTGTAACCGGCAATGATTTGCAAGAAATCTATGCTGATTACGGGCCAGAAGATGTCTTGTATGAAGATGAGATCCACGAGTTGTGGACCAGATATCTCCGAGAGAAAGCAGAGCGTTTACTTCTGCCGCTTCCGCCAATGGATGATGAAAATTACTGGGAAGAGTCCCGAGTTACCTCGCGCAAGTTACTGACCAGAAAAGGCATCGACGAGGTTCGAAGGTCCATTAGAAGGGAGTTGCACGAGCGGCGTTCCGGTTGGCTTACTTGGGTTGCTGCGCTCACCGGTTTGGTTGGTGCTATTAGCGGTCTGGTTGCAATAATTAGTTCAAATTTCTAACAAATTGTTCCAGTTCGTTCCGGGCCTGACGGCCCTCCACCGGATGCCCTTTTCGCTGCGCTACAAGGGCACCGCTGAACAACGGCGTTATGCAGTTTGCTGAGAGAACCTTTCAATTGACCGGGTATTTAATGAGGTGAGTGACGATACCAAACTGCGCATGGAATATTGCGAGAGATCATGGGGTTATGAACTTCCTGATCGGCTCGAATTTGCGATCGAAAATGATTATGTCCAGAACAAGTCTCTATACACTGAAGAGGTGTTTAAAGTGATACCGTTTTTATTTGAGTTACAGCCAGAAATTACTGCAAATGAGATGCTTGATTTTGTTAGAAGGGTTAATGAAACTTGATTCAGTTGGTGGCGTAAATGATAAAATTTCATAACAGTGCATTGATTTCATTGACCTTATTAACACTCCCGCTGGTCTCTTATGCAAACAGGTACGAGTGGCGGGAAGAGCAATATGGCTCGGGAAGTAACCCGCTGGGAGCGATCTTGGCTGTGGTTTTGGTTACTTGGTTCGCTTACTGGTTTATTAAGAATTCACTTGATGAAAGAAGAAAGCGCCAAAAAGAGGGGCGAAAAATAGAGAGAAAAAGCATAGAGACGGATATTGTTTATCCAATTATAGGCTATGCGATTTCAGCCTTCGCCGTGAGTGCCCCTATTCTTTTATTAATCAAGTTTATTGCTGGATCTTCAGCGGTGTACGACTATTGGCTCTTAGTTGTAGCGATCTGCTTCGCCGCAATTTTATACCTTAGGCAAACATAGAGGATGCTTGCCCGCATAACCAGTGCAGGCACGGCGACGCCCACTACATTGCGCCTTCGGCTACATTCCGCGGGCGCGCATGCTGCTAGCGTTATGCTGACAAACAACAAAGGAGATAACCATGATCAAGCTACTAACATTTCTTGCAGTTCTCTGTACGACAACTGCTTACGCTGGGACTAACCAAATTGACATCATTGGCCTAGTACCAGATGTATCTACCCAAGAGCAGGTTGAAAGTGCGAAAGCGGAGTTTGGGTATGTAATAGGCGGCTTTGAGCTTATTTGTATACCTGAATATATTGATGGAAAGTTATCTCAATTACTTTGCGTTACAGGCGAAAGTTCAGCTTCACGGGACAGAACAACAGACTCTTATAGGCTCGCCTCCAATTCTGAAATCCACAAGGTTTTGGTCAGCGGATTTACTAAAAAGTTTGGTGCGCCGTCAAAGGTTGATAACTCAACAGTTTCAAATCGTTTTGGTACTGAGTTTAATCGTAATGTTGTCGTTTGGATTGATAAAAATGGAAATAAGCTGACCTTAATGTCCATGGCAACAAAAATCGACGAAGGTATGATTTTGCTGGAGTCCGCCAACCAGTTAAAAAAGGATAAAGCAGAGAGTAAACAAGTTGAGAGCAAAAGAGATTTCTAAGGAGGCTCTGAATAAGTCTCAAAATCAGCGATAATACGGTCATCGTCAACTGCACAGGATTCGTTGCCACCATGG
>NZ_LLYU01000030.1:0-28905 GCF_002049515.1 Marinobacter sp. tcs-11 | reverse complement strand
CCTGATGCTACCAAAACCGAGGGGGATTTCGGGGTTTTTCTACAGCCTCAACGCCAATGTTCAGCGGCCGGTTTGGAGGCGCGGTCGCGCCGGAAAACCGGTCCGGTGGAGGCCCGAAGGGCCGGAACGAACTGGAACGACTGGTTAGGCATCTTCCTCGGCGACCAAACCTGCAACGAACTCAGTAAACGAACCCGCTAAGAATGAGCAACTCTCCTTTTCTTGTGCGCGCTCATGGTCCCAAAAGTATATTTTTCCGAAATAATCGCCGGAAATACCGATGCAAAAAAAGTTACCTCCTGGATCGCTGGCGAAAGGGATGATGCCCTTTGGCAGGTATTCCTTTAGGCCTTCGGTTACAGAATCCAGACGACTATAGGTCGGCCCATTATGTAGACCCAGAGAATCGTTCCAAACTTCTGCGGGCTCGTGAGCGCCTGGCCAACAAACCAAGTATTTTTCAGGAGTTCCACCATTATGCAGAATTAGGAAGCTCCGATAGTCTTCCGGCAACCTGGCACCAATATCTTTTTCAAACTGCTCAAGCTCATCGAGCTTTATTGCGCCATATTTGTTGGAATCTTCGACATCCATTCTGTAATGCCTAACGCCTGAGCTCAGGTGCGTTTGAGGCGACGCCCGCTTTTGCGACAGCAAAAGTGGGTGGCGGGTCAAACGTCACCTGCAGCGATTTGTTATGTTTCATATTCCCCGCCCTTTCGCGAATCCCGCCTTATATCCTTCATCTGCTGTGACATCAAGCGAATGAACTCTTTGACTTTGAAGGGCAAGTACGAACGGGACGGGTAGACGGCATGGATGGGAAAGGCCTTTAGTGCCTGATCCGGGAAGAGTTGAATGAGCTTGCCCTGCTCGATTTCTTCTCTGAACAGCCATAAAGGGCCGTGGTGTATACCTGCGCCGTCCAATACCAGCGTCCGAACGGCTGCTGCGCTGTTAACGGTGATATTGGCTTTTAAATATTCGACACTATGGTGCCTGCCGTCAGCGAAGCTTATTGGGGCGCGCCCTTGGCCGGGCGAATAAAGAATAAACTCGTGATCATCGAGTTCGGATAGGACCTTTGGTGTTCCGCGGCGGGCTAGGTATTGCGGGCTTGCGACGATGACGCGGGGGTTGTCGCCCAGCGGCTTGGCGTAGAGGGAGGAGTCTGACAATTCACCAACCCGGACAGCGACATCAATGTTTTGCTCCACGAGATTTTCGAAGTGGCTCCCCAGGAGCAACTCGACAGACAGGTCACTCGCTCGCTGCTGCATATTTCTGACGACCGGCACAACGAACTGGACACCAAAATCCGCAGGAGCCGCAATCCGCAGGGTGCCTTGCAACTGCGCCACGCCGCCGCGTATTTCTTCTTCAAGCGCGGCCTGTTCGTCAACAATGAGGCGCAGCCTGTCGTAATATCTCTGTCCGAGTTCTGTGGGGGTAGACCGCTGCGTCGAGCGGCGCAACAACTTAACCGCCAAGCGCTTTTCCAGGGCGGCAATCTTACGGCTTACCGATGAAGGCTCCACGCCCAGCAGTTCGGCAGCTGCTTTTAAGCTCCCCGACTCGACAACTTGGAGAAAAATCTGCTCGACACTCGCCATTCTTATTGCGTTTTTTGCATTTATTAATTGACAAATTATCCTCTTCGTTCGGCTGCCGCAAGTACGTATGCTGATTCCAGTGCCGGACAAGCAGTGCTGCTCGGTGCGAGAAACGACCTAACTTCAACGGGAGAATACGATGACTACAGCAAACCTCAACGGAAAAGTCGCCCTGGTGGCAGGAGGTGCCAAGAACCTTGGCGGGCTTATCAGCCGAGACTTTGCCAGCGACGGGGCAAAAGTGGTGGTGCATTACAACAGCGCGGGCACTGAAAGTGACGCGAACAACACGGTGCAAGCGATTGCCGATATGGGTGGAGAAGCCATCGCGATTCAAGGCGATCTCACCAAAGCAGCCAATGTCACCGCATTATTTGAACAGGCGAAGGATCATTTTGGTGGTATCGACATTGCCGTGAATACAGTTGGAAAAGTGCTGCGAAAGCCGATGATTGAAACATCGGAAGCGGAGTTTGACCTGATGTTGGCTGTGAATGCCAAAAGTGCCTATTTCTTCTTGAAGGAGGCGGGGCTGCATCTAAACGACAACGGTAAAATCATCACCATCGTCACTTCCCTGTTAGCAGCTTTTACTGACGGCTATTCCACCTATGCGGGTGGTAAAGCGCCGGTCGAGCATTTCACACGGGCTGCCGCCAAAGAATTCTCTGCGCGCGGAATCTCCGTGAACAATATTGGCCCCGGCCCGATGGACACGCCGTTCTTTTATGGTGAGGAAACCCCTGAACGGGTGGCGTATCACAAGTCACAGGGCATGGGTAATCAGCTTACCCATATCGAAGACATTGCCCCGATTGTAAAATTCCTGGCCAGCGACGGTCGCTGGATTACGGGACAGACGATTTTTGCCAATGGTGGATATACCACGCGTTAGATGACAGGCTATCGCCCTTGTTGTTGGTAACAAGGGCGGTAGCCGAAAAAAGGGGGATCAAGATGAGGACTTTGCTATTTCTGCTTGGGGGCGTGCTCCTATGGGCTGTCATTTTCTATGTAGCACGATTGGCAGGAACCCAGCCGGAGAACCGCTGGCTAACAGCGGCCATTTTCGGAACGATCTGGTTCATCGTGGCCGCCTGGAATATGTGGGTCGGAGTGACGTCAGCCGGCTATTCGTTCTGGGAGGAATTACCGATTTTCCTACTGATCTTTGTTGCACCTTTGGGCGTGGCTGTACTCAGCATTTACAAATTACGCGGGTAGCGATTTCGGGCTTGCAACCAAGTCCCCTAGATGAAACATAACAGCTTATTAGCGTGAATTCTCATTAAACCGCAACGAAACCACCCCGTCAAAAACCACTTCACACACCGAATACTCATTTTTTTCAGAGTCTTATTGGCCTGCTTCGGGCCATTGTCGGGCCTTTAGATTTGTGAAAAGCGTGCACGCGGTTTATCCGTGCGCGGTTTTGCACGTTAAAACCAAAGCATTAAAAAATTACCGTTTTAAATCAGACTTCTACAGAGGCGCCTTGTGAAAAACGTGCACAGCCACGCACGTTAAACCGCAGAAAATTTGGCGTTATTGCGGCCTTTTTATTATAACTGTACATCCATACAGCATTAGCCAAGGAGGGCGACTGTGGCTAAATCACCGTTTCTGGAATCGGTTCGCACAGAGATCAGAACTAAGCAGTACAGCTACCGCACCGAGCAGTCTTATCTCTACTGGATCCGCCAATTCATCCTCTTTAACGACAAGAAACACCCAGAGGTGATGGGTAATCACGAGATTGAGCGCTTTCTGAATCACCTCGCCGTCAATCGTGGAGTCAGCCCAGGTACTCAGAATCAGGCTCTGTGCGCGATTATTTTTGTCTACAAGCATGTGCTTAGACGGGAGATTGAGAATCTCCAGTACAAGATGACGAAGACCCCTCGTCGCATGCCGACCGTTCTTAATCCCGATGAAGTAGCTTCGATTCTCCACCGCATGGAAGGCGAGTATTGGCTCATTACCGCTCTGCTCTATGGATGCGGTTTGAGAATCAACGAAGCGCTATCACTTCGCATCAAAGATATTGATTTGAAGAGCCGCAATCTGCTCGTATTCAACGGCAAAGGGCGGAAAGACCGATACACACTGATTCCAGGAAATCTCAGAGATAACCTTGAACGACAAATCGCCCACGCAAGGTCCGTGCACGAGTCTGATCTAGCCGATGGATTTGGCCTTACTTCGGTGCCCGCCTCACTGCATAAGAAGTACGGGCCGGTTATGAAGGACTTGGGATGGCAATACCTATTCCCATCTTCGACAAGATGCGTTCACCCCATCGCTGGCTATGTGTGCCGGCACCATCTTCATCGTTCTTCTTATTCGCGGCAACTGAGGCAGGCGGTTCTGGATAGCGGCACCACCAAACGAGTGTCAGCACACACCTTTAGGCATGCTTTCGCGACGGAGTTATTGAGATCAGGGAGTGATATTCGAACAGTTCAGGAAATCCTCGGCCACAGCGATATTCGGACGACTGAAATCTACACCCACATTATTGGCGATCGACGAGCTGGAACAGTTAGTCCATTTGATCGCTTGCCAGGTTCTTGAGAAGCGACCAAGCGCTTAACTGGGGCAGATAACGCCAAGGATATGAGGTACTCCGAATGTTCGCTTTTGTTTAAAAGCCTGAATGTATGCAGGTTCCCTTGCCACTCCTAGCCTATGAGTGAACCTAACTCGATCAGATTCCCCTCCCTAGTTCCTCTTCGTCGCGGTAAAAAGTTCGCTTTCCAATGTCGGTGTACGTGGCACTGAACGGGTCAACGAAGCTGAATGGCCATAATCCTTATGCCTACCTGAAAGGTGTGCGCGCAAAAGTAAAAATCACTCGACAACTCGTATGTCTTCCTGACAAAGCCTTCTCATGCGATCCCCTGCCTCACACTATTCTTATGAACAAAACCTAAGGTGCTTAGAAAAAACTATGCAAATTCGTATTCTGAGGCTGCATATCAACGCCGGTCATTTTGTGAGCCAAGGGGTTCTACGGATGTACTAGTCGCCGGCTCAGTTGAAAAGCGCAACCAAGAATCCGAATGTGTACAAATGAGTGCCGTTTTATACACATTAAAGAGGCCGCAGAATGTATACACGTCCTTCTTCATAATTTCCCTGAAATTAAGATAGTAATCAGATATTTAAGTCAAATGTACACAGTCCATGTGAAAACTGTATATGATCGCCGTGGAGATCGATGGATGGTCCAACCATGGCGAGCATTTGTCGGATCACATTTCCGATCGTGAGCGGGGACTATTTTTTGCCAGCCATGACTGGCTCACCTTCCGCGTCGCTCACGGCCAGGCAATCAATAATCCAGGCATGCTGGTGGATGCCATTGCCAATGCCATGAATTACCGCCAGCCGGTCGATCGCCAGAGTATTCAGCTTGAGGAAATTCCTCACAAGCACGGTATCTGGTACCGGTTGGTCTGACTGGTTTTCTCTTGCGCACCTTCGGGGCGCTCCCATAGTGCAATAAGGAGTAGTTATGCAGTCTTCCTTGTCTGGTATGTCCAAGAAGTTGTTGGTGTTGGCGCTCGCCTCCGTTCTTGTCGGTTGTGGTGGCGGTGGTGGTTCTGGTGGTGGTGACGATGCTGGTGGTAGTGGTGGGAGTGGAGGTCTGCCGGCTGACTCTACTCCCGATGCTAGTGTTGGTGACTCTACAGATAGTCCTTCGGAGAATCCGGAGACTCCCGACACGGTAGCGGCTGTTCAGTGGGATACCCAGGCCACAGCGATGCGGGATGTCGGTACCAATGGCGGAGATCCCACTATTGCGATTAGCGCCTCTGGTAATGTGGCGGTCGCCTGGATTGAAAAAGAGTATCCGTACTCTGTATGGGCGCGGTTCTATGACAAGTCATCGGACACCTGGGGGCAGGCCACCCAGATTGACAAGGGTGGGGTAGACGCTGATACCTACTATGACCGGACGAATCCCCAGGTCACGTTTGTCGGAGAAACGGCAATTGTGGTTTGGGATCAGGAAGGCGTGGTTTATTCGTCTATTCATGACGAAAACGGTTGGAGTGGAAACCCGCAGGTAATCGGTGGCCAGGATATGACGATTCAGGCTATCGGGGTCAGTATTGCCCCTTTGCAGGATGGTTCGGGCGCGCTCGCCATGTACGAGCTGCGTGATAATTCGGTGTTCGATTCTGTCCCTTCTATGCGCTCTGCAGAGTTCTCGTTGGCCACAGGAACCTGGTCGGCTCCTGTTGATGTTGGTCTGGTTGGCAGCACGGTTAGCTACGGCGTTCAGATGGTTACCGATCCAGAGTCCGGGCACATTCATGCGGCGTGGGAGGCTCCTAAGGCTGGCGGTACCGGCGCCAATGCGCTGGTCACCGCGTCCTATAAGGATGGTGCTTGGGGTTCTGTTGAGCTGATTGACTACCAGTACATCAATTCCGCAACGATTCGGCCGGATCCTTCTGGTGATCGCCCGATACTGATTTGGGCGGGCCAGGGTATGAATGACGGCATCACGGCGGCACGGTATTCCGATGCTGATGGCTGGGTGCTGACAGATATTGGGAACTATGGAACCGACACTACGGACATCGAGTCTGTGACACTGGCGGACGGAGATATTGTTATCGCATACGGTGCGACGACTTCCAACGGCATTGATCATATTGTTCGGCAGCGTATGGAGATCGATGATGGGGTTTGGTCGGATGCCGTGCCAACAGACAACTCTTACATGGTTGATGAGCCGAGCCTTGCCGCTGATGCCCTGGGGCGTGCTGTACTTGCCTACCGCAACATCAACACCTGGGTAACCGATTACACCGAGGAGAACGGGTGGTCTGCTGATTTCCAGCCGCTTCGATACAACAGCGGCGCAGAAAACAAGGTGGTAATGAATGCCGCTGGTGAGGCTGCTCTGATCTGGTCGAATACCAACAACGGCCGCGGAGTGTATGTGTTGTTCGGTCAGTGATCATGCCGGGTGGGGTTCGCTCCGCCCGGTATTAAAGATGACTGCGCTGCTGAGTTGCAGGTGATGATATAGTGGTCACCGATATGATAGTCGGCAAACTTAGTATCGCGTAGAAGTCGGGCCCTTGAGGTTCGCAATGAAAAGGCAGGCCAAAATTGGTCTGCCTTTTTTATGGGCTGGGCGAGGGCGTAGTTTCGTCCTGATCGCTTTCTTCAGCAAGGTTAAGGTCTTTCCCAAACTCAAGTGCAAGATCCAGTTCCAGCATCCATTGTTCGTCGTACTCATAGGTATAGCCGGCCCAGGGGTCATGCTTGCTTACCGGCAGATTCTCAAATGTGTCGGTTGGCTCCACCTCTTCGGCCAGAACCAGTTTCAGGTTATCCAGTATCCGATCAACGTCAGCCAGGCGGTAGTCGCCGTCCGGCAGGGGAGTGAGCGGAGGATTGAATGCTTGTGCGTACAACTCAAAAATGGAGCCGGTTATGTGTTCCGGGAAATTCTGATCATCAGGTAGGGGGTCGTTTTTTTCGTCGACTTTGCTGATAGACAGAAGATTCTCGTAGTTCCCGAGGAATCCGGCTACCCGGTCACCGTTTGGCAGAAACGCGATGACTTCGGTGAGCTGAAATCTCTGAACCGGTATGCCCTTGGTGGTTTTGGCGCACCGCCAGCTGGCTATTCCCATGGAAGCCTCCTGTTATCGCCTGGTTAGGCTGGACTGATTCTGACGGTGAACTCTTCGTCGTTGTCGTCGAAGCAATGTGCCAGGTCGTTCTCTACGCGATCAATGACCGTGTTGGGGTGATCTTCCTCAGTTTTGGGGTTGCTCCAATGGATCCGTTGCCCGGGCATCCCCTGTTCCGCACTTGAGACTTCCTCTGGGCAGGCATGACCTGCTATCGGAGCTTTGGGGCGGATTCTTGCGCTGCCGACAGCTCTGAGACTGGCACCCTTGAGCTTTTTGTTTTCGGACTCAAGGATTGCCGTGATCCGGGCTTCAAACTCATCATGGAGCTCCATCTGATCTCTGTAACGGTCTGGTGCTGGCGTGTGAGGCAGCATGATCCGGGCAATGCTTCGATCCTTGGGGTGAGTTTTTATTCGCAGCAATCTCTTGTAGTTGGTCTCCAGGCGAACGGGATCCCCGCCATTCATCATCGGATTCCGTTCTTCCATTTCAGTCAGCGTGCTACCGAGCGTGAGGGCGCAATCCCACAACGCTACTCGCCGCTCCCATGAACCGGCGCATTTAATGGATGGCATATCGAGCTCGGCGACCAGGAAAAACGACGATCCTTTTGCGGTCATTGGCTGTCTCCGGCTTTTTCAAGGCATTGGTTCATATTCAGGGCGTGCAGGAAGCCCTCGAGTCGCGAGATTGAGTTTTCGACCTGGATGCGCCGGATATTTGCTGTCCACCCAAGGCGAAACTCTGCTCCGATCAATAGGTGGTCATTCTGTTTCCGGGTGTGGCGAACAACGGCTCCTACCTGGAAGGGTGGGATGCCTGTGTAAGCACCATTGGTGTCGACCTCAAGCCAGATGGCATCACCTTCGTTAAACGTCGTGGTAGACCGAATCAGCATGCCGCTGCGGGAAAAATCCAGCGGTTCACACTTTGTCCAGGGGGTGTTTTCACCCTGCTTGGCGAGCCTGACTTTCGCATGGAAACCCGGCATCGGGAGTCGTGGATCTAGCCGGCGATCACCGTCATACAGTGCATGAGTGACCTGGGCCAACTCTGTGCTCAGATCTTCGGTTTTGAAAGCCGACAGTCCGAATGTGCTCGCTTGGTCATTGTGGTCCGTCATAAAGGGGTCAGCCATTAAGATTGTTCTCCTGCAGTCTTTAGGCAATCATTGAGGTCAAGCTTGTTACACAATGATACGCGTGTGCTGCGCCGCTCTGGGTGGTGCACCGTCATACGCCTGGTTGCTATTCCTGTTAACCAGGTGCCATTCGCTCCATTTCGCGCTCCTGGCGTTCCAGTTCCTCGTAGGCATCGGCCATTCGATACTCGGCGGCTTCCCAGCTGGCTTCTGCTGCGCGGTCGCACATCACCTTTTTTGTGTTCTCATCAAGACCTGAGTAGCTTATTTTTTGAATCAGGTGGCGCCGAATATCCTCTAAGGTGCTCTGCTCGTAGATCGTTGTGGGCAGGCTGCATCGCTTTGAGCCAAATTGATCATCCAGATCAATGGTGAGCATCAGGGTCTCGGACATTGCGTGATCGCCAGCGACGGTTGCTTCCTGGTCGTCCAGTGTTTGCCCGTGCAGCAAAGCAACAGTGGATGCCATGAGTCGACTGGCTTCGTCAGCATCACGGTAGGAGTTGTCTTTGAACAGTGGTTCGCCTTTCCATTTTAAGAAGGGTAGGGCGCTGGTGTGGATTTCCGTGCAACGTGCGCGCGCGTCCTCTGATAGCCAGTGGCCAGCACTGAGGGCTTTGGTACCGAGATCGTCGATTTCGTAACTCACCATTCCCACGGGGAAGGCTCGGTTGGCGAGGCTGGTTGTTTTGCCGAACTCAACTGCAGCTTTTATGGCTTTTGGGTTCGCCTCTGATTTTTGAACGGCCGCAATGACTTTCAGGGTTTCGCCCTCCGGCCGCCTGATTCTGATATCGCATTTCTCAGGCTCGCCTGGGCGTTCGGTGAATACGATTTCGCTGTCGGGTCGATCAGCCGATGACCGAGAGCCGACAAACGCCGGCAGGCCCAAGGTCAGCTTCGTGGATCGCAATTCGCTATACCCGGTTAGCGCACAGAGCTTGGTGAGCTTCTGCAGGTTGGCTTTGTTTGCGTCACCACCAAAGCCCGGTACCAGAACTTCTTTGGCAACTTCGCGGATGCCGGTTTGAATGCTGGCGAGCTGATCGCCAAAAGTTACCGTGTCGTCAGGCAAGTGAGCTTTGACGGCATTGCGCCAACGGGTTTCCAGCTTACTAAGCTTCTCAGCCGTTTTTTCTGGGTTGAAGCTAGGCGGTAGGTTGTCCGATGCGTCGCTTAAAATGGCGAGACGATTCTGAGCGGCTTCCTCAAGTTCCTGCCCAGTGCCCCTGGGCGAGCTGACGATCATGGGGTTGTGTTCAGGGCGGAATACCCGAATCAGGTTGTCCGAGGCTGCGCTGTGTTCCGTGGCGATGGCTGGGCGGCCTCGTTCATCCTGAAAAACCAGAACAAGGTTGTCCTCCGTGTTACCCAGCTTCATCAGCCGTTCATAGTCCAGCTGGCTATCCGTATCCAGGTAGTGAATTGTCGGTTCAATATTGTTGAACTCGGTGCTTTTACCGGCATCGATCAGTGTTCGCAGCACGGCTTCTACGGGAAGACGATCTCGCAGAGTTGGTGCGCCAATGAGTTCGTTGAAGCTTTCCCTAAGCGGTGCGTTTTCAAATCCTTCAACAATGCGTTGTTGCCAGTATTCGGGAGTGGCCACACCCTCAATGAGCGGAAGATCAAATCGCATATCTCGGGCGCTTGCCACCAGAAACGCATTGATGCTCTGGGCGGCTTTTTCGAGGTCGCCATGGTCGTCCAGCGCCTCGTAGAACTCCCGGGCAAGAATCAGGGTCTCCCGTTCGTTTAATCTGGGCCTGGCGACATCATTTCCTGTTACCGGGAATTGCTCATCGAGATATTTCTGAAGATCCTCCTGGTACGCCAGTGTCATTTCAGCGTCAATGATTGGTCGGGCTTCCATTGGGCGCATGCCAACCTGCTGTTTCGCCAGTGCGATAGCCCGCGCGAGGTTTTTCCGGCCGATTGCTGACTGTGTAAACGGAAGAAAGGCCACGCTTTCCTGATCGTGCTCGGAAACCTCCTTTAGCACTTTGACCGAATTCTGAAATGCTCTGGCTATGTTGGTTACCACGACTTTCGAGGTAAGGCTGCTTTCTGGCTCCACGAGATCGTTTAAGGCGCCCTGCATTCTTTGATATTGCTGAATTAACTGATGTCGGCGGTGTCGAGGTGTTGGGGCCGGGTCCAGCAACGACATATCTGACCGTCCGTCACTACTTGTCGGCACCTTAACGGTAAAGCTGTCGAAGGGGATGGCCGTTTCCTGGGCCATAAACAGTGCCGTTGAAATCTGCCGTGCCAGTGTTCGTCGGTCGATTGTTTGTGGGTCGGTCATGTTTACCTGGGAGACCAGTTCATTCAGCGTTCGTTTATTAATTGGCATGTTGATCTCCCGGATTAAAGGCTGGGTGCGTCGCGAACGTCGTCATCGTTCTGTGCATCACGGACAAACTGGAGCTCTCTTACCTGCTGGCGGGCCAGGTCCATGGTGAGACCGGTGATCTGGCTTGTGCCAATCAGTTGATGCTCCATGGTTTTGGTTAGGTCTCTCAAATGCTTCTGATCGATGGAGTAAAGGTCTGCCCAGGTCTTTTCGCGGGACTCTGGGCGGAAAAGGTCGGCATTTTTGGGGCGGCGATTATTCGCAGCCATGATGATTTCGCTTATCTCGATAGCGGCCGGAAGATCGGCAATTTGTGGATGCTTCTCCATTATTGCTCCGCGCTCCCGAGCAATGACTGGTGGCATGTCCATAGGAATTGAGTGGTATGTGCTGAGGGTGTCCGCTTCTTCGTACACCGATATGTGATCGTGGAAGGTCTTAATGGCGGGAGCGATCTGTTGCCATGCATCGTCTGACTTAATGACCTGCCATGGCATCCGGCCATCCAGAAACTGAGCAACAACCAGTGGATCAACATTCAAGTAGGCTCTGAGGCCGGGTGTCTTCGCTTGTTCGCGCTCAATGTCGTCCAGTGTCGAAGTAACGCTGACTAGCTCGGATTCGCCTTTCATCAGCATGTGAATATTTGTCGTGGTTGGCATCGTATGTGTCTCGCGCTGTTGATGTGCCGTGCGATTGGCATAAACAGATTAAAAAGCCGTATGTGATCTGTGGATAGTTTATCAAACGAATCCGCAATGAAAGCTGTTTAGTGGCGTTTGGCGATGCTTGGCAGAGTGTATTGTTGCTTTTGCGCTACGCTCTTTTTGCTTTGAGGCAATCGCGTTGCGATTGAAGGACAGAGATTGCTTGGACTGGCCTGCTTGGGCGCAGGCCAGGTCGCGCTTGCCGCTGGCGGCGCGCTCTTTTGGGAGGCCAAAAAAAACCCAACCGGTTTGGTTGGGCCAGGAGATGCACGTGACACCTGTGAGAATATGGTGCTCTCGCACCGGAGGATTACACTACACATAGAATAAGATCAGGGGCTTGCGGGCTCTGACCTTAGAATCATGATAGGGACTGTAGTATAAAAAATCAATCCCCGATCGGCTTCTGCGGCGCGGGTGGGGCGCTCAGCCAGATGTCTGCCTGATAGGCCCAGGCGTGATCGATTCGAGTGATTGTCTGGTCTGGCCGGCTTCTCAGGAAGAAGTGCGACTTAATGAACGGGAAATAGGTGACCCTTAGCTGCTTTGTCGTTACGGAGGCTGGCGGATGATCGCAGCAGCTCTCGAAGATCCCTTCTGACCACGCGTGGACATTCCGAACGCCTTGCTCAACAGCTTTCAGGCGCGTTTTCTCTCGCACGATCAGGTTCGCATCGGTTAGCTCTATGGCTGGCGCATAGCCCAATACCAGGCCTTTGTGCGGGCCTTGAAGCGCCCGAACGGAGTATTGGCCGTTGTTAAGGTTTCGGTACACGCGTACTCGCTCGCCCCTCTTGGGTGCCGGCCGATTCTTGAAGCTCACCCAGGGGGATCGGTTCTCGGCGTCATTTGCGGGCTTTTGGTCTGGTCGTTGGGTCGTCAAGCGTTCGGGACTGCTGAGCATTGTCGTTCTCCGGTAGTGGGTTGCGGACCGCTTATTGCGGCCCGTCATTCACGCCGTAGGCGCCGGCGGGGAGTTCCCACTGATCCGGGCTGACGATGATGGGTTGGTCGTAGGTAGTGCCCATGGCCAGTGCCACGCGCTCCGGTGTTGCTGCCGCGTAGGGCTTGCCGGCGTCCGCTACCTGATGCAGTGAGGCGCCGTGCTTCATGGTGTGGCCCAATTCATCTTCGATAGCGGCCATCTGGTGGAAGCCCTGTGCGTCGATTTCGCGCAGTGTGGCAAAGTTGTTGGCGCTGCCGAAGATGCAGTAGGCACAGCTGCAGCGAGAGTAGCCAAGGATGTAGGCAGGGTGTGGTTGAACCCCCCAGCGCTTCATGCAAGCCCAGATATCGGCCTCAGACCAGTCCAGAACCGGGCGCCAGGCATCAACGTGGCGTGCCAGTCGCCCTTCACGGCGGTCGCTGCGGTGCGGCTCGAAGCGCAGATATTTGCTTCTGTTAGCGCTCTCTTCTGCGCGCTCGCCTGTGATGAACAATGTGCGCTTGTTGCAGAAGCGGGTCTGGCCAGTCAGTGCCTTGGAGCCAACGTCGATTTTTGTATAGCTTGAACAGAATCGTTTTGACATGTCTGGGCTGATGGCCGGAAACATGCGACGGGTGCTTTCCTGGCCGCGGTTACCGCCTGTGGTGACGGTGTGTCCACCTGGTACTTCAAAGCACGTCGGCTTGGTCAGCTCGTTTCGTCGCATCATCTCGCCGGTGATGCCGTTCACCTTCCAGGAGTAGTACAGGGGCAGCTCAAACGCCCGGGCCAGAGCTTCCAGGTACGCATCGGTAACGGGCCAATCCCAGACGCGTGGCTCGTCCTTCCCGCCGTCGACACGGTGGTGCCAAAGTTCGATCTTGCTGCGAGGTACGCCGTTCTCCAGGAGGTGGAGCAGGCAGCACACGCTGTCTTTTCCGCCGCTGATGGCCACGATGTAGTGGTCGTAGCTGTGCAGGTCGATCTCGCCAAACTTGTCCCGGGGATCTGGTGCGTCAGTGATGTCGAATAGTGCGATTTGCTTTTTTTCTGTGGTCATTTGCAAGCCCTCCATGTGTTTTATAGTACGCGGATGGCGTACCTTTTTCAACCATGAAATGGCCGCAACATAATGTTTTTCTGGATATTTCTAGTTTTATTGCAACCATATAAAAAAGGGCTTTTTGAGCCAGCTATGGGGATTCGCGCATGCCTCTGGCTCTGTTCATTCTGATGGCGGGTGATACTATTAGCGTACATTGGATAAACAAGCTTGAAGAAGGCATGCAAGATGGAACAGAAGATCAAGAATCAGCGCTTTAGAGAGTCGATCGGCACCCTGGAAGAAACCTACTCACCGTTTGAAGTGGCTCGCTGGTTCTGTCTGGGTGAGGAAGGGACTCGGACTCGGCGCGCGGCTCGTGGTCCGATCAACCGGAAGATGTTGCCTGATGATCACAAGGACTCTCGTGGCGCCAGCGTCAATGATGTTGTCTGCGCCCAGTTGCTCAGTTTTCTTCATGAGCAAGGCTATGATCTGGGTTCCATGCGATACGATGATGAAGGCCGGCTGCTCGAAATCAAAAAGCGTCCGGTTAAGCGGTAACTTCTATTGGTGGTCTCTGTCGTTGTTGGCGGTGCTGTATTCTGGCGTTCCCATTGTGCTCCAGGCCTTTCTGTTGGGGTTGGTTGCACAATTCACTGAGATACCTGCGCTCTCTCATGTACCGTTTTTTCAGGTGGTGTCTGCCGTATTGGGCGTGGCTGCCATGAACTGGCTCGCCATAATGGTGGTGATGCATGTTCGCCACAAAAAAGGCCGCGGCGTGCTGCCAATTGGGGAGGATGGGCTTGATGGGTACGTTACTCTTCCTCGCCGGAGTTGATTCTGCATCGATGGGGATGGGTGCCCTGGTGAAGCTCACCGGGGCTTTAGCGCTGATCATAAGTTCATTGCGCTTACGTTAAATCCCTGCAGTTGGCGCAGGCCCGAAAATCTCGCTGTGCGTCGCGAAACGTATAGGCACTATTCTTCGAGCAGCGGGCACACCGATCCACTATCAGGCTTCCTCTGGCGCCTACCTTTGGCGTGTAACCTGCCTCCTTCATGGCCTGCAGAAATGGTGTTATTACGGGATCGCTGATTGCCAGTGTCCCGCTTGATCTCTCAATCCCCTGCATTTTGTCTGCTGCGATTTTTGCGGCCAGTCGATTGTGTGCTTTCCGGAATTGCTTTTCGGTGGGCATGATCGGCTTGCTTTGGTGAGGTGGCATTTGAAGGTTCTCCCTGATAATTACGGGCAGGAGCTTGGTAGTGCTTCTACCCAGTGGTTGATCGTTTCGGGTGGGCAGTGCTCCCATATATCTGTGGCTATGTAGCGGCACAGTTGGTCATACAGCCTCGCGAATTGGGCGCCAGACATTGTTCGTGGCGAGAGTGACCATGGCTGGAAAACCGTAATGAGTTTCCGTGGATCCTCTTTGCACTCTCGGCCGGTCAGGTCTGCCAGTGTCCCGGCCGGAACGCTTACAACATCGCAGCCAACGCCGGATAGGCTTTGTAGAACCTTGATCGCCTGGTGGGAATCCATGTGGGCGAACATTTCGCAGTTTTCGACTAGAAGTTGGCCCAGCCGGTGTATTTTTTTGAGGCCTGCGGGAGTGCGTTGGAAGTCCACCTGAGCGTGAATGACCTGGTTCAGTGACAGGTTGAGTCGTTTGAGTTGTTCCTGGTCGTCTTGCGTTGCGGGTACCAGAGCCCCCCGGACAACCCGAAGGCCTATGGCCGGGGTTGGGTCGTCCGGTCGAAAGTGTCCCTGATTGGTCCAGGTCGTCGGTTGAGTCTGGTGGGTCATGGCGAACACGGCGCTCATTGGTTGTCGTATAGCCATCATAGAGGGTTGAGGGTGGTGGCCAATCCCGAATAGTCGAAGCCTCTATTCGGGATGGCCCAAAAATGTAGGGTTTGGTTATTCGTTATCGTTTTTCGCCGCTTCTTCTTCCTGAGCATCAATGATCGCGGAGTAGAACGGGTGTTCAACCAGGATGCCCCCGCTTTCCAGTCCCGCAACGGTTTCGTTGAATGCCTGTTGGTTCATCAGGAACTTGATCTGTTTCCGGTTGAACAGTGTGTCCAGGTTGATCTCTTTGTTTATCGACCAGCCGTGCCGCAGATATCCTTGTCGTTCGAAGAGGTAGGCGCGTCCGAGGTGGAAACCAATACGGGCATCCGTATAGGTGAGGCCCCCCGGTAGGAATAGCTCAACCCGAGGGAATGGGGCGATGGTCTTTTCCCATCGGCCTGTGAGCGAGATGGTTTCCCAACCATTTGCGGTCAGGCGATCGATGACAATGATGCCTTCTTCGTCGTTGCTGCTCCCAAACAGGCGGGCGACATAAGGCTCCGGGGTGGGCCCTGAAAGGAGTAGGGCGTCCGCAGGCTTTCCGTTCTCAAAGGTTCCGTTATAGGTCGTTGTCTGTTCAGAAACCGGATACAGGATATCGGCAAACGTATGAGCTGGCATTCCGGTACTTCTCCCGGACTCACCGTACACGAGGTTGCAGCTGCCAGTGATCGAGGCGTCAGGTAAGCCGGGCGATGGGCAGAGGTTGCCGGTACCGCCCGCTGGCCATTGAGACAGGATTACATCGCTGGTCAGGGTTTCGGTGAACGTGTAGGCCTTCGCTTCGCCTCCAAAGGACCAGCTGGCGGTCTCTGGAACACTTATACCGGTTAATTCCTTGAGCGCGTCCCTCCCATCAAGACCGTCCAATGAGAGTTCGCGGAGTGTCATGCTGGTCGAGAATCCATTGCTTGGGGATGAGGCAACCAGGTCTCCAAGCTCGTTCATCACCAGTACATTTTGGGTTCCTTTGTGGCCGAGCTGGATGGTCTTGGTGGCGAAGCTGAATCCGGTCCAGGTAAGTGCGCGCAGGTAGATAGGGCGGGATCGAAGGGTTTGGCAGTCGAACAGGCTGGTTCCGCACCATGATTCAGAAATTACCTGGAACGTGGTGGACGTTTCTCCCCAGGCTTTCCTTGGTACCGCAATCTGCAGATCCATTTCCGCGGCGTCGCCGTCAGTTTGGGTGATCACCCTCCGGCGAGCCTCGTAATAGAGTTGCCCGGGGCGCAGGTCGTTCGGTAGTAGTTCGAAGTCAAAGAGCTGGCTATTCGGAATCGGGAAGATTTCAAACCCGCTTTTCGTGAAATACGGGGACGTGTTCTCAGCAGTTGCCACGCGGGCCTCAAACTCGGTTTCCGTGGGGGTGGGTGGTTCGGTCGAAGGCGGCACTCTCCAGTCGTCGTATTCCGGGCTTGATATGAGATCACCAGGCTCGTAGGTCTCAGCGTCCGGGTCTTCAATCATGGTTTCGTTGATGTCCTGGGTAAGCGTCGGGAGTGCGTCGCTCACCTGATCAAAGATTCGCTGATTGAGTTCTTTCGGGTCGAGTTCCGCGCGTTCGCTGTCAGGGATCTGCAGGTCGATCGCCAGGGCCAGCTCGTGCGCTGCCATGGCAATCCGGGCGATGCGTTCATATTCCGCAAGCTCTGCCGGGCTCGCGTCGGCTGGCGGACTGACGTAATAGCGCAAGGCCTCTTCCGTGGTCCCGATTTGGCTGGCCACGTTCTTCAGTGCAATGTCCGGTGTGATCAGGGGGGAGGATTCTTCTTCTGTCTGCACCAGCGTGGAGATTGGTGACAAGGAGATATTCTCTGTATCCATTCCTGCCCCGGGTACCGGTGACGAGAGCGTGAAGTTCCAGTCAGCCGGCTCACCAGATTCCGCCATCACTGCGGTTGAGCCGTTGTTGGTGGCTATAATGCTGGCATTTGGGTCAATGGTTGTGCCGCTGGGGCCGGTTATTGACCACTTCCCAGTGTCGTCCGATGTGGTTTGCGGTTCCTCGTCTTCACAGGATCCGTTTTGGTTCTCGTCGATGCAGATCAGGGCGTTAGATATAGCCTCTGTGGTTGTGATGGTTCCAGACAACAGGGTGTCTTGGTTTGAGGGTGGTGTCGTGTCTTCGTCAGGTTCGCCATCGTTGTTTTGATTGTCGGGTGCGTCGGTACCAGTCTCCCCGGAGGTGCTTCCGTCCGGGGTCTCGGTATCTTCCGTTGTGGGGGTGGAGTCATAGTCGTCGGAGTTGTCCCACTCGCATCCGGAGAGTGTGGTGCCCGTGATCATGAGAAGCGTGGCTAAGGCAATCGCCTGTGAAGGTTTGAGGTAGTCCATGGTGATTCCTGTCCGTTTGCTGGCTGGCAAGCGAAATTGCTTTGTGTATCACACAGTATATTGGAATCGACTGGCTGGCTGGCGGGTCCACCTCCATCGGCCTGGCTCTTCTCTGGGTTCAGAGAAGGGCCAGTTGTTCGGTTTTCGGCTGGCTTGCGCGCGTCTTTTGGGTACCCGGCGCTGCCTCAAAATCCGGATGGCTGAGAAGGTCCGCCAGCGTTGTTATGGGGCTGCGGCAGCGGAGATCGTGTAACACCAGATTGTAATGCTGATATGCGGCAAGCGTACTTTGATAGCCCTTACGCGCTCGAATGATCCCGTTGCGGACCAAAAAGTTCATTTCATCGTTATGTGTGTGCGTGCCTTCGGCTTGTTCCATTTCCATCCACCACAGGAAGTCGTGGTATGTGATTCCCAGGGAGCCGTCGGCTTCCCGAAGTGAGCTCAGGTCACACTCAATGGTGTCTGACTCTGCGATTGTGTCATGGGTTGCGCCTTTGCCGCTGGCATAGGTCGCTCTCTCACCGCTTTCGGTACGCATCAGGTCCGGTGCACACATGGATTCCGGATCGATCATATCGCGCCAGTTGTCCCGGTATGCTTCTGGCTTGGTCACCGGGATGCGGCTGTGGAGGTGGCCGAGCGTTTTCCCCATCAGTTTTTTGTTGGCCTTGGCTTCCAGTGCATCAATTTCTTCGTCAGTGGGGAGGTTCCAGCGCTTACCCTGGGCAATGGCTTCTTTAATTCGAATGAAACGGCCGGGCTCTTGAACGCCATACCGGGCCCACATGAACGCAATCAGCATTTCATGCTCTGGCTGCAGTAGGCGGGGGAAACGACGTTCGACAGGCTTGCCACGCTTTTCTGTCATGGCTGCGGCTCGATCGTCCTCCCGGGCATCGATGGTCAACACCCATTTGAGCAGGTTTGCGGTCCAGTCGGGCGAGTAGGCGTTGGAAAAGATGCGGATGCGGTTCTGGTCGTCGGCGGTTTTGCTGAGAAAGCTGCGATTCTCCGGTACCCAGTGGCCGGCGCGAATGACGCGGGAAAGGCGCGCAAGCGGCTCGTAGTGAGGGGAGTGGTCAAGCATATTTGTCATCGAATGATCTTTCGATACCTTCTGACAGATAAAGCAGCCGCCCCGGGCGCTTCCGCAGGGGCTTTTTGCGGCCTTGAGTGAGTCGCTGAAAGACAGCGTGTGGCACGTCTCCTGGCCCATCGCTTCGTAGTGGGCAATGGTTGGTGCAAAGTCCAGTGTTTCGAATCCGGTTTGCCGTGGTGAGCCATTGAGCAGACGCCATACGTCAGACTCGCTCCAGTGCGCGATGGGGGAAAGGGTCAGGCTTCCGTTGTCGCTGATGGTTGGCCTTGTTGCGCTTTCGCCGCGCGCGGTCATTGCTCTGTTGCGTTGTTCGCTTTCGTCGTGACGAGTGCCAATCAGGGTAAGGATGTTGTGCGCTCCATAGATTTTCGCGTAGCGGTTGCGAACCTTGTTCATTGGGCGGATCTTTAGGTCGACGCTGCACGTCGCATCGGAGCCTGAGACGCTTGCAACGCTCCGCCCCCCAATCAGGGCCACCAGGTAGTGGTTAATCGGATCTGGCGTTACCCACTCCTGCTTTACGTCCAGGTCCAACTCTTGAGCCCACTCGATGGCCCGGACCGACATCCGAACATTCAGCTTGGCTTGTGAGGGATTCTCTACCAGTGTGTCGGAAGTGATGATTCGGACTGGGGCGATGATGCCTTCCTCGGCCAGCTGGCGGCAGGCTTCCAGGGTTAACGCGAGCACGGCGCTGCTGTCTTTGCCCCAAGAGCACGCCACCGTAGTAATCTTGACGTTACGGACGGCTTGCTTAATCGCGTCGATGGCGTGTTGGCATTTTGCAGCAAAAGCGGTAGGGGCTTGAGCGCTTGGTACCCAGGTCATTGGTTGGGCTTCAATGGTAGCTAACATGCTTGCGGTCTCCGTAGCTGGTGTATAATATATAGTACGCGTATGGCGTACCTTTTTCAATCGGTGTCATCACCTTTTTCGGAATACTTGAACCTAGTCGGCCGGGATTTCGGTCGTGAAATCAGGAGATTGCAAATGAAGGATATGGAGCGGGATCAGCGAGCAAACGAGCAGACAGTGATTGCCTTTCTCAAGGTGGGCGGAATTGCGGCTATTGCCGGTCTGATTGCTCTGGTTGTTCGTGTGATGTTTGGGGACGATGTGGCCTGGGGTGTGTTCTGGGTTGTTGGTGTGGCGCTTTTCCTCTATGACAAGGCGCTGCGAGAAATGGCGTGGTGGTTCTTTAAGGCGGCGGTTATCCTCTTTTTCGCGCTGAAATTGATCAGTTGGTTGATTGAAGCCGGCAATTAATCGGGCGCATATAAGAAAGCCCGGGTTACCTTTGGTGTGAGGGGTAATCCGGGCTTTTTTGTGGCTGGAGCTATTCGGGTGAGTCTAGGCACTCTTTACCTCCCAGCGTCGGCGAGCGCCTTCCCAGTACCACGGGGCGCGCTTCACATTGGCGCGGCGGATTCTCTCGGCTTTCTGGGCGTCCGCCTGGTCTGCCCCCGGCTTTGTCATCCGAAGCATCTCGGAAAGCGAAGGTGCGTAGCGGTCTACAACAATGGGTCCGTCCGCTTCTGTACCGGCCGGGGAATCGTCAATCTGGTCATTCGCCTGATCGGCCGCCAGCTGCTCATCCTGCGGAACCGCTGTAGTGATCTGGCTAGCCTGGACAACAAGCACCCGGGCCCCGAGCGTTTCGGCCAGTTTTAGGAGCACGGATAGCTTGACGGGCTTTCCGCTCTCAAAGTTCTGAATGGTCGTCCTGGCAACGCCGCTCAGCTCTCCGAGGGTTCTCTGTGTCATGTCAGCGTTACGGCACCGGACCGCAAAGAACGCATGGGAGAGTTCTGGGTGGCCCAAAGTGGTATCCAGGTCCGGGACCTCCAGCGTCAGCGCCAGTCCGAATGTTTCCAGCAGTTTGATCAGCGGAGCGCTGCCGGATTTGAGAGGCTGTTGCTCAAGTTTCTGAAGCGTCTGATCGGTGATATCCAGGATCTCGGCAAACTGGTACCGGTTAGTGATACCGGCATCCTTGCGCATTTGCATTAAGGCCTGGCCGAAGGGGTGTCGCTTCTGGGTGCTATCAACCGGGATGTTGATGGCGTCCGTAAGCATGCGGCAGAGTTTCCGGCCGGCACGCAGGCGCTTGAGGGGCGGTGTTTTACGTTGTTTGATTGCGCTTGGCAGGTTCATGGCTTTCTCTCCTTCGGCGAGCGGGCCCCGCGGGGCCTTCCGGTCACCGGTTATGTCGACGAGTTGGTTTCAGGGCATCGCGTGTTGTGACGAACGTGTTTCTGTGGAAGTCAGGATTCCCGGGCATCCAGATCTGGACGTGCACCTTTCCTTCTTCCAGCTCTTCGAGCACTCTCACCGTGAATGAGCCTCCGAGCCCGCTCGGGGTATCGAACAGTTTGGGGGTGGCTGTGTGTTGATGAGTTTCCGGGTTCATGTGATAGATCCTTTTCTGTCAGAGACGTTGAGTTGGTGGTTGGTTGTCGCGATCTATTCAATCAATAAGCACGAAGAACGCTCTGGATTGATCTTCTCCCGATGCTTTCGCCAGCTTGAGGCCGAGGTTTCGCAGCTGGTGGTATCGGTCGTGGAGTAGTGACTCTTCTTCATCGCTGAGCTGCAGCTTGTCGACGGCGTGCATCATGGCCAGTACCGCCAGCATCGTTGTATGAATGCCTGCCAACACGGGATGCAGCTCCTGGGTGTTGTCGCCAAAGGCGTTGCTCACTGACATCCGGATGCTTAGGTCATCGCCAATGACTTTGTAGGCCGGGTAAACAAACGGAATACCGTCTGCGGTCAGGGCGTACTCCCAGTAACCGTGGGAATCCTCAATGGTCCCGTCAGCCATATGGAAGACCGCCCGTTCGAAAGCCAGGTATTGGTGGGTAAAGTAGGCCGGCAGGAAGTTCATGCGCTGTTCTGCGTCGGCCACCCATATGGCGTTGTATAGGGGGTGTTTGTGGTACCGATTCTTTGCTCGGTCGGTGTATGTTTCAGTTTCAGCGAGTCGGGTCATGATCAAACTCCGGGCAACAGGGTTTTATAGGGTATGCGTATAGCGTACCCTTATAGTTTTCCCTGGTCAACCCCGAATTCTGATCAATCGGTTCGTCGGTGGGCTCGTATGAAGGCTTCGGTGCGTGCGCGTTGAGCGGTTTGTGCGTGAGCTTTGGGTAAGGGGATGGTGGTTTTTGCTGTGAAGGTCTCGGCTGTATCGGTACCGCGGTTAAACCAGCCATGCAGGAGTTTGAGGTTCTCCTTAATTCGCTTGGGTAGTTCAAGGCTGAGCTCAGCCCGGGTCAGGGCAACGTATAGCAGGTGCAGGGATTCACGTTCCTTCGGCTGCAGCGGGGCCTGATTTTGGATTTTGATCATCAAATCGCCTGGAAGGCCGATATCCGGATCCAGTTCAACGTGTGCGAACTGGCGCCCTTTCGATCGATGGGCTGTGATCAGGGTTGTTTGGCCTGGCTTTCTCGGATTCCGGTATGGTAATCGGCGTTTGAGTGTATCAATGAGAACGGGAAGTTGGCTCTGGTACTGCTCAACCAGGGCAATCAGGTTCATCATATCGTCTGCGCGCTCTCCAAGTCCTCGAGCGTAATCGACGAAGGCGGTCCATGATCCCATCTGCCTCAGCGTGGATATCCGGACATCGTTTGGGCGGCCTTGGAAAAGCGCCAGCGCTGATTCAATGCGTTGGTAAGTCGATTTTGGTATGCCGCCATCCACGAATACTGGGCTACCGCGAACAATGAGCTCGCCGGCGCGTACCAGGATACTGAGATTTGTTCGGCAGATGATGGTGTGGTTGTCATCGGCACGCCGGTGAATAAAATTCCTGGGTTGGCCGCGTACTGGTACCGGTTCGCCCAGTGCTCTTAGTATCAGGGTGGCCATGCCGGCGATCTGGTGGTTATAGCGGAATGAGTCGGTCAGGTAATGAACCGGAAGACCGCGATCTATTGGGCCTGCCAGCGCGTTTATGGCTCCACGCCAGGAATAGATGGCCTGGTACGGATCACCAATATAAAGTTTCTGGCCTTCCTGTTGGTTAACCAGTTCATCCACGACGGGTGTGGTGTCCTGGTATTCGTCGAGAATCCAGAAGTCAAAGCTGAAATAGGGTTCCCGAAGCTGCAGGATCTTCAAATAGGTGTCATGCGTAATTGGGATGCCGCTGCGCTCGTTGATCATCCGTTGCCATAGCGCCCGGGCGTGTTCGGCGATTCGTTGGCAAACCTCGTGGGCTCTTTCGTCAGCATCGGGGCTGCGGAGTGCCAGTGGTAGCACGTCCAATGGGGCATGTTCGGGGCCGGGCTCCCGCTCTCGGCTGATTTGGAAGGCCTCAATGGTTTTGAGGATGGCCATGGCCAGTTGGCTGGCGGCCGGGATATCGGGGTCACTGGTGCTGCCCAGGTTTAGAATCTGGGCAATCAGTGATGCGCTGAGTCTTCGGCCGTTTTCCGGGTTCAGCTCAGCCTCGAGTTTAGCTTGGTAGCCTGCGCTGGGCTCAATTACGTGTTGGTACGCCAGCGAGTGCCCGGTGTTCACTGCAACACCAGCCCGCATTCTGGGAGTTGCGTCATCTTTGGCGGCTCGGTTGAACATGAGCATGCACCCGGGCCCCGCCATGTGGTGGGCCACCTCCACGCCGGTGGCGGTTTTGCCTGAACCGGCAAATGCGATGCACACATGATCTCCGCCAGCCACCATAGCGTTAACCACTTGCCGTTGTTGATCGGTGGCCGGCTGCCTGGATGGCGTGCCCCAAAGGCTTTTGCTGTCTTTTAACATTCCGGTTGTCTTCTTAAAGGCTGGCTTGCCAGAAGCACTGTTGCTTGCTCACGCTGTACGCACCCTGGTTGTCCATTCTTGTTTCGCTGACTAAGGGGCAATCCAGGTTCATTTTAATGCTGCTGGCGGCTTTTGGTTGTGGCATATCCACTTCCATGATGGCGCCAATGAACAGGGTAACTGCAAGCAGCATTTTGATGACGTTTACCTGGTTTGCTTTTCGCGTTACGCCCCGGTCGTGGGTCCGGCTGTCGTGGCTCTGGATGTTTCGTGATGCTCTCATGGTCTGTTCTCCCACATATAGTGCTATCACTTCCAGTGTATGCCATACGCGTACCCATGACAACTATTTTGGTGATGTTGCAAATATCATTGTTGTACGTCCGTAGCGCGGTTAGTAGTAATTAGGCTCTGGCCTTTGCTCGGTCTCCCGTACCGGGTAGCAGCGCTTAGGCATACGGTTTTCCAGTGTTCTAAGTTTGATTCAAGCGCACCAGGTCAGGCCGAACTTCCTGCATCAACTCGGTTGTGTGAATTGCCGACTACGATCTTTAATAATCGGTAGGATGATTGGATACACCATGTCATCGAGCCCACTGACGCTAATGAGGTTGGGCTTGCACGGATAGCCTGTTTCAGCTTCCAGTAATGTACACTCGATGATGCCTATGATCACTCTGTCCAGATATCTGCTACCTGGATTGGTGAGATGGTGGAAAAGTGCATCATTCCCGCCCCAGCTTGTTGGGTGGAAGCGAGCATTCAAAGCGCATTCGATTTCAGCTACTTCGCAGGCTACCTGAAAGCGACTTGTACGGTCGGCGCGCAAATCACGTAATGGTGTTGTCGCAGCATATTCCTTCGCCAAGTACCCAATCGCTTCACTGAAGTCATCCCAGGACCAGTTAGATACAGATGCAGTTGAGCTCGTGTTTAACATCCCGCGTTGGTCGTGCTTATTCATGTAGCCGAATTCCAATGCTTAGGAGTGCTCAAGGTTTCGTGGGTCCAAAGAAAGCTTTACCAGTCGTATCCGAAAATAGAGAGACGCCAGAATCGTGGCCACCAGAAAGTAAATAGGGCCACCATCTAGGATGTTTTGAACCATTGTGAAGTCTGCTTTTTCGTTGGCGGAAAACTCAGGACTGCTTGCGAACACAAAGGCATTCCAGAGCATCCAGGCTACCCCTATGGTCATCAGCGTCCCAAGGCAAATATAGGAACGGATCTTGAAACGCTTAATCACCTCTGGTTTCATCTTCTTAGTCATGCTTACCTCTCCAGTAACAAACTATTGCAACGATCTTTGACCGTCTTCCTATTGTGATATCCGAACTCGGGCGTAAATGTCGTTGAGCATATTTTACAGATACTGAATCGCAGGGCGCGAATTCCAGTACGGTTTACGCAGATGTTTGACTGTCTATGTACAGCCGGTAACCACCAATAATTAGGCCGCCTCCGGTCATCAGGGTTAGTCCGGCAAAAAACACCGTGATGACCCCATACATCAAAAAACCGAAGGTGAGGTGAAGGGCCTCCGGCCCAAGTGTCGCGTCCGCGAACCTTTGGCTCCAATCAGTCTGCGCAAACACAAGCGCCAAAGTTGTAACAAAGAACGGCTATTTGCATTCTGAGGTTGGAATCCTGACCCGCTGAGCACCTCTTCAAGATCTGTTGCTGGTTGGATTTCTTAGTGATGGCCTATCAGCTGAGCGGTGTCCACTGGTTGGATGAAGAAGTTTCCGGTACTGGCCCCATTTCAGAACGTTAAAGATCACTGATATTCGTTGGCAGATTCGTTAGACAAATACTCCAAAGCAGACACTTTCCACCGCAGGCCGTATGCCTGCAACGGGCATTTTGCTGCCTTTAAGGGTTCAACCACTAGTCTCCATCTATTGCAGAATAGGTTATCCAAAATAGCTGAGATACAGCTATAATATTAGACAGGCCTAATTGATATTAAAGCAAATTAAAAGGAGGCTGCTATGTGGCACGATCACATGTGGAACGGGCCTTGGATGATGGGTTGGGGAGGGGTTACAATGGTTCTTTTTTGGGTCATTCTTATTGGATTGGCAGTTTTTCTGATTAGGTCGTTTATGGGACATTCAGGCGTCTCAGAAGATGACTCTGCACTTCAGACCCTGAAGGAGCGACTTGCAAGAGGCGATATAGACCAGCAAGAGTTCGACACCCTTTTCAATAAAATCAAAAACTCTCATTAGCGTATTAACAAATGCCCGGTTGTAGTTGTGGTTCAGATCAAGCTGAAACGCTAGAACGAAAAGCTCTTATTGCATTGCTGTTGCTCAATGCAGTGATGTTCGTATTGGAGCTGGCAATTGGACTGGTCGCAGAGTCTACAGGCCTGATTGCAGACTCTCTTGATATGCTCGCTGATGCGGGAGTGTATGGTGTTGCTCTTCTTGCTGTAGGCAAGGGACTGCGAGAACAATCTTCGGCGGCACATATCAGCGGCGTTTTGCAGGTTGTGCTAGGTGTAGGTGTGATTTTTGAAGTGATCCGAAGGTTCGTGATGGGTAGCGACCCTGAAAGCTATCTGATGATGCTGATAGGATTCATTGCCCTTGCTATCAACATCTGCTGTTTAGCCATTATCTCACGTCATAGAGATGGAGGCGTTCATATGCGAGCATCGTGGATATTCTCGATGAATGACGTCATTGCAAATACAGGGGTAATAGTCTCTGGCGGTCTGGTTTACTTCTTCGGCAGCAGGTTCCCTGACCTGGCCATTGGGGCAATCATTTCTATAGTTGTCATTCGAGGTGGCATCAGAATACTGAAAGAAGCAAGCATGGCCAAACAATGCATCTAACCATACCCCTAATGGCTGGTTAGTTTTAGTGTTCTGCAACACCTGCCCACTGATACCGAAGCACTCATGATTCAGGCCTTCTGCTGAGGGCAGGTATCGCAGAACACTAAAACTTAGCTGTCATGTCACTGACGGCGTTGTGAGTTCTCAGAGAGGCAGGCGATATACGTCATCGTGGCATTGCTTTGCTTTTACTGCTTGTTAAAACGCCTGCGCTTAAACGGTTTTGAATTGACTAACTTGGCTCTTAAGCTGCTGAGACAAGCTACCTACCTGGCCACTAGCCTCATTAGACTGGCCCGCGTTGGTTGCAGTAAGACGTGCCTCATCGCTGATATTGACGATATTACGGTTTATGTCATTGGTTACCGACGTTTGTTGTTCAGCAGCGGTTGCAATCTGGGTAGTCATGTTGGAGATAGTTGCGACGGATTCTGTTATCTGGATCAGCGCTTCACCTGCTTGCGACGCTTGAACTGTACTGCTTGACGCTTGTTCACTACTCTTCTGCATCACCGAGACAGCGTCTTTTGCGCCACTTTGCAGTTGAATAATCATCTGCTGAATTTGGCCTGTAGATTCTTGAGTGCGTTGAGCTAGAGTGCGGACCTCGTCAGCAACAACGGCGAAGCCACGGCCCTGCTCTCCAGCACGAGCAGCCTCGATGGCGGCATTGAGAGCCAGCAAATTAGTTTGATCAGCAATACCACGGATAACATCCAGAATGGTGCCTATATTATCCGTATCCGCTTCAAGTTTATGCAAAACCTGAGCTGCCTGCTCAACTCCATTTGCAAGCTCATTAATCGACTCAATGGTTTGTTTTACGACGATATCACCCTGTAACGCTTGTGTATTAGAATCCCTGGCTGCTTGTGCGGCTAACTCGGCATTACTAGCGACCTCCTGCACGGTTGCCTGCATTTGATTCATCGCGGTTGCGACTTGATCGGTTTCAGACTGTAGGCGCTGCATCCCCGTCAGCGTCTGGTTGCTCGCATTGGCAAGGTGTGTACTGGCGGTATCAAGCTGGAAGGTGTTTTCATTGAACTCGTTAATCAGTTCACGGATATTGCTGACAAATAGGTTAAAGCTTCGAGCAACCTTTGCGATTTCATCGTTGCCACTATCGTCGAGCGTAACGGTCAGGTCTTTGGCGCCTGATGCGATGTTATGCATTGATAGTTCTAATTTGGCTAACGGTGTCAGAGTACGGCGATAAAGCAACGACATGATAGCGACGATAAACATCGCTATGCTGATACTTCCCCAGAGTAGAGTCTGTTCAGTTGCTGTTGCAGATGACAACGTGTGGGCAACTGCTGACTCGAATTCATGGTCAAGTTCTTGCGCCAATTGATCTAGGTTAGCTGCTAAAGCGGCTGAAGCATCATCAAAGCCTCCACTGCCTTTCATAAGCTTGTTGCCCGCATCGGTACCATGATGGAGGTAGGCGTCAGCCATCTTTACGCCTGATATATGGAGGGCGCGAACCTGTTGCTTAAGCGCTTCGGCTTTTTCAGACAACTCAGGAGCAAATTGAATCAAACGATCTAAGCTCTGGAGGGCGCCCTTCATGCTTTCATTTGCTTCAGCCTTTGCTTCATCACTTAAAGTTGCACCGACATCGGTCAGAAGCTGTTGAATCTGTACGACGTAGTAGCGGCTATCTTTAAGCGAAAAGATGGCATTAACTTGCCGCTCTTCATTCGAAATACCCATCCGAGCGTGGGACAGCTGAGTATGAGTAACCCAGAGCAATAGCATAAGCGCGGTAAAGGTAAGTGCAATTGTGAGTTGGATCATTCTCTGAATAGAGAGGTTTAAGTTCATTGTCTCGCCTCATAATAAGTGCAGCGCCAGTGCTGACGATGCCTCAACTCTTGGAGCCAATCTTGCTCTAGATTACTAATAAATACGAATGCGATCAGCCATATTGTGGTCAAAATCAAAAAAAAATAATTACATCCTGTAAACCTCCCCGTTTTAGTGCCACTGGTTTTTAGAGTTATCCAGCCCTTTCTCATGGATCACCAGGTACTCGCGGGGAGTCAGATCACCAAGTGATTCGTGCGGTCGCTCTTCGTTGTATTCGCGTAGCCAGTTATCGGTAATCTCTCGTACCTCTGATAGCCGAGAGAAGAGATAAAAGTCCAAGATTTCATTTCGGTACGTCCGATTAAAGCGCTCGATGTAGGAGTTCTGGGTTGGTTTCCCCGGTTTGATGAACTCCAGCTCTACACCATTCTCTTCAGCCCATTCGGCAAGTGCCGTCGAGATAAACTCCGGTCCGTTATCCATGCGTAGCTTCTTTGGATAGCCACGCCAAGCAGCGGCTCGATCCAGTGTCCGTATCACCCGTAGAGCGGGTAAATTCAGGTCTACTTCGATAGCCAATGCCTCGCGATTAAAGTCATCAACCACGTTGAATGTTCTGAAGCGCCTTCCACAACGTAAACTGTCGGCCATTGTTAGTGGCCAATTAAAGTGACCCACTACTGGCCATTAATTTTGACCCACCTCCGAGTGGCCGTCAGGCCACA